>NZ_RKSM01000001.1:315946-631893 GCF_008729015.1 Haloarcula sp. CBA1129
CGCAATGCCGCGCGCCCCGGACGCCGACGAGTGGCGTGACCAGTGTCAGGTCTGGAAAGACGAGTATCCGATGTCCTACGACACGCCCGACGACGAGCCGCTGAAGCCACAATACGTCGTCGAGCAGTTCTCGGAGATGACGCCGGACGACACCATCGTCTGTACCGGCGTCGGGCAACACCAGATGTGGGCCTCCCAGTTCTGGGAGTACACCGAGCCCCGGACGTGGGTGTCCT
Organism: Haloarcula sp. CBA1129; assembly: GCF_008729015.1. Lineage (NCBI taxonomy): Archaea > Methanobacteriati > Methanobacteriota > Halobacteria > Halobacteriales > Haloarculaceae > Haloarcula > Haloarcula sp. CBA1129. Next base: position 316,183 of record NZ_RKSM01000001.1, read on the forward strand.
CCCACGGTCTCGGGACGATGGGCTACGGTGTGCCCGCCGCTATCGGCGCGAAACTCGCTGCCCCGGATCAGGAGGTCGTCTGCTTCGACGGCGACGGCTCGTTCCTGATGACCGTCCAGGGGCTGTCGGTCGCGGTGCGTGAGCAACTGGACATCACCTACGTCGTCCTGAACAACGAGGCGGTCGGGATGGTCCGCCAGTGGCAGGACGGCTTCTACGAGGGCCGCCGGATGGCCTCGGAGTACCCGTGGATCCCGCAGTTCGACAAGCTCGCCGAGGCCTTCGGCGCACGCGGGTTCACGCTGGAGTCCTACGAGAACGTCGAGGAAACGATACAGGAAGCACGCGACTACGACGGGCCAAGCGTCATCGACGCCCACATCGACCCCGGGGAGAACGTCTTCCCGATGGTTCCAAGCGGCGGTGACAACGGCCTGTTCGCGCTCGAAGAAGACCATCTGGATCAACTATGACAGGAGGAATGCCGGGCCCCGCGCCGGACGAACGGATGCGCCCGAAGGGCCGACGCAACACGCAGGGAATCCGCGTCGACCCCGAGGCCGAAGTGACCCACGAACCGCGACAGGCGGTGCTGTCAGCGCTGGTCAAACACCGACCGGGCGTGCTTTCGGAGGTGTCGGCGCTGTTCAGCCGACGGCAGTTCAACATCGAAAGCCTCACCGTCGGCCCAACAGCCGACGATGACACAGCCCGGATGACGATCCTCATCGAGGAGCCCGAACCGGGGATCGATCAGGCAAAAAAGCAACTGCGGAAGCTCGTTCCCGTCATCTCGGTCAGAGAGCTCGAAGGCGAGGCCGTCCGTCGGGAGCTCGCGCTGGTGAAAGTCAGCGGCGAGAAACCAGACGACGTCAATGCGGTCGCCGATATGTACAACGGGCAAGCCGTCGACGCGTCGACCGACTCGGTCACCGTCGAAATCACGGGCAGCAAGCAGAAGATCGACGCCGCCATCGAGGCGTTCAAGCAGTTCGATGTGCAGGAGATCGTGCGAACCGGGGCCGCCGCACTGGATCGCGGCCCGAAAACACTAGAGAAAGATGTCTGACGAATTCACCACAACAGTCTACTACGACGAAGACGCTGACGTATCGACACTCGACGACGAGACCGTAGCCGTGCTGGGCTACGGGTCACAGGGCCACGCCCACGCGCTGAACCTCCATGAGTCCGGCGTGGACGTGGTCGTCGGCCTCCGCAAGGACTCCTCGTCGTGGGCCGACGCCGAAGACGCCGGCCTCCGCGTCGAGACACCCGATGTTGCCGCCAGCGAGGCAGACCGCGTCGTGATGCTCGTCCCCGACACGGTCCAGCCGGCCGTGTACGAAGCCATCGAGGATGAACTGGACGCTGGCGACACGCTTCAGTTCGCGCACGGCTTCAACATCCACTACGGCCAGATCGAACCGCCGGAGGACGTGGACGTGACGATGGTCGCGCCCAAATCGCCGGGCCACCTCGTGCGCCGGACCTACGAGCGCGGCGAGGGGACGCCGGGCCTCATCGCGGTGTATCAGGACGCGACCGGCAACGCCAAACAGGAGTCACTGGCCTACGCGAAGGGCGTCGGCTGCACCCGCGCCGGCGTCATCGAGACCACCTTTCAGGAAGAAGTCGAGACGGACCTCTTCGGCGAGCAGGCCGTCCTCTGTGGCGGCGTTACCGAGATGGTCAAGGTCGGCTTCGAGACGCTGGTCGACGCCGGCTACGCGCCGGAGATGGCCTACTTCGAGTGTCTGAACGAACTCAAACTCATTGTCGACCTCATGTACGAGGGCGGCCACATGGAGATGTGGAACTCCGTCTCCGACACCGCCGAGTACGGCGGCTTGACCCGCGGCGAGGAGGTCATCGACCGCGAAGGGATGGAGAAGATCCTCGAAGAGGTCCAGAACGGCGAGTTCGCTCGCGAGTGGATCAACGAGAATCAGGCCAACCGACCCGCCTACAAGCAGTATCGCGACGCCGAACAGAACCACCAGATCGAAGCCGTCGGCGAGAACCTGCGCGAACTGTTCGCGTGGGGTGAGGACGCCGACGCAGAGAAGACAGAAGCCCCAGCAGATGACTAACGAACGCACGGATCCGACGGACGACGAACAGAACGAATCGCGCACGACCATGGGGAGCATCGAGCACACGCACCCCCAGACGAACGGAACCTTCGGCGCGGTGTTCCGCCGCGGCCCGGTCGTGGCCGCCGACGGCGGCGAACGCGACGCCGAAGAGGAGACAGACGAGACGATGGAAGACATCGACCACGAAGCATCCGACGAGGGTGTCACCCGCGCGTACGAGCGCGGAACTGAAGGGCGGGACGAGACAGTATGAGTGAGAACACACTGTACGACAAGGTGTGGGACCAGCACAAAGTCACGACCCTGCCAAACGGGCAGGACCAGCTGTTCGTCGGGCTGCACCTCATCCACGAGGTTACTAGCCCGCAGGCGTTCGGGATGCTCAAAGAACGCGGCCTCGAAGTCGCCCGACCTGACCTGACCCACGCGACGGTCGACCATATCGTGCCGACCGCAAATCAGGACCGGCCCTACAGCGACGACGCGGCCGAGACGATGATGGCGGAACTCGAAGAGAACGTCCGAGACGCCGGCATCCAGTTCTCGGACCCGACGACGGGCGATCAGGGTATCGTCCACGTCATCGGCCCGGAGCAGGGCATCACTCAGCCCGGCAAGACAATCGTCTGTGGCGACAGCCACACCTCCACCCACGGTGCCTTCGGCGCGCTCGCGTTCGGTATCGGGACCAGCCAGATTCGGGACGTGCTGGCGACCCAGACCATCGCGATGGAGAAACAGAAGGTCCGCAAAATCGAGGTCACCGGTGAACTCGACGAGGGTGTCGAGGCCAAGGACATCATCCTCGAAATCATCCGCCGGCTGGGCACCGAAGGCGGCGTCGGCTACGTCTACGAGTACGCCGGCGAGACCATCGAGAACCTCGACATGGAAGGTCGGATGTCTATCTGTAACATGTCCATCGAGGGCGGCGCTCGCGCGGGCTATGTCAACCCCGACGAGACCACATACGAGTGGCTGGAGGGGACGGACTACTTCCAAGAGCACCCCGAGAAGTTCGAGGAACTCAAGCCGTACTGGGAGTCCATCCGCTCGGACGAGGACGCCGAATACGACGATGTCGTCGAAATCGACGCCAGCGAACTCGACCCCGTCGTCACATGGGGGACCACGCCCGGCCAAGGTATCGGCATCGATGACCCGATTCCGGAACCCGAGGAGTTGGCTGACGACAAAGTTGACACCGCCCGCCGCGCACAGGAGCACATGCGCGTCGAGCCCGGCGAGACCATGGAAGGGTACGACATTGATGTCGCCTTCCTCGGCTCCTGTACCAACGCTCGACTGCCCGACCTGCGCCGCGGGGCCCGCATCGTCAAGGGGCGTCAGGTCGCCGATGACGTGCGAGCGTTCGTCGTCCCCGGTAGCCAGCGCGTCCAGCGTGCCGCCGAGGAGGAAGGCCTGAAAGACATCTTCGAGGAAGCCGGCTTCGAGTGGCGCAACGCCGGCTGTTCGATGTGTCTGGGCATGAACGAGGACCAACTGGAGGGCGACGAGGCCTGTGCCTCCTCCTCGAACCGGAACTTCGTCGGCCGGCAGGGCAGCAAGGACGGCCGCACCGTCCTGATGAACCCACGAATGGTGGCCGCCGCGGCCATCACCGGCGAGGTCTCTGACGTGCGCGACTTAGAGGAGGTGGCATTAGTATGACCGACGCGACTGAGGACATCCCGTCGGTCGACTACGTCGAGGGAGCCGGTATCCCGATCCGCGGGAACGACATCGACACGGACCAGATCATCCCGGCGCGGTTCATGAAGGTCGTCACCTTCGACGGTCTGGGCGAGTTCGCCTTCTTCGACCTGCGGTTCGACGACGAGGACAACGAGAAGGACCACCCGTTCAACGAGGAGCGGTTTCAGGACTCGAACGTGATGGTGGTCAACAACAACTTCGGCTGTGGCTCCTCGCGTGAACACGCGCCACAGGCCCTGATGCGCTGGGGCATCGACGCCATCATCGGTGAGGGCTTCGCCGAAATTTTCGCTGGGAACTGTCTCGCGCTCGGCATTCCGACAGTCACTGCCGACCACGAGACGATCAACGCGCTCCAGCAGTGGGTCGACGACAACCCCGATGGCGACATCGAAGTCGACGTGCGGGCGGAAACGGTCACCTACGGTGACAACGAGATCAACGTCAGCGTCGACCGCGCCCAGCGCGAGGCCCTCGTCGAGGGCAACTGGGACACGACGGCGCTGATGAAGGCAAACCGGAACGCTATCGAGGAGACGGCCTCGCAACTGCCGTATCTGGACCAGACGCGGTCGGAACTCGAAGCGGACGACTAACGCGAGGTCGCGAAGCGACCTCGGTATGCGCGAACGGCGACGTCGAGAGCGCCAGAGAACCGCCTTACGTGTCCGAAGCGTCGGCGTCCGGTTCGCAGTAGCGGACGATTACCGCGAGGTCGCAAAGCGGCCTCGGATAGCCTGAACGGATTTTCTGTCTCGAATATGGTAAGACCAATAGCTGTGCGGGGCGCGTCATCTTTGCATGGATCAGATTCGGGAGATACACATCGCGCCGCTGGGGCACGAACGCGACCGGATCGCCGAGCCGATTCACCAGCACAACGCTGACGACGTGTACCTCCTCACAGCGACGACGGAGCCGTCACGGTTGACGCCGTACCAGCAGGCACTTGTCGAAGAACTGGATGACAACGGCGTTAGTGTCGAACTCCACCGTGCGGAGCTACACGACCTCTATGATGTGCTGGCGGTCGTCACGACACTGACCGCCGACCATCCCGAGGATATCGTGCGTGTCAACGTCTCCAGCGGGCCGAAGGTAGCGGCTATCGGAAGCGCAATCGCGTGTATGGCGACGGCGGCGACGGCGTATTACGTCCATCCCGAGGAACACGTCCCGTCGGTTTCGGCGGAACCGCTCACTCGCGGGATGGAGCGCGCAGAGGTCTTGCCGTCGTACCCCATCGAAGCGATCTCCCGCGATCAGGTCGCCGTCCTTGATTACCTCAACCGAACAAACACGGACACATACACCGCCAAGAAGTCGGATCTTATCGAGTTCGCAGAGGACGCCGGGCTTTCGTTCATTGCCGACGCTGACCCCGCAAACGAGAAGGCGAAGTTCGCGCTGTTGAACGCAAACATCGTCGACCCGCTGGCCGAGGACGAGTACATTACGGTCAGCAACATCGGCCGGACAAAACAGATAGAGCTGACAGACACCGGCGAAAACGCCCTCCACGCGTTCCGACACAGGCTCTGAGCTGGCCCGCGGTTCTTGTGACCCAGCAGCTCACGGCACGCATAAAATAGAACCAAACGTTTTCGTAGTTTCAGACGCTATTCAGATGCACTTGGGCAACGCCCCACATGAGCCACTTCTCGATAGACAGCGTCACTGTACTCCACGTCGACGACGAACCAGATTTCGGCGAAATCGTCGCGGAGTTTCTGGAACGGGAGGACGCCGCGTTCTCGGTGAGGACAGCCACGAGCGTCGACGACGCGCTGACAGTGCTCCGGAACGAGTCCATCGAGTGCGTCGTCAGCGACTACGATATGCCCGACAGAGACGGGCTGGAGTTACTGGAGTTGGTACGGGACGACTACCCGGACCTGCCGTTTATTCTGTTCACAGGGAAGGGGTCAGAGGAGATTGCGAGCCAAGCGATATCCGCTGGCGTCACCGACTACCTCCAGAAGGGGGTCGGGACGGAGCAGTACACGGTGCTGGCAAACCGAATCCGGAACGCGGTCCGGAGCACTCGGGCCGAAACCGCGGTCCAGCGCACGGAGGACCGGTACCACAACCTCGTCGACACTGCGCCGATTCCGATCCTCCTCTTCGACCGTAACTGGGAGGCTCTGTACGCCAATGAGGCAGCCGTGGCGTTTCTCGATGCAGACTCGTTCGCCGAAATCGCGGGCAAGAAAGCAAGTGACTTTCTCCACCCTGACGAGCGGGACACAGCCAGAGAACGGTTCCAGCAGTTGATTCGTGACGACGTTTCCGTTCCGGAAAAAGAGTACCGCGTGATAACCGTCACAGATGAAGTGAAGGAGGCGACGATTGCCACCGCACCCGGCTACTACCGCGGCGAGAAGGTCGCGCAGGCGATGGTGTATCGATAGCCCGCGGCCGATTTATCACAAGCATCTACCGACCGTTTCTGCTCGTCAGTGTTGACCGATAGTACCTGTAGTATTGATAGTATAGATAGTATAGATAGTATCAAGATAGAGCCTACATACTCACCTCCACTACGAATAGTCGCGCACGGGTCGCCAGCAATCACCCCCGGTTCGCTTCGGCCCTCCACACGCTCACATCGTCCGCTGGTCGCCCGTGCCATCCCCTGACCGTGGTCCGTTTCCGCCTCCGAACGCCGGTTTCCGTGTTTTCGATCCGCGAGAACGACCTGCCATCCACATCTGGAGCGCCGCTGGTGCGACGAATATCTGTGAGCCTGATACGCCGGAACCGAACCACTTTCACCAGCCGGCTACGTGCCTCCCGCTATGACTCACGAGATAGCCGTTATTCCCGGCGACGGAATCGGACAGGAGGTCACACCCGCCGCGGTCGAAGTCCTTTCGGCCATCGACGCTGTCGACTTCGACTTCGTCGAGGGCGAGGCCGGCGACGCGGTGAAGGCGGAAACCGGCGAGGCGCTCCCCCAGAAGACGCGCGACTTGGCGGCCGACGCCGACGCGACGCTGTTCGGCGCGGCCGGCGAGACGGCGGCCGACGTTATTCTGCCGCTCCGGCAGGTCGTCGGTTCGTTCGCAAACGTCCGTCCGGCCCGATCCTACCCCGGTCTCGACGCCGTCCAGCCCGACACGGATATCGTGTTCATCCGGGAGAACACTGAGGGTGTCTACAAAGGCATCGAGAGCGAGATCGCCGAGGGTGTCACTACCTGTACGCGAGTCATCACGGAGGAAGCCTCCGAGAAGATCGCCGAATACGGGTTCAGCTATGCGAAACAGAACGGCTACGACGACGTAACTATCGCTCACAAGGCCAATGTCATGCGCACCACCGACGGCCTGTTCCTCGATGCGGCGTCGGCGGTCGGTGAGGACCGGGACGCGACCTACGACACCGCGCTCATGGACGCGCTCGCGATGCACCTCGTGATGAACCCGCAGGATTACGGTGTCGTCATCTGTCCGAACCTCGCCGGTGATATGCTCTCGGACCTCGCCGCGGGCCTCGTCGGCGGCCTCGGTCTGCTGCCGTCGGCTAATATCGGCGAGGACAACGCGCTGTTCGAGCCGGTCCACGGCTCCGCGCCGGACATCGCCGGCGAGGGCATCGCCAATCCGTCGGCGATGATTCTCTCCGCCGCGATGTTGCTCGACCACCTCGGGTACGACGAGCAGGGCGACGCCGTCCGGTCGGCCGTCGAGGCCGTGCTCGACTCGGGGCCCCGGACGCCGGATCTGGACGGCAACGCATCCACTGAGGACGTGACTGCGGCTGTCGTCGACGAGCTGTAACCGGTTTTCTCTCGCCCTATCCCGTCAGAAACAAGCATAGTCCAATAGAAAGAGGTAAAACCGAAGCGAAACAATCACAGCCGAAAGAATGCTCCCGGCCGAGCGAAAGCGCACTATCGTCCAGTTGGTGACAGAGCGAGACGGCTGTTCAGTGTCGGAGCTGGCCGCGGAACTGGAGTTTTCGAAGGCGACGATACGCCGCGATCTCCGGGACCTCGAGTCACAAGGCCGAATCGAGCGGTCCCACGGCGGCGCAGTGCCGGCATCCTCTGCCGGAACGGAGCGACCGTATGGTCAGCGTGAGGTCGACCACTACGCGGAGAAACAAGCCATCGGCGAGCGAGCCGCACAGGAAGTCCGCGAAGGGCACGTGGTCTGTTTCGATGCGGGCTCGACGACGATGGAAGTCGCTCGCGCGATTCCGGACACTGACTACGTCGCGGCGACGAATATGCCACAGCTCGCCATCGAAATGGCCGAGCGAGATGTCGATGCCAAACTCACCGGTGGGAGCCTCCGACCGCGGACCCGCGCGCTCGTCGGCCCGATGGCCGAGCGCGCTATCGGACGAATGAACTTCGATCTGCTGTTTCTGGGGACGAACGCGCTCGACAGCGCCGCCGGGCTGTCGACGCCCAACGAGGACGAGGCGGCCGTCAAGGAACTGATGGTCGAGCGCGCTCGCCGTGTCGTGCTAGTCGCCGACGCGTCGAAGTTCGGCGACCGGAGCTTCGTCACCTTCGCCGATCTGGATCAGGTCGACCTGCTCGTCAGCGACGCCAGCCCGTCAGGGGCGCTCGCCACGGCACTCGCGGATGCAGACGTAGATATCGAAGAGGTCAGCACATGATTGTCACCGTCACCTACAACCCCGCAGTCGACCAAACGATCCAGTTCGATGAGCAGATGGCTCCCGACCGCGTCATGCGGGCCGACAAAGCGCAATTTGACGCCGGTGGGAAAGGCATCAATGCGGCGCAGTTGTTCACCGCCATGGACCGGCCCTGTGTTGCGACGGGACTGCTAGGTGGGTTCACCGGCTCGTTCATCCGAGATACGCTGGAGGACGACGGCGTCGAGACGGCCTTTGTAGAGGTGGACGGAACGACCCGGCTCAACACCACTGCTATCGCAGCCGCCGAGGAGTACAAACTGAATCAGGCCGGGCCAACCGTCGACGAGTCGGTCGTCGACTCGCTGCTCGAACAGGTGCGAGCGCAGGACCCCGACCGCGTGCTCGTCGGTGGGAGCCTGCCGCCGGGGCTGTCCCCCGAGGCCATCGACCGTATCGCGGCCGGCGGCGACTGGGAAACCGTCGTCGACACCGGTGGCGATGTCCTCCGAGAACTCGACGCCCAGTACGGACTCTGTAAACCGAACCGGGCCGAACTCGGCGACGCGACCGGGGCCGATGTCTCCTCCGTCGAGGGATGTGCAGACGCGGCAGACACGTTCCGAGAGCATGGTTTCGACCGCGTTCTGGCTTCTCTCGGTGCGGACGGTGCAGTTCTCGTTGGCGATGCGGGCCGACTGTACGCGGAAGCGCTCGACATCGACGTGGTCGACACCGTCGGCGCTGGCGACGCGCTCCTCTCAGGCGTGTTGAGTGCTTGGGAGGCTGGGGCGGACGACGAGACGGCGCTGCGGACCGGCGTGGCCGTCTCCGCGCAGGTCGTCCAGCGGGCCGGCACGGCCGTCCCCGACTTAGATGACATCGACTCGCTCCGAGACGGCGTGACGGTGCGGCGGCTGTAGCGACTGGAAACTCTTTTCCCAGAAATAGAGGAACCCGAGATAGCTCGGGCCGGTCAGAACTTTTCGAGGTAGTCGTCGACGAACGCGCGTACGTCGGTCAGCGACGGCTGGTCGGCGGTCCGGACGAAGTAGCCGGCGACGGCGTTGCCGACGACGACGGCGGCCGCCGGCGGGAGGCCGGCGATGCGAGCGAGGCCCAGCCCGGCGTTGAAGTGGTCGCCGGAACTGGTCGTCAGCTCCGGGTCCGAGACGGCGGGGACAGCCACGCTGTCGGTTCCGTCGGCGGTGACGACGACCGAGCGTTCGACGCCGTGGCCGACGAACCACGTCGGCGACAGTGCCTCAAACACCGCCTCGGCGTCCTCGGCGAAGGACCGCTCGGCCTCGCCGGCGTAGGCGTCCGCCAGAACGCCTGTTTCGGCCCGGTTCGAAGAGACCACCACGTCGGTCACCTCGTCCAGCCGGCCGATGGCCTCCCGGCCGGCGCGCAGGCGGTCGGCGTCGAGCTTTCGCACGTCGCCGGGGTCGACGAGCACCGTCTCCGGCGGGTCGTCGATGTCGCTCCAGAGAGACCCCAGACCGTCGAAGATGGACGGCAGGTCCGGCGTCTCCGACCAGTAGCCGGTCCCTAACAGGCTCGCACCGTCAAGCTTCTCGGCCAGTCGGTCGTGGCCGAAGGTCGCGTCGAGTTCGGCCCAGTCCAGCGACATCGTGTCGCCGATCTCGGTGAGCATCAGCTTCCCGTCGTCGAACTCGACGGCGTCGGTGACGCCGGGTTCGCCCAGCGAATGGAGTTCGTAGTCGCCGAACTCCCTCTCGAAGGCGTCGCGGACTGGGTCGCCGTACATCCCGACCATCACCGGGTCGAACGACCAGCCGCCGAAGGCCCGGGCGAGGTGGCTGGTGTGGCCGCCGGTCCGGTTCCCCTGCTGGAGCCACTCGAAGGAGAGGGAGCTTTCAGCGGCGACGGAGCGGTCGATGCGGTCGCCAAAGCCTTCCAGCGTGGCGAGGCGCTCGTGGCTCTCGGGGTCGATACGGTCCGCGACGATCTCTCGGACGCGGTCGAGGTAGCCATCGAAGCCGAAGACGACCCGGCCCGTGTCGATAGCGTCGGGAAGCGCACCGCTGGCGGGCAACGCTTCGTCCGCTGCGGCGACGGCTCGGCGCGTCTCCTCGTCCATGGCCTACAGGACGTCGTCGGCTGTCGCGTCCTCGAAGATGACGCCTTCGAGCTTGTCCAGAATGTCGTAGGGGTCATCGCGCTGCCAGACGTTGCGGCCGACGGCGAGGCCGGCGACGCCGACGTCCATGCAGTCCTCGACGAGTTCGAGGAAGTCCCGGTCGGAGGTCTTCGAGCCGCCCGAGAGCAGGACGCGGTTGTCGGCCGCCGAGCGGACGGCGTGGGCCATCGCTTCCTTGTCCCGCGGATACTTGACCTTCGTGAAATCAGCACCCAACTCCAGACCGATGCGGGCCGCGTAGGCGATGGTCGACGGACTCCGGTGCTCCTTGATAGCCTGCCCGCGCGGGTACGACCACATCGCGATGGGAAGGTCGTGGTCCCGTGCGTTCTCTTGGACCGGGCGGAAGTCCTCGAACATGTCGGTCTCGCGGTTGACGCCCGGATAGACGGTGTAGCCGATGGCGTCGGCACCGAGTTCGGCCGCGTAGTCGACCGACCAGTTCTGGGGCGAGTACGGGTCGCCCATCCAGAGGTCCGAGCCGCCATTGAGCTTCGCCAGCAGGTTCACGTCGTCCTCGTAGCTCGGGTAGTACGTCTCGGCGAGACCCTTCCCGACAGCCAGAGCCGTCACGGCATCGTGGGTCGCCATCTCGAACACTTCGCGGGGGTCGAGGCGCTCCTCGACGCCGCTGAACTGCTTAGGACCGTGTTCCAGCCCGTGGTCGTGGGCCAGCACGAGCGTCTTGTCGTTCCGTACGAGCGGTGAGTCACCCAGTGGTCGCATGTGTGGTGTTTCTACCGAGAACGACCATTAACCGTTTTCGGTTCTGATTTGTTACTACTGTTCGCGTTCGTTTTTGAGCGAGAGCGGGAAGTAAGTGTGTTCCAGTGAAAGGTTCGGCTATGCCAGCCGTGGAACTGGACGCCGAACCAGTCGACCGTTTCGCGATCTCCACGTCGAGGACGAATCGTCCGACGACGTCGTGACGGCGCTCATCAACATCGACGAAGCCGAGGAGCTGACGCTGTTCCACGACGGCGACGAGTACTAACCCTGGGCCTGCTCACAGACGGACTTCCAGCGCCCGTTTGACTCCAATTTCTCCTGTAGCTGCTCAGCGTACGCCTGCGCGAGCTGTGCCGCTTCCTCTTCCTGTTGCTTGTTGCCACCGCCGCCGGACCCACTCAGTCCGAGCGCGTCCTTGACGCCCGAGAGGAGGCCGCCCCCGGAGCTACCGCTGTCCCCGCCGGGACCGCCCATCGGCCCCTGATTTGCGACTCGTTCCATCTCCGGCATGACGCTGGAGAGCTTCGACGTATCGGCGACGATGCGCGCAGCGTCGGGGTCGCCCGGATTCTCGATCTCGAACTCGACGGCAGTCATCACCAGCCCCCACTGCTGGCTGGAGAACGACGACGCTTTGACCTGTTCGTTGAACCGCTGGTCGACCGCCATCCGTTCGCCGGCGATGCGGTCGGTCCAGTTTGAATCGCTCATGGACTGGTGTTTGCGGGCCGGCGGTATGAGCGTTTCCCGCTTCGTGCGGTGTTCTACGGTAAAAAGCACCGTTTCCGGGCGCTCGTCACGTCTCTGACTGCCCCACTCCCACGTCGTATTGTCTTCAAAACGGTTCCAATATGTTAAGTTAGCTCACGATATACTTGTATCTCAATGACTACTGAGCTTGGGACAGGGCAGGCGACGGGGGACTCTGGTGATGCCGCAGCTATGGACGCTATACGGGAAGCCATGGACGCCATCTCGGCCAGCGAACCGGACTTCTGTCAGATTTTCTGCTCCCCGACATACGATTACGAGGCGGTGCTGTGGGGTGCTCGAAGTGTCGTCGGTTCAGATACCGAGATTGTGGGCTGTTCGTCCTCCGGCGAGTTCACTGAAACGGGCTCGGGGAACGGAACTGTCACAGTCGGCGTCGTTTCGTCGGACTCGATGCGGTTCTTCTCCAGCCTTTCGACGGAACTCAGCGCCGATCCCGAGCGCTGCCTGTTCGAAGCCGTTCATGATCTCCCTGCGAGCGAGGACCCTGCTGTCGATGGGTATCCGCACCGAACGATCATCAACCTCCACGACGGCATGGCCGGCATCGGAAACAAGGTCACTCGACTCACCGAACAGTACCTCGACGACGAGGAGACGCCGGTCGTCGGCGGGTCTGCGGGTGACGACCTCCAGTTACAGCAGACCCACGTCTTCCGGAACGACCGCGTCAAGACGGACGCCGTCGTCCTCGCGCTCATTGCCTCAGAGGACCCGCTTCCAGTGACAGTCAACCACGGCCACGAACCGATCTCCGAGGCGATGACGGTAACCCGAGCAGAGGGAAGCACCGTGTACGAACTCGACGGCAGACCTGCCTTCGAGGCTTGGCGGGACGCGATTCGAGCGGATGCGATGGAGACATACGATATCGATGTCGACGAGCTGGAAGCAGGGTCTGAGGACCTCGTCATGCTGCTCGGCCGCTACGAACTCGGTATCGAGTCGGAGCCGGACGCGGATGCGGACGGACTCGCTTCCCGAATCAAGACCTTCATCGAGAGCAAGCTCATCTCGACGCAGGGATACAACATCCGATGGCCGGGTCACACAACCGACACCGAAGGGCCACTGGATTTCGCCGTCACCGTCTCCGAAGGGACGGAAGTGCGGGTGACACACAGTAATAAATCCGATCAGGTGTATGCGGTCCGGAACGCCGCGACCAACGCCGTCAATGAACTCCGCGGCGGCAGCGTGGCGGGTGGGTTCGTGTACGACTGCGCCTGCCGTGCGATGATTCTCGGCGACGACTTCGATGACGCCGTCGACACGATTCACAGCGCTATCGACGCGCCCTTCGCCGGCTTCGAAACCTACGGTGAAGTCTGTTCGGCCGACGAGGATTACACTGGCTATCATAACACGTCCTCAGTCATCCTGCTGTTCCCGGAGTGACGACTACAGGACTGCTGCCGGCGAAAAATAACGCCTTCTCCGTTCTGCCGCTCAGACGCCGGACTCGATAGTGATTTCGGCGTGTAGCTCGTCCTGCAGCGCCGAGTGGACGTGACAGATGTCCTCGGCGAGTTCCACGATGTCCTGCTCTTCGTCGGCAAGTGACTCCTCGACCTCGACGTGGAAGTCGATATACTCCAGATCGTCGTCCTCGTCGAGACCTGCGGCGACCTCGACGTCGACGCTGCCGATGTCTTCGTGGCCGTACTTGTCGGCGGCAACACGCAGCGCCGGGATGTAACAGGAGGCGTAGTCGGCGGCCAGCACCTCGTTCGGCGACGGTCCGTTCTCGCTCAACGCGTCGACGATGAGTTCCCACTCACCGTTGATGACGCTCTCTACTGTGTAGCCCTCTTCGCACGTGCTTTCGACTTCAATGTCTGCCATAGCACTCTGGAGGGTCACAGCCCTCCCTCTAAACGTTTCCTGCATGGCATCTCGGTCGTGCCCAGAGTAGTCGGACAGCGGTGTGTCCATCTGCCGAAGGATAATACACTTCCAGTCCGTATGTACCGGCAATGGAACACCTCGCACCGTCGAACGTGCCGGTGTACGCCACGCGGGAACACCAGCGCGAAATCTGGGAGCGCTGTCGGGACCGAGGACACCCAGTCCTCGCCGTCCGGGACGCGACGCGGGGGTTCATTGTCCGGTACGACCTCCAGCATCTGTCCTACGAGCTCACAGACGCCACCGTTCAGGCGCTCCGGGACCGTGTCCGGTCTCGCCGACCGTATCCGACGACGACGGACCCGATTTCGGAGACGGAGGGCGTCGGCGGCGAGGCTGGCCCGGTGTCCGGTGAACTCCATGCGGACACCGAACAGGCTGCCAGAGAACTGGCCTCACATATCTCTGGGTTCGTGCTGGACCGGTCGAACTGGCGGTAGTACCGAACCAACGTGGACGTGGCTTTTTGCCACAGCCGTGCCTTGAGTTCGTATGGCAGTCGCCCGACACGAGACCGGTCCGCTCGCGGCCGTGAGTGCCCTTGCTTCTCAGATCCATCCGGTGTTTATGTTGCCGCCGCTAGCGACCTCGTTGTTCGGTGGGTTGCTCTCCGGGGGATTCTGGCCGCCGGTGGCCGCGCTCCACGCGGGCGCGATGTTCTTCGCGGTCTACACGGCCCACGTCAAGGACGGCTACGTCGATTTCCACGTCCGCGGCGAGGATGACGATCATCCCCTCACCGGTTCGGGCTGTCGGATGGCGCTGGTCGGTGCCGGCATCGGCTTCGCGCTCTGTACGGCGGGCATCTGGGTGCTGGTCGGTCCCGTTGCGGCGCTGCTGACGGTTCCGACTTGGGGTATCGGCTACACCCACGCGCCGCAACTGGATATGAATCCCGTCGGTGCGACGATGGGCTATCCGACGGGTATCGCGCTGGCGCTGCTGGGTGGCTACTACGCTCAGGCGATGACGCTGACGCCGCGTGCCGTCGGTCTCGCGGCCGTATTTCTCCTGTTACTGACTGGCATCAAGATTATCGACGACGAGCAGGACTACGACTACGACCGGTCGATACAGAAACGGACCGTCGCCGTCGTACTGGGCCATCAACGCGCCCGGCGGCTCGCGCTCGGCCTGTTCGCAGCGGGCCTTCTCGGAATCGTGGGGCTGTCCGTGGCATTGCCCGGCATCCCGCCGAGTGCCGCGGCGGCTGCACTCGTCTTCGGGACGGTTGTGGCTATCGCCCAGCGAGGCGACCCTGAAACCGCGACGATGCTTTTGATTCGCGGGTCGTATCTCCTGTTGGCCGTCCTCGTTACCGCCGTCTGGTTCCGGCCGCTAGCGTGAGGCTGTGGCTGTTCTGCCAGTCGCTGGTCCACTGGCCGTTCGAAACTGCTATGGCTCGACCCGCTCCTCGTTGTCAGCCCGAAACGTGTGTGAGGACGTGAGTCGCAGAGACGACCAGCGAAATCGTCACCATCGAGACAGCCATGACACCGGCGACGACCGGCGGGAGGTTCCCAGTGAGGCCACCGACTGCGAGCAGTGCGGCGGCAATGGTCGTACAGACAAGCAGCGCCAGATGGACAAACAGCCACGGTCCGACGCGGCGGAGCGAACCGAGCACTGTCTCGACTCCTGTCGACTGTGTCGGCCGGACTCGCTGGCCGGGTTTGTAGTACTCCGCGGCAGTCCCGTAGCCTGTACTTCCGCCGCGGGTCTGAGTGGGCCGCTGTGTCGCTTTCGCCCCTGCCTCGCCCGCTGTCTCTGTGTCGGCCCGTTGGTCGACATACTGCTGTGCGATGTCACTGACACCGCCCGTGGCTGTTCCTCTGTCCGCGCCGCCGTCGACGTGCCTGTTGACGTATGCGTCGTGGCCGAGCTGGTCATATCGCTCTCGCTCGGCCTCGTCCGTGAGCACGTTTTTCGCCTGCGTGAGGCGTTTGAACCGTTCTCCCGCGTCGGGGTCGTCACTCACGTCCGGGTGATGTGCCTTCGTCTGCTCCCGGTAGGCGCGGACTATCGTCTCTTCGGTGGCATCTGGGTCAACGCCCAGAATACCGTAGAACGTCGCTTCCATACACACCCCTGTGTGTTTATCAAGTGGAACTAGACGTATAATAAAATATCCACTCCCTCAGTTCGCGATATCGCCCGTCTGTTGCCGAGTCGCCGGACTGAAACTGCGTGGCCACCACCGTCCCTGTATGGACGACGATACAGAGAACTGGGCGACGCAGTTGCAAGCGAACCGGGACGAGAAAGACCGCTTCTTCGCGGAACATCGCCAATCTCCGATTCCGCCGGAGGACCGCGACGACTTCGACGGGCTCAGCTATTTCGAGCCGGACCCCGAGTATCGGGTCGAGGCAACGGTTACTGTTCACGAGACGCCGGGATCGGTCGATCTGGAGACGAGCGACGACCGAACGGTTCGCTATCTCCACGTCGCGACGCTGTCGTTCGACCTCGACGGCGAGTCCCGCGAACTGCGCGCGTTCCGACAGGCCGCCGACGAGTCGCGGACGCTCTTTGTCCCGTTCCGGGACAAGACGACCGGCCAGCAGAGCTACGACGGCGGCCGGTACATGGAACTGGAGCCCGACCGCGACCTGAGCGACGGCGACGAAATCACGCTGGATTTCAACCTCGCGTACTCGCCGTTCTGTGCCTACAGCGACACCTTCTCCTGCCCGCTCCCGCCGGAGTCAAACTGGCTCGAAACCGCGGTGACGGCCGGGGAACGAACCGATTGAGTCGTAGTTACCGGCAGTTACGATACCAACACCAAACGAATTGTTTACACATCGCCACGACCAAGATAGCGTATGGCAACTGATACCCGGGAAGATCCAGTCTTTCATATGGCGGTGAAGGCCTTCCAGTACGGGTTTACGCTTTTTTCGGCGCTCTCGCTTGGGGGGCTAGGACTCCTGTTCGGCTCGCTACTGCTGCTCACGATCGCTTTTTCGCTATCACTCGTCGCAGGAGTCCAGATAACACAAGTACAGACGCTGGTCCTTGGGCTGATAACGGTTCAGGGAATCGGCTGCCCGGTTATCGCCTTCACGTACATCAAGCTCAGGCCGGTGATCAGATCGAAACTCCGCGAACTCATCTCGTATCCGCCAGACACTGAAACGTTCACTATCGGTGCTTCTGTGCCGAGTTTCCGCGAGGCCGGCATCGTTGTTCTGGGCTACGCCAGCGCGATGTGTGGGCTCGTGGTAGTGGCCGTCATCATTACCACGCTCGTCTCGATGTTCGGGATCGAAACGGCAACGAATCAGGCGGCGGAGATCGGGATGGAGAACCCCGATGTTCTCCTCCTGTTGATTCCCGCCTCGTTCCTCCTCATCGGCCCCGGCGAGGAACTGCTGTTCCGCGGCGTCGTTCAGGGCCGTATCCGGGACTACTTCGGCCCTATTTCAGGCGTCACCATCGCAAGCGTCATTTTCGCCAGCATTCACTACCCCGCCCTCAGCGGCGGGTCGGTCACAGGGAAACTTGTCGGGGTGTGTGCCCTCCTTATTCCGTCGCTCATCCTCGGCGCGACCTACGAGTACACGGATAACATCGTCGTCCCGTCACTCATCCACGGCGCGTACAACGCCACGCTGTTTACTGGCCTGTACGTCACCGTGAAGTTCAGTGGTGAACTCTCGTCTGCGGCGGGCACCCTCACTCTGGGGTAACGCCGTTCCCGATCCAGATTTTGCACACAATCCTCGCCTCAGTCTGGAAGTCTTTCACCGACTGCCCATCCCTATCTCGTGGTCGGACCCGAGGCCCCCGCCGACTCGTCCGGCACTAGCCATTCAGGAACGACCCGCGTGAGGACGACCATCCCGGACAGTTCGACGAGCGTCTGCGTGACGACGACGGCCGGCGCGAGCCCATACCCGGACGGCAAGGCGAGCGCCAGCGGGAGCATCACGAGCGAGTTCCGCGTGACGGATGTGAACACGAGCGCCCGGCTCGTGCCGGGTTCCATCCCGAGGAGCCCG
This sequence comes from Haloarcula sp. CBA1129, assembly GCF_008729015.1. NCBI lineage: Archaea > Methanobacteriati > Methanobacteriota > Halobacteria > Halobacteriales > Haloarculaceae > Haloarcula > Haloarcula sp. CBA1129. The sequence goes on from NZ_RKSM01000001.1 coordinate 334,191, forward strand.
GCGACAGCCCGCCCGAGCACCGGCATGATGAGGAGGAACGCCACGTACACCGGCACGACCGCAGCGATCTGATCGATGGAGTCCCGCACACGCGGGAGTTGCGAAGCGATAACGACGAACAGCGTCGCACCCATCATCGGCACTGGGAGCCACCCCATCGCCTGCTGACACTGCTCACCCCGCCGTGACCGGTCCGCCCAGAGTTCGGTCCCCCACGCTAGCGTCAGCGGCAAGGCGATGATGACGACGAACGCTTCGATGAACGGCCCGGCCTCGATGAACTCGGCGACCCGCCCCATGAACAGCCAGAGATACAACGGGAGCAAGAGCAACTGGACGAGCATCAGTGCCGGCGTCGCGGCCGTGATCTGTTCGGCGTCGCCGTCGGCGAGTTCGGTGAACGTAATGACGTAGTCGATACACGGCGTCAGAAGCACCATGAACACGCCGACGAGAATCGCTGGCTCCCGTGGCAGGAACCGCGTGAGCCCGAACACCACCCCCGGAACGATCAGGAAATTCATCCCCAGCGCGGCCAGCATGAACTGCCTGTTCCGGAACGCCTGTCGGATGCGGACGAACGGAATCTCCAAGAACGTGACGTACAGCAACACCGCCAACACAGGATTGATGAGTGCCTCCAGCGTGGTCCCTGCACTCGGCCGTCCAAGGCCGACTCCGACCGCAAGGAGGACGGCGACAGCGTACAGGCTGACCTGATTGTACTGAACCCACTCCTTAGAGAGTCTGTTCATTCCATTACGGTGTGTACACGGCTGTTCAAACGGCGGCCGATTGCTTCCGCCCCGACCAGTACCAACGACGAGCGATCACGCGCCATCTGTATACAGTCTCCGTGTGATGCAACGTACTTAGCTGTCGCTCACAGAAGTCGAAATATCGCCCGGAACACTAACGTCCGGCATCATCCTCGGCGGTGTGCCACGTCAGCCGGCAAACCCTCGTGCCGGGCGGGTCGTCGAATGACGACCAGATGCGGTGTGAACCGCGGTCATGTCGCGTGCCCGGGTTCTCCGGATCGTCATCGTCCCGGTGACGGGCCTCAGCCGGGGATTGAAGGCACGCATCCGTAGTTCGCCGGTCGCACACCTAAGGGTGACGTTCAGATGGCGTAGTCGTCCTCACGCAGTTGGACGTACTTGCCGTTGCGGTAGGAGAACTTCCCCCACTTGTAAGAGAGAACCATCTTGATGCCGTTGAAGCCGCCACGGAGCGCCGCATCGGCCTTGATTCCTCGGGCGTCCATCAGGTCGTTGGCGGTGGTGAAAGCCCGGTCCCAGTCGCTGGGTCCCCAGTCCCGAACCATGTCCGCGAAGGTGACGTTCCGGAGAATTTCGTCGCCGATGGCGTCGTGCCAAGCGTCGTTGTACCGTTCGAGTCGGTCGGTCGCGGCGAGGCGACCGGCGATGCGCCCGGTGCGAACGGCGACATGGTCGCCGCCCTCGTGGAACGCTGAGGTGGTCCCCATTGCCCCGCCGACCACGGCGATTCCAGCATCGACCGGGGATTCTATCGGCCGCGTCGAGGAGATGGGATACGTCTCCGTGCCCTTCGCTTTGCCGCGGTCCTCGACGAGCGGGAAGTCCTCAAGGTCGTACGCCTGAAACTCCCGTTCGAGCAGTCGCTCGATGTACTCCCGGCCCTGTGGGATGCTGTCGTCGCTTGCTTTGAGCAGGTCCCACTCGCTGCGGTCGTACGCGTCGATGTCCAGTCCGATGGGCATCGTCAGACCGATCCGGGCGACCGGGGCGTCGTTCGGGAAAATCCACGGGTAGGCCGTATGGCCGGGCATAATGCCCCACCAGAACTCGATGAACTCCGGCGTGAACAGTTCCTCGGGCATCCGGCGATGCTCCTGATAGGCGATGTGGTTCACCTTGTTCGACGGCATGATGTCGGCCATCGTCTGTCCGGCCGGGAGGAACTGGTCGAGCGTGCCCCCGGTGATAGTCCGCTGTGGGCCGTCGGCGAGAACCACGTACTCGGCGGCGATGTCCTCGCCGTTGGCCAGTCGAACAGTGTGTCGCGGCGAACTCCGCAGATCGGTTTCGACGCCGGTGACGCTGACGCCGACGCGGTAGTCCGCACCCGCTTCCGTCGCCCGCTCGCGCAGCCAGTCGTCGAACCGCGCTCGATGAAACGTGATGCCGAAGCCGTCGGCGCTGGAACTGATACCGGTCTCCGTGAGCGTCATCTCTGTCGAGGGGCCGTAGAACTTCGCCCCGTCGAGTTCGCTCAACACCACGTCTTCGGGGAACTCCGACCGAGGAATGCCCATGATGTCGAACCAGTAATCGAGCAGTCCGGCGGCATCCGTCGAGTCCGGTCCCGTCCCCTCACGGTCGGCTCTGGGAACCCCCTTTTCGAGGAGGACGGCGTCGGCCCCGTGGTCGGCCGCAGCCTCGGCCGCCGACGACCCGGCCGGGCCACCACCCACAATGGCGACGTCTACGTGTTCCATACCCGCTACGGCGTCCCGCGCCCGCTAAAACCTATTGTCTTGCACCGAATCTACGGTCTGATGCCCTCATCTGACTACACTGGAACGCACTGCGCGCTACGGTTCGGACACTGCATCGGCGAGTGATACGTCGTGCTGTTCCAGCCGTTCGACGGCCCGCTGGTACGCGTCGCTCTCCGCGAGCGCTGTCGCCCGAACTGCGTCAGCGACCGTTGCCCGGCGGTCGGCAAGCCCCAGTAGTTCTCGACGGTTCGTTCCGTACTCGCACCGGCGACGAACTGCCGAGAGTACCGACAACAGGGTATCTCGGTCGGCGGGCTTTCTGAGATACGAATCGACGGGAATGTCCAGAATATCCACGTCCGGTTTGACGCTACTAATCATTACGACTGCAGGGGTTACTGACCGCTGTCTGAGTCTTTCGGCGACGGTTTCGCCGCCCAGTTCCGGCATCTGTCGGTCCAGCAGTACCGCATCGATTGAGTCGTCGATCCGCTGTAACCCCGTACGGCCGTCACCGGCCTCTATAATCTCGTATTCCTCCGGAAGCCAGAGTTTGTAGAGCTGTCTATAGTCCTTATCGTCATCGATCACCGCAACGCTCGTCGGTCTCCCCATGCCTTCGAAATGCTACGTTAGTCATCCTACAAATATGCTAAGATATCGGTATACTATTAGTACAAATTTTACTAATCTAGACTGGTAATTCCGGCGTTCTCTAAGTGGTTAAGTACTAACAATTTCACCGGCGTGCGGTCAACGGACTGCCGGCACCGTTTTGAGGCCCCCGCGTGGAACAGCCGGTATGGTTCCGCACGCCACAGGAGGGGTTCAATGGCCGACATCGTCGTGATGCGCTACGACGTTCACGGAATGCCAGTCGACCAGTATGTGTCCGCGCTCCGGGAACGACTACCCGAGAAAAACATCGCCGTCGCGGAGACGCCAGAGGCTGAGCGGGACTTGATTGCGGGCGCGACAGTCCTGACCGGCAACGATGTCTCACCGGAACTGGTCGACACTGCCGACTCGCTACAGTTGTTTGCAGGAACATACGCTGGCTACGACCACCTCCCACTCTCGGAGCTTGCGGACCGGGATATCGCACTCACGACGGCCTCCGGCGTCCACGGCCCGAACGTCGCTGAGAACGTCGTCGGGTCGTGGCTCGCCTTCGCTCGCGGGTTCTTTACCGCCCGCCGACACCAGCGCAACAACGTCTGGCAGTCGTTCCACACCGACGACTTTGCCGGCAGCCGTGTCTGCGTCGTTGGCCTCGGCGAGATCGGGGAGGCCATCGTCAGCCGCGTTCAAGGGTTCGACGTGGAGACCGTTGGCGTCCGCTATTCGCCGGAGAAAGGCGGCCCGACCGACGAGGTGTACGGCTTTGACGAGATTCACGAAGCGGTCGCCGACACGGAGTACGTCGGCCTCGCCTGCCCGCTCACCGAGGAGACGCGCCATCTCATCGACGAGGAAGTCTTCCGGACGATGCGTCCTGATGCAGTCCTCACGAACGTTGCTCGCGGCCCGGTCGTCGATACGGACGCGCTGGTCAGTGCGCTCCAGCGCAACCACATCGATGGCGCGGCGCTGGACGTGACTGACCCCGAACCGCTGCCCGGCGACCACCCGCTGTGGGACTTCGAGAACGTCCTCATCACGCCACACAACGCCGGCCACACGCCGAGCTACTACGAGCGACTGGCCGACATCGTGGCGGAAAACGTCCGGCAGGCCGAGCGGACCGGCGAGTGGGACGGGCTCAGAAACCAGATCGACCTCTAGTCACTGTCGGCTGGCGAGATAGCCGTCCCGTACCTCATACAGGAAGTAGATCACCACTGCCAGAGCGAGCGTACCACCCAGTAGTTGCTTGAGCGTGACGCTCCCGAGACTGGTTTGCCCAGCAATCTCTTGCAGGAAAGCAACCACGGCTACCATTGCCGCAATTCCGACGTACCGCCACCGGGCCGCAACTGGAATGGTCTCACTATCATCCACAAGAGCTAGATACAGGTGTACACCACCGAACATGACGAAGTTTGTGCCTGCAAAGAACGCGACTGAGCCGAGCCGTCCGAGCGGAAATACGAATGGACGGAGCACTGATACGACAATGACCACGCTCACCACCCCGATCTGAAGCTTCGTATCGCGGGAGACCATATGCCGGAAGTCGCGTCTGGCCGTGAAAAAATATCGGACTGTCTAGCAGTTCTCGTGCGACGCGGAAGAACGGCGCTCGACGTCTGCGACCGCTACAGATAGCCGCGCTTGTCAAGCAGTTCGCCGTTCAGCACGCTCGCGCCCGCCGCGCCGCGCATCGTGTTGTGCGCGAGGCAGTTGAACTGGACGCCGTCGGTCGTCTCGCGGAACCCGCCGACAGCGACGCCCATGCCGTCTTCGATGTTGCGGTCGAGTCGCGGCTGTGGGCGGTCGGGTTCCTCGAACACTGTGATGAGGTTCTCCGGCGAGGACGGCAGGTCGACACCGCTGACAGATTCCATTGCGGCCTCGGCATCAGCCGTGGAGATGTCCTCGGCTGTGTCGGCCCAGACGTTCTCTAGGTGGCCATCGAGCGTCGGGATGCGGTTACAGGACGCGGCCACGTCCATCTCGTTGAGGTGGACCTCCGCGCCGTCGAAGGAACCGAGCAGTTTGCGCGATTCGCTCTCCATCTTCTGCTCCTCGCCGCCGATGTGCGGGATGGCGTTGTCGATGATCTCCATCGACGAGACGCCGGAGTAGCCCGCGCCGGAGACGGCCTGTAGCGTCGAGACGCGCACGTCGGTCAGGTCGAACTCGCGGTCGAGAGCGGCCAGCGGCGGGACCATCGTAATCGTCGAACAGTTCGGGTTCTTCAAGAGCGCGCCGTCCCAGCCCCGTTCGTCCCGCTGGACCTCGAGCAGGTCGACGTGGTCGGCGTTGACTTCCGGGATAACAAGCGGCACATCTTCGTCCATCCGACCGTTCGAGGAGTTCGAGGAGACAGTGTAGCCGGCCGCACAGAACTCCGGTTCGACCTCCGCCCCGACACTCGACGGGAGCGAAGAGAAGATGAGATCGACGTCGTCGGGTACCGAGTCCGGCTCGGTAGCACGGACCTCCAGCCCGGCCACGTCCTCTGGGATCGGGGAGTTGACGCGCCACTTGGCGGCGTCCTTGTATGTCTCGCCAGCGCTTTCGTCGCTGGCTGTCAGTGCGGCGATTTCGAACTCGGGGTGGGGGTCAAGCAGTTGGATAAGTCGCTGCCCGACTGCGCCAGTCGCACCGAGTACACCTACGCGTACAGTCATCGGTTGACACACGGCTGTGGGTGGGCAAAACAGTTTGGATACGGAGTCATACCACTGCCCTCGTAGGATTACTCACTCTCGGTGTCCTCGAACACCCACTCGATGACGCGGGCCTCCACGAGGTCCCGTTCCTCGACGTACGGGTCGTCGCGGTTCGCCAGCGTTTCCGCGGCCTCAGCGCGCATTTCGGCTTCGATTTCCGTATGGTCCGGCTCGTCTCGGATATCATTCAGCAGTGCCTCGAAGTCCTCGCGGAGGTCGAAAGAGGCGCGGGCGGCGTTACACCGGGACAGCGGGCTCATTCCGGTCTCTAACACGAGATCGCGAACCGTCTCCCAGTCGGAGCCACAGAAGTAGATAGACACCTCGCCGACGATGTCCTGCCATGCGATGGGGTCGGCGTGTTTCAGCAGCGGGACCGCCCGCGGCGGCAGGTCCAGACGGGTCTCGGTGTCCGGATTCCCACACAGACAGCAGGCCTTCTCCGTTTTCCCCGTGTACATGCGCGGGTATTGGACTGCGCGTATTTGGACCCATCGGCGTCAGACGGCTCCAACAGGGGCGACAGCTACCCCCGACTGTGCCCTGCTGTGATAAAACAGTATGGCCCACCTCGACAGTCCGTCACACCGGACAGGAACGTTTTAATCACCGGACCGGCCACACATCGGTATGGATACCGCCGAGCGACTCGATTTGGTGACACGACACACCACAGAGGTCGTCACCGAGGAGGAACTGCGGACGTTGTTCGAGGACGGCGACCCGTCGGCGTACATCGGCTACGCGCCGACCGGCGAGATGCACATCGGCCACTTCACGACGATGCGGAAGCTCGCGGACTTCCTGCGGGCCGGCGTCGACGTGACGGTCCTCATCGCCGACCTGCACGCCCACCTCGACGACAACAAATCACCCTTCGACCTGCTCGATGCCCGCTCGGCCTACTACGAGACGGCCATCGAGGGCATGATTGAAGCGGCTGGCGCGGACCCCGAGGACGTAACCTTCGTCCGCGGGACCGACTTCCAGCTCGACGAGGAGTACACACTGGAGATGTACCGGATGGCCGCCGAGACGACCATCTCGCGCACCCAGCGCGCGGCCAGCGAGGTCGTCCGCGAGTCAGAGAGCCCGAACCTCGGCGGGCTCATCTATCCGTTGATGCAGACGCTCGACGTGAAGGCGCTCGATGCTGACATCGCCTACGGCGGCGTCGACCAGCGCGGCATCTACATGCTCTCCCGCGAAATTCTCCCCGACCACGGCGGCGAGTCGCCGATCTGTCTGTTCGCACCGCTCCTCTCTGGCCTCTCGGGCGGCAAGATGAGCGCCTCCGACGAAGCGTCGAAGGTCAATCTCACCGACAGCCCCGACGAGGTCGACGAGAAGATCAATCAGGCGTACTGTCCGGCCGGCGAGGTCGAGGAAAACGGCGTGCTGGAGTACCTCAACCACCTCGTCTTCCCGATTCTGGATGTTCGCGGCGAATCGTTCGTCGTCGAGCGCCCCGAAGAATATGGCGGCGACCTGACCTACGAGAGCTACGACGAGGTCGAATCGGACTTCGTCAGCGGCGACCTCCACCCGGCCGACCTGAAGCCGTCCGCCGCGGGCGCTATCTCGGAGGTCATCGACCCGGTTCGGGAGCGACTGGCCGACGAGGAAGCGCTACTCGCCGAGGCCTACCCCGAGAAGTACGGCGCGGAGTGACGCGGTCGACCGATGCCGTCCCCTGACCCAACCGCCGGCAGTGATACAGACGGCGAGCCATCGCGGGCCGCCGTCCGCCGGACCTACGAGGACATCGGCGACCACTTCTCGAAGACCCGCGAGTACGCTTGGCCGGAGGTCGAATCGTTCGTCGAGGAGTCAGACCGCGTTGGGACGGCGCTCGATATCGGCTGTGGCAACGGCCGCCATTCGGAACTGCTCGCGGCCGTGGCCGACACCGTCGTCGGTCTCGACGCCAGCCGCGCGCTCCTGCAGGCGGCGACCGACCGCGTCGGCGACAGCGTCGCGTTGCTGCAGGGCGACGCGACCCGACTCCCGCTCGCTGCCGGGGCCGTCGACCTCGCGGTGTACGTCGCGACGCTGCATCACCTCCCGTCTCGATCTGCACGCCGCGCCAGTCTGGACGAACTGGCCCGCGTGCTCGCGCCGGACGCCCGGGCGCTGGTCAGCGCGTGGAGCACGGCCCACGATAGCTTCGACGCCGACCCTGACGCGGACGAAGGCTTCGACACGACCGTCGACTGGACGCTCCCCGGCGGCGAGACGGTCCCGCGGTTCTACCATATCTACGCGCCGGCCGAATTCGAGCGTGATGTCGCCGACAGCGACCTCCGACTCGTCTCGGTGGAGCTGTCAAGCGGCAACTGTTACGGGGTTGTCGAGCCAGAAGGGAAACGCACTTAATTGCCTTCCATCTATGGACGTGTACGTTCGCACTCGGGCGGAACGCGAGTCAGATGACTCGTCACCTTCCCACGGGTGAGCGGCGGTGGTGAGCAAATCCCTCGGATTTGCGAACGACGCCGCGCGCGAACGGAGTGAGAGCGCGGCGGTGGTCTAGTGGTAGGACCTGAGCCTTCCAAGCTCATGGCCCGGGTTCAAATCCCGGTCGCCGCATTTTACTGCGAGCAAATCCGCGAGCAGCGAATTCGCTATCTAGGGATTTGAATCACGCGAGACGAGTGAAACGAGTCTCGCCATCGGGTTCAAATCCCGGTCGCCGCATTTTACCGCAGTAAAAACGGCCAGTTGAGGCGGTAGCGGTCGCTTTACCATCCGACGAGGTCTTCCAGCCGCCTCAGTGACCAACCCCTCACTCCGGTTCGACGGCGGTCTGGTCGAACTCTTGCCAGTCGTCGCCCATCCACTCTTGCAGGCGGTCGGTGACGCCGGCGAAGTCCTCGCCGTCCTCGAAGGACTCGACGACGACCCAGCCGTCGCCGTCGCGGTCGTAACCGAGGCTGTAGCCACGGTCGCCGTTGATGATAACGACGAATGCGGCCACTACATCCAGATCGGGGAAGAACCCGACCGGTGCGAACCCGTAGTCGTCGTGCTGAGTTTCGAGGGCCGAAATCTCGCTCGTAGAGAGCGGTCTGTCCGGCAGTGAATCCGTCAGTTCCGTCATTACGTCGCAGTCATGGGGAGCGGGCTGAAAGCGTTTCGAGTGGGGCGCAGCCGGGACGTGGGAGAAGTGTGAGTTGTAAATCACTTCAGCCAACATTGAAGTACCATCGTGCCTTTTGTTAACATGGAGCTTCCTACGCTCCCGGCGGGAACGACCGTCGTACCATCCGGGATTGGCATCGGCGGACGACAAACCGCTGGTGGAGCATGGCCACTCCACCGGCCACGTATCGCTTTGAAACCAACAGCACACGGAGCATCTGACACCCCACCCCCACCACTTTCCCTGCTCCCGTTTTCCGAGCTGTTTTCGACACACCTGCCCTCTTGACCTGATAGCCTCGGTGAGGGCCGGTGGGGTTTTCTGCAAGTACGCGTAGCGTCGGGTATGGACGCCGCGCGGCTCCCTGGGACCAGCGGACCCGAGCAGATAGTCGCGCACGTCGATATGGATTGCTTCTACGCCGCTTGCGAACAGCGGCGGGAGCCGGCACTCAGAGGCGAACCGCTCGTCGTGGGCATGGGCTACGAGAGCGGCGCGACCCACGGGGCCGTCGCGACAGCGAGCTACGAGGCGCGGGCGTACGGCGTCGAATCCGCGATGGCTATCTCCGAGGCGCTGGACCGACTCCCTCGCAAAGTCGAGGCCGTCGAGGACCCGGACTTAGACGTCGAGGACGCGGGGTTCTACCGCCCGGTGGACATGGGATTCTACGAGTCCGTCGCCGCGGACGTCCGGGAAATCCTCCACGCGGAAGCGGCTGTCGTTCGCGAAGTGAGCATCGACGAGGCGTATCTGGATGTCACCGAGCGTGTCTCTTGGGAAACCGTCGAGTCGTGGGCACAGGACCTGAAAGACACCATCGAGTCGGATGTCGGCGTGGTCGCGAGTGTCGGCGTCGCGCCGACGATGAGCGCCGCGAAGGTGGCAAGCGACCGCGACAAGCCGGACGGGCTGGTCGTCGTCGAACCCGGAACAGTCCGGGAGTTCTTCGCCGACCTCCCGGTCGAGGATGTCCACGGCGTCGGCCCGGTCACCGCCAGAGAGCTCGATACACTCGATATCGGAACCGCGGGGGACTTGGCGGCCGCCGACCCGGAGCTGCTGGCCGAGCGCTTCGGCGAGCGCGGCCGCGAGATACGCCGCTACGCTCGTGGCGAGGACGAGCGGTCGGTGACACCGAAAGGCGACCCAAAAAGCCTCTCACGGGAGTCTGCGTTCACCGAGGCAACGACTGACTCGGAGGCCAAGTGTCGGCAAGTCCGCACGCTCGCCGACGCTGTTGCCGACCGCGCCCGTCGGAAGGGCGCGCGCTACCAGACCATCGGTATCAAGGTCGTGATGCCGCCATTCGACGTGAACACGCGCGCTCGCTCGCTCCCCGGGCCAGTCGAAGAGCCCGAACTGATCAGGCGCGTCGCGTTAGACCTGCTTGCCGAGTTCGATGCCGACCCGGTTCGGAAGGTCGGGGTCCGAGTCTCGAATCTGGACTTTTCGGCCGGTGAGCAGGCCAATCTGGATAGGTTCGGCGACGATACCGGCACCGAGGAGACGGCCGACCCCTCTCTCGCCGGCACTGACGCAGTGACGGCTGACAGCCCGGACGATGCGGGACAGGTCGAGCTTGAAACGTTCGCGGAAAACGACGTGGGAACCGAGAGTGCTGGAGACGCAGTGAACAGCGGGCCAGACACTGGCGACAGCCGCGGTTCGCTCCCGCCCGGCCAGACCACGCTTGCGGATTTCTGACGGTGTTCAGGCGACGCCGTGTTCCAAATTCTCCAGCAGTTTCCCGACGAACAGGCCGGCCCGCGGCGAGATGGTGTCGTCGGCTGGGACTTCTGTTGGATGCGCGGCCAGCGTGTCGACGAACCGCTGGCTGTGGGTCATCGCGTGTAACATGTCGACCACGTCGACCACCAGCCCCTCGTCGCTGGTGTCCATGCCGGCGTACCGCTCCTTCTCAGCTTCGGAGTAGGTGATTGTCCACGCCGGGCCGCCGGCGGCCGCGACGATGTCGTCGAGCGGCGCCACCTCCAGCGGGCCGTCGTCACTCCCGACGTACACAACCTCGTCCTCGACGAACGTCTCGTATCTGTCCATGGACAGCCCCCACCGAACGACTGTGTCAAAGTATGCCATCACAATAGCCGTTGCCCCACCTCGAACCGACTGGCAATGATCACGGTCTGTCTTGCAACCGCATCTCTCAGTCTCGGGGATATCCGTTGGCCTGCACAATCGGTATACAACTGCCGTTTATCATGGAAGATATGGTTGAGTTCGGACCCCGCGACCGCGAGGCTGTCTACAAGGCCATCTATTCGCGACGGGACATCAGGCGATTTGTCGATGATCCCGTTCCAGAGGAAGCACTGGCACGGATTCTGGATGCAGCACACAACGCACCCAGCGTCGGGTTCTCGCAACCGTGGGACTTCGTTGTGATTGAGGATGAGCAGACGAAATCAGCGGTCGCGTCGATTGCCGAACGGGCGATAGCTGCCGCCCGTGAAGGCTATACAGAGCCGCGCAAATCAGAGTTCGGCCAGCTGAAACTGGAGGGGATAACCGATGCCCCGGTGAATATCTGTGTCACCTGTGACCCTACTCGTGATGCACCGCACGTTCTCGGCCGGAACACGATGCAGCGGATGGACGTCTATTCGACGTGTCTTGCCGTGCAAAACCTCTGGCTCGCTGCCCGTACCGAGGGTATCGGTGTCGGCTGGGTCTCGTTTCTGTATCCCCACGAACTCCGTGATGTATTGAACATTCCGCACCACGTCCAGCCCGTCGCCTACCTCTGTGTCGGATACCCAGCGGATGGCTTCCCCGCTGAACCGGTACTGCAACAGGAAGGCTGGCGTCGTCGCATCGACAGAACGGAACTGATCCACTACGACGAGTGGGACCCCAGTCGGACACCCGAAACGCAGTCATAACGGCTTCGGCGACCGAACCTCCGGTCGATCCCACACGAGATATGGAAGCCTGTGCGAACGATCTCTCGGAACGATTTCGAACGGTTTCGCCCGCATCCAGATCTGTACCACAGTTGATGGGCGTCTGACGGAGAGTTATGGGGCCTGCGCGTCTCCATCCTGACAGAAACGCATGGCAGAGACCGAACAGATAACCGTCGCGACGACAAGCGCGGGGCCGGGTGGGACCGGGGAACCGGGAGAGACAGTCAATCTCCCGGTGGTGGAACTGCTGACCGGCCGGGGGTTCATCACCGGTAAGAGCGGGTCCGGGAAGAGTAACACGGCGAGCGTCATTGCCGAGAAACTGCTCGACAACGGCTTTGGCCTGCTTATCGTCGATATCGACGGCGAGTACTACGGCCTGAAAGAGGAGTACGAGATCCTCCACGTCGGCGGCGACGAGGAGTGTGACATTCAGGTCACCGAGGACCACGCCGGCAAGATTGCCTCGCTGGCGCTGGAACAGAACGTCCCGATCATTCTGGACATCTCGTCGTTCCTCGACGAAGAGGAGGCCGAGACACTGCTGACCGAAGTGGCCAAGCAGCTGTTCGCCAAGGCGAAAAAGCAGAAACAGCCGTTCCTGATGCTCGTCGAGGAGTGCCACGAGTGGATGCCCGAGAAGGGGTCGATGGGTGAGGTCGGGAAGATGCTCATCAAGATCGGGAAGCGCGGCCGGAAACACGGGCTGGGCATCGTCGGCATCAGCCAGCGCCCCGCCGACGTAAAGAAGGACTACATCACCCAGTGTGATTGGCTCGTCTGGCACCGTCTGACTTGGAACAACGACACGAAGGTGGTCGGGCGCATCCTCGACAACAAGTATGCCGACGCCGTCGAAGACTTAGACGACGGCGAGGCGTTCATGATGAACGACTGGGCCGAGCAGGTCAGTCGGGTCCAGTTCCATCGCAAGCAGACGTTCGACGCCGGCGCGACGCCCGGCCTCGACGACTTCGAGCGGCCCGAGCTCAAGTCCGTCAGCGACGACCTCGTCTCCGAACTGGAGACCATCAGCGAGGAACAACAGGCGACGGAGAACCGCATCAAGGAACTCCGCGAGGAGCTGGACAAGAAGAACTCCCGCATCGCCGAACTGGAGGCGGAACTGCAAGACGCCAGAGACCTCTCTCGGATGGCCGAGCAGTTCACCGAAGCCATGCTGGATCAGGCCGAGGACTACAACCCCGGCCGGACGGAACAGGAGAAGATGCGCCGCCAGCACGAACGGTTTGCCGACCAGCCGGCGTCGGACGACGAGGCAGACGACGATGGCTCCCGTAACGAGCAGTCCGCGGAGTCGGACGAAACAGCCGATGCCACGTCCGGCGGCGGGTTCGGTGACGCGTTCAGTGCCTTCGCCGAGGACGGGGCCGCGATGAACGGTGGCAGCGCCGGGGACGGTGCGGCGTCGAACGGCGATAGCGCGGAAGCGGCGTCGAACGACGACGGTGCGGACCACAAGCCGGCGACGAACGGCCACGCCGCAACCGACGACGTAGCGACGACCGGCGCAAGCGCAGACGGCGGTGCAACGACGGTGTCCGCCAACGGTCACAGTGAATCCGACGACACAGCTGCTGCGAACGAAACTGATGACGCACAGCTGAAAGCGGCCATCGCCGAGGCCGTCGAAGCGGAGCAGACAGACGGAGCGGACGCATCGTCTGCCGACGAGACCACGGCGTTCGACGGTCCCGCCGTCTACGGCGACCTCCACGCCGACATCGAGGAGTTGGACCGAAAGACCCGCCGGATGCTCGCGTACTACCGCGAGCAAGGGCCCGGGACGCCGCTGAACGCCCACTTCTCGGCTGGCGGGTCCGGCGACCGGACCGCGGCCTACGCACGGAACAGAGAACTCAGACTCCGCGGGCTGGTCGAACACGTCGGCCGCGGAAAGTACGACACTCGGTTGACCGCGCTGGTTCGAGCGGAGAGCGACCGCCGACTCGACGAAGACGAGGTAGAATCGGTTGTCGCTCGACTCGAATCGATGTTTCTGGACGGAACTGACGAGTGAAAAGCTAGTTCTTCGGTACCGGTGCTTCTACAGGAGCGGTTCGACGAGGTCTTCGAGCGCCGCGCGCGGGTCGTCGGCCTTTGCGACGCCGCTCGCCAGCAGAACGCCGCTCGCGCCGAGATCGCTCGCCGAGACGAGGTCCTCACCGGTGGAGATGCCAGCGCCACAGAGCACGTCCACGTCGCCGTTGACGCGGGCAGCGGCGTCGACTGCGCCGGTCACGATGTCCGGGTCGGCCTTGCTGACGGGCGTGCCGGTTCCGATGAGTTCCGGCGGCTCGACGGCGACGCCGTCGGGGTCGAGCGCGGCGGCCGCGCCGATCTGTGCGGGATTGTTCGCACAGACGATGGTTTCGAGGTCCGCGCGGTCGGCGGCATCCAGCGCGCCGTCGATATCCGCGAGCTTGAGTCGGTTCTCGGAGTGGTTCAGGAGCGTCCCGACAGCGCCGGCATCTGCGGCGGCCTCGGCGAGGGTACTGCCGGTGTGGCTGCCGTGCTCGACGGCGCTGACGTGCTGGGCCCACGTCTCGACGCCGGTTTCCGCGACAGCGCCGATTTGTGCGGCCTGTGGCGCGACAGCGACGCGAACGCCGGAGTCGTCGCTCACGTCAGCAGCGGCGGTTGCTACCTCGACTGGGTCACATGGGTACGCCTTCAGATTGACAAGGACGAACATACGAAACGCACCGGTTGCTGTCGGGAAATAGGTTGCGAAGCCGCCGTTTGGCGTGCCTCCCACCGCGCACTCGTTCATTCTCGGCCTACCGCTCGGGGGTGACAATTATTACGCTTCAGCCGAGACAAAAAACGAGACAAGCCGTGACAGCAGGGGATGACGACACACCGACCGTTCTGATAGTCGAGGACGAACAACACTTGGCCGATCTGTACACCGATTATCTGTCTGACCAGTACCACGTACAGACGGCCTACAGCGGCGAGGAAGGTCTGGAACTGCTGTCGCCCGACATCGACGTCGTACTGCTCGACCGACGGATGCCAGTCGTCTCCGGTAACGAAGTGCTCGCACAGATCGAAGAGAAAGGCCTTCGATGCCGCGTCGCGATGGTTACCGCTATCGACCCCGACTTCGACATTATCGAGATGCGCGTCGACGACTACCTCGTCAAGCCTGTCACCCGTGACGATCTTCAAGCAGTCGTCAATCGACTGTACAAGATTCGGGAGTACAACGACAGACTCCGGACACTCACGTCGAAAAAGCTCAAGCGCAACGTCCTCCGCGTCGAGAAGACCGAACGGGAACTGCAAGACAGCGCACGATATCAGGAACTACAGAACGAGATCGAGCGTATCTCGTCGAACGTCGAGTCACTCGCAGACGAACTCGACGTAGAGAAAAGCGACCTCCAGCTGTGATCTAGTCTTTCCGTTTCACGACGTCGCCGAGCGTGTACTCGCCGTCGCTGCTCCCGCCGGACCACTCCGTCTCGTCGGCGCTGCCGCCCGCGCTCAGGGAAATTTCGAGCGCGCTTTCGAGTTTCTTCTGGACGTCATCGCTGGGCAGCGAGTTCCCCTGTTCGAGCTTCCGAATCAGGCTCGCCTTCTCGTTGAGCTGCTTGGCGAGTTCCTCTTGGCTGAGGCCCTGAGACTCCCGACCCTTGCGGATTCGGTCGTGGTAATCCTGTGCGATCTCGTCCATCTCGTCGAACATGTCTCGACGGCGGCCACCGGACCCGCCACCGCCCGAGGAACTCGACGAGGCGGATGAACTCGATGACGATGACGAGGAGGACGACGTCGAGTACTTCGTCGACGTGGACGACGTCTCCTCCGTCTTGACCTCCGTGCCGAAGTCGGTACACTCGTCACAGACGTCGAGTTCGGCTCCCTCTATTTTGACGCGGTTCGGAGACGAAACCTCCGTCCCGCACATCTCGCACTGAACCATACCGACGGCTTGGACTGGGCGCGGTTTGAATGTTGCCCTGCGCACGCTGGCGCGGGGAATCCTGTTCTCACGTAGACAGGCTTCCTGTTTCGATGACGTGACTTGCAGACATTCGCTGAAGATCAGCGGTGTCCGTAGCGGTCACAGTCTCCACAGGCGTTGATTCGGGCCATCCCAGCCCTAGTTCAGAAAACCCCCTTTGCAAGACGTTCATCGCTGCATTCGCATCCCTGTTTGTCTCAAACCCACATGATGGACAGGAGTGTTCCCGGACCCAGATGGACTTCGATGACTCCACACCACACACCGCACATTCTTTTGTCGTCCCTGCCGCTTCGACCTGCACAACGTGCGTACCGTACACATCGCCCTTGTATTCAAGCAAAGTGATAAACTGTCGCCACGCCGCATCCTGCTTGTTCCGACCGTTTCCATCCGCTCGAAGCATACTCTGAACGTTCAAGTCCTCCACAAACACGGCATCGTACTCCTTGACGAGCCACGTCGTTATTTTGTGCTGGTAGTCCAGTACTTTCCGGTGGATGTCGCGTTTGGCCTTCGCCACTTCGACTCGCTGATCCTCGTAGTTGTTCGACCCATGTTCTTTCCGCGAGAGTTTGCGGTGCGCACGTCGGAGTCGTTCGTATTCGCCTTCGAGGTCGAGCCAATCCACGGACTTCCCGTCGCTGGTATGGATGTAGTTCAAGATGCCGAGGTCAATACCCACGCTGTTGCTCGGGTTGAGTGAGTCCACATCGGGCTTCTCGGGCAAGTTAGCGTCGTCGATTTCCAACCCAAAGGAAACGAACCACTCACCGGTAGTCTCTTTCTTGAACGTGGCTTCCTTTATTGAGGAATCAGCAGGGATTGGACGGGAGTACCGTATTTTGACCCATCCGACTTTGCTGAAGCGAACGTACGCAAACCCGTCTTGGCCCCTCTTTTCATCGAGGTCGAAACCAGACTGGTTGTACGTCACGCTCCGGTAATCGGTGGGTGCTTGCCGTTTGAGACGACCAACGGTGTGCCCGTTCTCTTTTTGTTTACGAAGGTTCGAGAGGTTGCGGTGGAAGCGGGCAACGGTAGCTTGCGCGGCTTTCGAATACGTTTCCGCGAACACTGGCCATTTTTGCTTCCACTCAGGGAGTTTGTTGTTCTGGTCGAACTCACTCGGCTTAGCATCCACGGGGCTGTTCGTGTAGTCCCATCGGACGTGGTTGTATAGTTGGCGATGAATATCTACCTGATGTTCCAGTTCGTCCGCTACCCCTTCTGTCGGATAGGCACGGTAGCGGTAACTGTGTTCCATCGCTATCCTTGATTGTCGACATGTTTATTTAATGGTTTGTGACATGGAGTTTCGGCTTCATCCCCGTTCATGGTGTGTCGGGGGATTCGCCACGCTGATCAGTATAAATAGTGCACTGGTCGTTCTCAGCGGGATACTGGTCCGTCAATTGCTGAACCGATGTTCAGTCGAGCGCTCTCATCGCGTGATAGAACCGCTGGGCGGCGGTGACGTGGCCGACGACGGCGAACACGACCAGCAGCCAGCCGACCAGCGTCAGGCCGGCCAGCGTAGTTTGGACGAACGCAGCCACACCAGTCACGACACCGACGAGAGCAAGCCGGTCGGCGCGACCGAGCAGGCCGCCGTACACGCGGTCGAGGCCGACCGCTTGCGCTTGGGTCCCGAGATAGGAGGTCATCAGAACGCCGGTGACGGCGGCGATGCCCAGTTCCCACTGGCTCACGCCCGCGGCGAGGCCGACGATGATGCCGATGTCGGCGTAGCGGTCCAGCACGTGGTCCAGCAGGTCGCCGCCGGAGGACGCGACGTTTAGTTCCCGGGCGAGCGCGCCGTCCACGAGGTCGAGCCAGCCGTTCAGGAAGACCAGCACTGCGCCGCCGAGATACAGCAGCGGGTCCCGCGTCGCGACGGCGTACACGCTGCCGGCCCCCAGTGCGAGCAGGAACGCAATGACGCTGACGCCGTTGGGTGAGAGGCCGGCAACCTTGGCGGCGCTGACGAACGGGCCGAGTGCGCGGTCGGCCAGCGGGCGGAACTTATCGAGCGTCATAGCCAGTCGATGTAGGAGACGGTCCCCGCGCTCGGCTCGCGCTCCCCATCGACGACAGCCTGAATTTCACTCGCTACCTCGTCGGGGTCCCGGTCCGTCGTCTCGATCTCGTACACCGATTCCATGCCATGCTCCTCGACGGCTTCCCCGAGGATGACGTCGAGCGCCTCCGACTCCGCGTTCTCGTAGGCCTTCGAGTCATCGTCGCCGCGCTCCCGGAGCCGTTCGACGATGGTCTCGGGGTGGGCTCGCAGCACAATCACGCGGTCGGCGTCGAAGTGATGGGCGAGGTGGGATTCGAACAGCACGTCCTCGCGGCCGTCGAGCCACTCTGACAGGCCGTCGAGGTCGGCGACGAGGCTCCCGCGGTCCTCGTCGATACCCGTCGAGAATCCCTCGTCTTTGATGATTTCGTTGAGGTGGAGTACGTCGAGGTCGGTGTCGAGATGCTCCGTCGCCGTGGTCTTGCCCGTGCCCGGCGTCCCGGTGACGGCAACTCTCACGCCTCGACCACCTCGATGACCTCGTTCAGTACCGAGACGGCATGCTCGGTGTCCTCGCGGGTCCCGCAAGTGATTCTGATGCACTCGGGCAGTCCAAACGAGGAACAGTCGCGGATGATGACGCCACGCTCCTGTGCGGCGTCCGCGACGGCCGAGGCGTCGCCGACCTCTGCGAGGATGAAGTTCCCTGCGCTGTCCCGGGTCGGCGCGTCGAGTTCCTCGGCGATGTATTCTCGTGCCCACGCGGCAGTTTCGATGGAGCGCTCGACGTGCTCGTCGTCGTCAAGCGCTGCCAGCCCGGCCCGGCAGGCGAGTTCGCTGGCCGAGAACGGCGTGTTGATGCGGGCGTAGGCGTCGGCCCAGTCCTCGGGGACGACCGCGTAGCCGAGTCGAACGCCCGCGAGCCCGTAGGCCTTCGAAAACGTTCGCAGGAGCGCAACGTCGTCGCGGTCGTCCAGTAACGGCCGCTTGCTCGGCCGCTCGGAGAACTCTCCGTAGGCCTCGTCGACGACGACGAGTGTCTGTTCATCAGTCTCCTCGGCAATCGTTCGGACCGCGTCGGTCGAAAACTCCGCACCGGTCGGGTTGTGCGGGCTGGTGAGGTAGACGATTCGTTCGCCGTCGTAGTCCTTCAGGACAGTGTCGGCGGTCTGTGCGAAGTCGTCGGCCTTCGAGAGCGTGTACTCGTTGACTTCGCCGTGGTGATAGCGGGCGCTCATCGCGTAGTACGCGAAGCCCGGCGACGGGACGAGCACGTCCTGCCCGGGGTCGAGCATCGCCCGGGCGAGGCAGTCGAGCGCGCCGTCGCCGCCGTTGCTCAGCCACACCTGTTCGGGCGTGACATCCCACATGGCCGCCAGTTCGTCGACGAGGTCGGCGTGGGAGGCCTTCGGATAGGAGTGCATCCGCTCGGCCGCCCCGCGAATCGCCTCGACAGCGTCCGGGCTCGGCCCGTACATGTTCTCGTTCGACGCCAGCTTCACCATGTCGTCCGGGTCGAGACCGAGTTCCCGAGCGACCTCCTCGATACCGCGACCTGCCCGATAGACAGTGTGAGCGGAGAGGTCCCGTGGTTCCATGGCTGTGCAAAACGGACGGGGCGGCTTAAGCGTGCTCACATCGGGCGTGGCCGCGGCTTCCCAGTTAGCCCTACAGATAAATTCGCTGGCGGCTGCCGTGCGAAACCCGTCGATGACGGGTAAGGCACGGAATAGCACGCTCCCCACCGAATCCCTGTCAGTCGGTGGTAATGAGCGTTACGGTGGGCCACTGTCTACTCGCCGACAGCTACAGTCACCGAAAACGGTAACACACCATGGGTCCTGATAGTGTGCAATGCCGCTTCTCATCGATATCCGGAAACTCACGCTCATTACGCGACTCATTCAGGACGGAGCCGAGCAGGTCGCCGACTCGCTGGCGACGCTGGCCGGCGTTGACGCCGCCGTCGAGATCAAGAGCCTCTCGTTCGTCCAGCCGGAGGACATCGCCACGGAGATGGGTGGCGGGAACATCTACAGCGCTCGTGTTCGACTGACTGAACCGCCATACGGCGTGTTCCTGATGACGTTCGAGACAGAGACGGCCGCCGAAATCGCAGAGCTGATGACCGGCTCCAGTGTCGACGATGGATTCACACAACTCCATGAGTCCGCACTGCAGGAGATGTGCAACATCCTCACCTCGGGTTTCATCGACGGCATCGCGAACACGCTGAACGCGACGATCAACATGGGGACGCCGACAGTCGTACAGGACGACGCGACCGAAATCGCCGACAAAGCTCTCTCACACGTCCGCCGGGACTCGCTGACCATCGTGCTCGACTCGCTCGTCGACATCAAGGAGAGCGATGTGGCGTTCTCGCTGCGCATCTTCCTTATCCCCGACCCCGGCTCGTTCGTCCACCTCATCGACCAGCTGGACTACGATACGGACCGCGAGACGCACATCTCGGCGGACACCGACGCGGTCACAGAACTCGATATGTCCGGTGACGTGGACGCGCTCGACGCCTTCGATTCCTCGGAGTAACCACACCGAACCCACGACGTTGAAGAGGGTCGCGTCCAACCGCCGCATATGAGTGTCGTAAACGCGGCTGTCTTCGGGGTCCACCTGATATTCGCCGCGCTGTGGGCTGGAACCGTGTTGTTCATGACCTACGCCGTCCTCCCGACGGCGCTGAACGGCGACTCCTCGCCGGGGCCGCTGTCGGCGATTACCGGGAAGCTTCAGACGGTGTCACGGGCGAGCGCGCTGCTTCTGTTTCTGACGGGCGGGCATCTGGCGGCGACCCGCTACACCGCCGAGTCGCTGACGGGAACCGGTCGCGGCCACCTCGTCATCACGATGATCGTCCTGTGGTTCATTCTGGCCGGTCTCGTCGAGGTTGGCGCGTCGAAGCTCAGCGACGGCTTCGACCAGCAGAAGGTCCGCGAACCGGCACGGAACGCACGCCCGTTCCTGCTCGGGGCGTCTGTTGTGTCGATTCTGCTCCTGCTCGACGCCGGTGCGATTCTCGGCCTGTACTAAACGGCTGACACACCGGCTGTCGACTGCACCGTAAACCTGTACCAGCAGATACAAATCACTATCCAGCGTACCGAATCCCAATGTGGCCGTGGGGACACCTCGCCGTCGCTTATCTCGTCTACGTCGTCTACACTCGCCTTGACCCGACCCGTCGACAGACTGCGGCGACGCTGACCGCGCTGGCGGTGGGCTCGCAGTTCCCGGACCTGATCGACAAACCACTCGCTTGGACGGTCGGCGTCCTGCCGTCCGGGCGGTCTCTCGCTCACTCGCTGTTCACACTTCTCTTCCTTGCCGTGGTTCTACACCGCGTCGCCGCGTGGTATCGCAGAACGGACCTCTCGGAAGCGTTCACCATCGGTGCGTTCGTACACACTCTGACCGACATGAGCCCGACAGCCGTTGCGGGACTGCTCGGCGGTGACCTGTCACAGACCAAGTGGCTACGCTTTCTCGTCTGGCCGCTCCGGCCACCACCGCCGTACGCCAACGACACCTCCTTCGTCGAACAGTTCGCATCGCTCACTGTCGAGCCGTACGTCCTGTTCCAGTTCGGGCTGTTCGGTATCGCCGCCGTCGTGTGGATTGCCCACGGCGCGCCCGGACTCACATCGGTCACTCGTCGGAGCAAGGCAGTGGTCGCGGCGTTTTCTGATTAGAGCCGCTCGGCGACGTGGTCCGCGCACTTCAGCGCGAGCGCCGCGATGGTCAGCGTCGGGTTCATCGACCCGGCGGTGACGAACACCGACGAGGATGCGATTGAGAGATTCGCCACGTCGTGGGTCTGCAACTGTGGGTTGACCACGCTCGTCTCTGGGTCACTTCCCATCCGTGTCGTGCCCATGTGGTGGTACGCCGGCCCGGTGTCCGCCGGGCCGACTGTCCACGAGATGTCGACGCCCAACTCCGACAGCACGGTGTGTTGAATCTCGTTTGCGCGAGCCAGCGACCGCTCCAGTCGGTCGCCCCACGACCACTGGATGTCCGGTACCGGATTCCCGTGGTCGTCCGTCGTCGAGGTGTCCAGCGTCACCCGGTTTTCTTTCCGCGGTGGCTGGCCGACCAACCCACCCATCGCGATGCTGTTACCGTAGCTCTCTCGGAGGCTCGACAGCAAGGTGTCACCCCACTCCTCGCCGGAGAGCGCGAGTTCGACCGGCGACGGCCCGGCGTAGTTCAGAAACTCCAGTTTCAGCGGCGACAGCACCTCGTCGGTGGCCTCAACCACTGTCTTGTCATCCGCGACGCGTTCGACTGCCTGCCCGGGGTCGTCGTAGAACTGGTGACACTCGCTTGTGAGAAAGCCGACGTGGTTCTGACGCGTTTCCTGAGCGAGCGTGCCGCCAGCGCCGGCGAACAGGTGGTCCATGAAGTAGTGGCCGACCAGCCCCGAACTGTTCGCCAGCCCGTCCGGGTGGTCGTCGCTCTCCGATAGCAAGAGGAGTCGCGGCGTCTCGACGCCGCCGGCCGCGATGACGAACTCGCGGGCCGTCTGGCGGTGTTCGGTCCCGCCCGGCGTCGCGTAGACGGCCGCCTCGACGCGTCCCTCGGCGTCGGTAACGAGGCGCTGGACCGGGACGCGGTCGATGACGCGTGCCCCCTCGGCTTCGGCGTCCTCGATGTGGACGCTGGCGTCGTATTTCGCGCCCGAGGGACAAACTGGCTGGCAGGTCCCGTAGCCGACACACGGTCCGCGGCCGTCGTACGGCTCGGAGTTGCGGGCGTTGGGGACGGAGTGCATCGTGATGCCCAACCGCTCGCAGGCCTCGGCGAACAGCGAGTCGCTGTACGACGGCGGGAACCCGGGCAAGGGGTACTCGCCGTCTCGCGGCGGCGCGAAGGGGTTGTCCGCGTCGCCGGCGACGCCCAGCGCGTGCTCGGCGTCGGCGTAGTACGGCCGCAGGTCGTCGTAATCGATGGGCCACGCTGGGTCGTCGGTGTCGTGGCTCCCGTCGAAATCCGACGGGTGCAGCCGCATCACCATTCCCTGCCAGTGCAGCGTCGAGCCACCAACGCCTTTCACCCGCGAGATGTTCAGCGGGTAGTACCGCTCGCCGCTCGCACTGAACGCATCGCGGTCGCCGCCCATCTCCCAGACTGAGCCGTGGTCGCCGGGTCGGATCGCTGCCTCCATCTGCTGCTCTCGCTTCGCCCTGTCGAACCGCGGTCCGGCCTCTAGCACGACTACCTTCTGTCCGGCGCTGGCGAGGTGGCTTGCAATGAGTGCCCCCGCCGGTCCGGCCCCGACGACACAGACATCCGCCCGCTCGGACGGCTCCCGGTCCATCTCAGCAGGAGTTAGGTAAGCCTAAACTTATACGTTGGCATCTCAGGTGTTCTGTGTTGCCGTGTCAATTCGCTCACTGTGTTCGCTGCACGGGCGTGGCGGGACTGAGCGAAACCGCAGGTTTCGCGAGGGACGCCACGGCCGCGAGTGTGTTTCGAGCGGATGCGAGAAACCACGAAGCGGGCAGGGCGGGATTCGAACCGGACCGAGACTCGCTTCGCTCGTCTCGTAGGGTTCGAATCTCCGGGCCGTTACACACCTCGCCTTCGCTCGGTGGTAACGGGCGTGGCGGGATTCGAACCCGCGTTCTAGGGGTTAGGAACCCCTCGCCCTAGTCCACTAGGCCACACGCCCTATCGGGTGGTCGATTGAGCGGTGAAAAATGCTTTCGTTATCACTGTAGCCCGCTGAAAACGGAGAAGTGGTCGAGATTACGTCTCGGATTCCGTCGCTTTCTCGGAAGACTCGGCCGCGTCCACAGTGGACGCGTCGGCCCCCTCTGCAGCGCCGCCATCACGCATCTCTTCGAGTTCCTGCTCGACTTCTTCGCGCCCCTTCTGGAACTCGCCCATGGCTTCACCGGTCGACCGTGCCAGTTTTGGAATCTTGTTCGCGCCGAACAGCAGGACGGCGATGAGGAGGATGACCATCATCTCCGTCGTCCCGGGCATCCCCGGGAACAGTACTCCGGATGTCCCTAACATTGTATCCGAAGGTTACGTGGTTGCTATTATAACCTTTTTGCTCAGGAGGGCCTGCCGGGCGATTTATCGACGTCGAGACTTGTGTCGTGGCGCTGCGCTGGCATACTGGATGTAGACCGGAGCGGCGACACCCGGTGTTCACGGTTCGGTGTCGCTAGCCTGTGTCGGTATGTCGATAACTAGACCGCGCTATGTACACGGAACCGGGTCGATAGCTGGGGTGTCAGGTGACACGGCTCACGTGGCCATGTTCTGCGGTCGCGGTCTGTCCGTCTTTGGGTTCGCACCCGCACCACCGGCTAGCCCGTCGATTTATCATCTGTTGATTAATCTACCGCTTGTCGGGGACAGCGCGGTCAGGCGACTCCGCCGCCCGGGAATATAACTACTGTCGGGCGCTCAGAGATACCAGATGCCGGCTGATAGTCATACGATGGAAGTCAGAAGTGGGGAAGAGGTAACGATTCGGCCGATCAAACCCGTCGGAGAGGACGTCGTTCGAGTCGACATTGAGGCTGACGGAGTATGGCGACTCGATATCACGCGCGAGGGAGAAATCGCGGATATCGTCACGACCCGTGACGCTGACGGGGCACTCGCGGACCGAGAGTTACCGGAGTGGATCGACGAAGTCACGGCGAAGTTCGCCCAGTTCTGAGTGCGTCGGGACTCGTCCACGTCGGAAAGGGTTTTACCTGCCACGACCAAGGTCGCCAGTATGGTATCAGTCGGAGATGCTGCACCTGATTTCACGGCACCGATCGCCAACGGCGACGTTGACGAGATGACACTATCCGAGGCAGTTGACGACGGGCCTGTCGTGCTCGCGTTCTTCCCGGGGGCGTTCACCAGCGTGTGCAGCCACGAAATGAACTCGTTCCAAGACCGACTCGATGAGCTCACTGAGGCAGGGGCGACGCTGTACGGTGTCAGCATCGATACACCGTTCTCACAGAACGCGTTCCGGGACGAACTGGGGCTTGAATTCGACCTCGTCAGTGACTCCGGGCGGGAGATCGTCGATGCCTATGACATTTCGATGGACTTCGAGGCACTCGGTGTTCCGAACGTCGCCAAGCGGGCCGTCTTCGTTATCGATGAGGGCCGAGAAGTCACGTACGCATGGGTCAGCGACGACCCCGGCGTCGAACCGGACTACGACGAAGTTATCGACGCTGCCACCTGATCGCGCCGGTGGGGGATTTTTCGCTATGGGTCGTCTGGGATGTGATATGAGCGTTGACAGAGACGAGACCGGCGGCCGAATTTACGACCCCGAGGCAGAGCATGCGTTCCCGGACGGACGACTGAACGCAGTTCTCGACACTATCACGACTGACGAGGAGATTCAGGCGTATCTCGAAGCCCAGAACATCAACCCCGTCGCGCGCAAGCAGTACAACGATCACGGCGCGAAACACATCGGTATTGTTCGGAACCGAGCGCTGTGTCTGTATGACCTCCTCAAACAGGGCGGCGTCGAGTTCAACGGTGCGGCCGACCACGGCCTCGACGAGGCTGACGAGGCCGTCATCATCGCGCTTGCGACGACGCTCCACGACATCGGCCACGTCGTCCATCGGGACTCACATCCGTACTATTCGATTCCGCTGGCGGCCGACATCCTCGATGACATCCTTCCGGAGTTCTACGACATCCGTCAGGCGGTTCAGGTAAAGGGCGAGGTACTCCATGCCATTCTCTGCCATCACACCGAGGAAAACCCGCTGACGCTGGAAGCCGGCGTCGTTCGCGTCGCCGACGCTCTGGACATGGAGCGTGGCCGGTCGCGGATTCCGTACAAGCGCGGCGGTCGCGGAATCGATACCGTCTCTAGTCAGGCTATCGAGACGGTGACGCTGAGCGCAGGCGACGATTACTCTGTCCTCGTCGAAATCGCGATGAACAACGCGGCTGGCGTCTATCAGGTCGACAATCTCCTGAAAGCCAAGCTCAAAGACTCTGGCTTGGAGGAACACGTCCGTATCGTCGCGCTCAACACCCGAGAAGACGGCAATCAGATCGTCGAACGGATCGAACTCTAAACCGGAGCGACACAACGGTTTTGTACCGTGCTTCCCTAGCTGTGTCTATGAGTCTCACACCCATGGATGAGCCACGGGGTGCCCGGGGCGGGACGGCCGACGGCGACGTGCCGCCGCCCTCGCTTCTGGAACGGGCAACGCATCGGGTGCGCTCAGCCATTGAGACTACTTCGATTGGGGAGAAATGTCTCCAGTGGCTCGATACGCGTGGTCGGGACAAGCCACAGTCGAAGATTCACACTGACGGGTTCGCCGATGACGTCGTTGCGCCGCCGAAGTGCCCGTCGATCAGTGACCTTCCGACGCGGTCACGGCCGTTTACGTACCCGACCCGAAATCACGCGGAAACCAACACCGTTGATCTTGTCGCAATTGAGTCCGGCGACCGACTGACGGTGACCCACCCGGATAGCGCTGAGGCGAAAATTTCGTCCAACGTGTGGGAAGCTGTTGAGCAGTAAGCGCGTCTGCCGGCCCGTTTTTCTGTCGCTGAACGAACAACCGATGGAGGCCACCCGTCTGATAGCGTTTGGAAAGAAGAAAACAGCGGACGGGAGAACGGATGCCTCAGTCAGAGGTCGTACTGTGCGATGTTGCTGGAGCCACAGGCAGGGCAGGTCGAGCTATCCGTTTCGATGGTGGTTCCACAGCGTCGACACTCCAGATGTGACCGCTGTTGAGTCCCCACGGCCCGGCGTAATCGCTCGAGCATATTGCCGGACAAGGGACCGGGGACTGATATAATCGGGCAATGCACGGTGAAAGTGAAAACCGCAGGACATGACTCCGATTCCGATGGCCCGTCAGCCGAACGTCAGACGCCGCTGTCACACCATCTGTCTTGCACAGCTACCTCAGCTACGCACTGGCCTGCTTATGTCGGTCCCGCTTGCCGAACGCGTACAGAAGCGCCAGAAACAGGCCGACTGCGACCAGCCAGATCACAACCAGCCAGAGCACTAGCAACTGGACCCCACTCCCGTGCATGAACTGTAAGCATCAGTGTCGGTACTTAATTAGTAGCACTGTATCGGGAACGGATACAGTGTCACACAGCAGATTATGCCGTGGATAACGATGCAACCGGCGTCGGCCGCTTCCCCAACAGCCTACCCGACTCGGTGCGCACGAGCACTGCCCTCCTGTCGGCTGGGTGGTCCCAGACGCTCGTTCGTCTGGGACACGCCCAGACGTTTTTGTTCGCGCTGACGTAGCCACGCTCGATGACAGGAACTGCCGCAGCCGAGCCCACTGTGACGACGTTCACGTCGACCGTCGACCGTATCGATTCGACCGCCGTCGTGCTAACGGAAACGTACTTCTACGCCGAAGGCGGCGGACAGCCGGCGGATCGAGGAACACTCGATGGTGTCGAGGTCGTCGACGTACAGCACCGAAACGGCGATATCGTCCACGAGCTGGCCGAGCCGCCGTCTTTCGACACGGGCGAGACAGTCAAAGGCCAGATTGATACGGCGTTTCGGACGTACTGCATGCGTGCCCACACAGCCAGTCACGTCCTCTATGGTGCTGGTCGCCGGCTGCTGTCTGATCTCGGCTACGGCGGTTTCGATATTAGCGCGACGGTCTCGGACGACGCCGGTGGCGACGACTTCGGGCCAGCTATCGACGGAAAAGTGCGGGTGGATTTCGAAACAACGACCGAGATCGACGACGAGATACTCACCGAACTTGAACGGCTGACCAACCGCGCTGTCTGGGAATCCTACGACGTGAGCTGGGAAGAAATTCCGCGTGACGAGGCACTGGACCGCGACGACATCGCGTTCAACACAAAGACAGAGGAGGGAATCGAAGGCGAGACGGTCCGGGTCGTTACCATCGACGACTGGGACGTGGCAGCCTGTGGTGGAACACACGTCGAGAACACGCGGGGAATCGGGCCGGTGACGGTTCTCAGTCGGTCCAACCCCGGCGAGGGACTCACTCGCGTCGAGTTCGCCGTCGGTCCGCGAGCGATCCGCCAGCGCGCGACCGAGCACGAGCGGGCGATGACGGCCGCTCAGTCGCTGGATACGAACGTTGCCGAACTCCCGGCCGCTGTCGACGGACTCCAGTCGGAGCGCAACGACCTCCGGGAAACGGTTTCGAGCCTCCAGGAGCGCCTCGTGGATTCCCGTCTCGCTGATCTGCGCGACAACGCTATCGAAGCGGATGGACAGACGTGGCTCGTCGGGACCGTGGCGGGGCTCGACGCGAATGCGCTCGCTGACCGGGCGGAGTCCGCCGCCGCCGATGATATTGACGTGGCCGCGCTGGTCGACGCCGATGGCAAATATCTGGGGGTCGCAACGAACGGCGGCGTCGACGCCAGCGAGGTGGTCGAGCGGGTGACCACAGAGTTCGGTGGCGGTGGCGGCGGACGACCGACGGTCGCACAGGCTGGGGGACTCGGTGCTGACGGGGCTGATATTGTTACGTTCCTCCGGAACGTGCCAGAGGCGTAAGCCGTGACGGCTGACCTCAATCGCTACGGTTCGGCGACCCGTTGAGCCGCGCGACCTCGTTTCGAAGCGCGTCCCGTTTCAGCAGCGCGAACCCGATGAGGATACAGCCGAATCCGACGCCCGTGTAGACGGTCGGCGTCTCACTCAGGAACAGCAGCCCGGTGGCGGCGGCGACGACCGGGGCGGCGTAGGAGACGAGGTTGATTTCGATGGGCCCCAGTCGCTCCAGCAGGTCGAAGTAGATGAGAAAGCCCAGCGCGCTGGCGACGACAACCAGATACAGCAGGGCCAGCACGGCTTCAGCAGTCCACTGGACGGCAGCAATCGATTCTGAGGCACCGAGGCTGACACCATGCATAAGCACTGCACCGAGGAGCATCGACCACGCTTCCATCGTCTCGATTTCCAAACCGTCGTCGAACCGACGTGTCAG
The DNA here is from genome assembly GCF_008729015.1 of Haloarcula sp. CBA1129. Taxonomy (NCBI): domain Archaea; kingdom Methanobacteriati; phylum Methanobacteriota; class Halobacteria; order Halobacteriales; family Haloarculaceae; genus Haloarcula; species Haloarcula sp. CBA1129. Next base: position 363,091 of record NZ_RKSM01000001.1, read on the forward strand.
GACACTCCCGAGGGCGAACGACACTGTCGCGAGGAACACCAGAAACAGCGATACAGTTCGGGGGTTGAGGAGGTTCCTCGGGTCGGGGTTGCTGAGAACACCGACACCGACGAACCCAACGAGGAGGCCGATGATACCCAGCGTCGTGAGCCGTTCGTCCGGAAGGAACGCACGCGCGAACCCGGTCGTGAGGATCGGCGAAAGGCTGACGACGATAGCGGCGGCGGCACTGGTGGTCCCCTGCTCGCCGACGAAGAGGAAGATGTGGTACGCGGCGATCAGGAGCGAGCCGCCGATACCCACGACGATCCAGTCGGTCCGCCCCTTCGGGACCCACTGATCCGTCGCGTACACCGCGTAGCCGAGCATCAACACCCCAGCGAGATCGTACCGGAACGCCGCGAACAGGATCGGCGGGAAGTACTCTAGCCCGGCTTTGATGGCGGTGAAAGCGCTTCCCCACGCGATAGCGAGCGCGATGAAGAGGATGGCGTTGCGGAACCGCATCGTCGGTTCAGTCGGCCGCCTCGCCGTTGTCTCCCGGCTCGTAGGTCTCTGCGATGGCGTCGAGGGCCTCGTGGTGTTCCGTCGTGTGTGGCGCGGTCAGCGGTGAGACGCTGACCTTCCCGTCGACGACGGCGCGGCGGTCGGTCCCCTCGGGGTCGGGGATGTCGCCATCGGCCATGTGTTCCCAGATACGGTCGTGGAGCATCACGGCGTCGCCCTCCTTGACAGCGTCCATCTCGTAGAGATGGGACGGGCGCGTGACTGTCATCTCCGCGTCGCCCCACTCGGCGACGGGCGCGTTGACGTTCAGGTAGTCACATTGCTCGAACACGCCGGCGTCGATGGCGTGGTCAGCGAGATAGCTCGTCGCTTGCTTGGCCTCGCCGTAGCTCTCTCCGTTAGCTTCGATATCGGAGAAGGCAGCGTCTTCGCGGACCGGGATGTACATCGAGACGGCTATCGCTGGCACGTCGAAGAAGGTGGCCTCGACGGCGGCGCTGACGGTCCCCGAGCGGCCGAGGACGTACGCGCCGAGGTTCGCCCCGCGGTTACAGCCCGCGACGACGAGGTCGGCATCAGTGACGAGCGCTTCGAGCCCCGCCACGACGCAGTCAGAGGGTGTCCCCTCGACAGCGTAGCCGAGGTCGTGCTCGTGGACGGTCACTTCGTGGGAAATAGCCCGACCGACCGCGCTCTGGTCCTCCGCCGGGGCGACCGCAGTCACGTCGCCGACTGTCGAGAGCCCGTCGTACACCGCCCGGAGGCCGGCGCTCTCGATGCCGTCGTCGTTTGTCAGCAGAATCGTCGGCTCGTCCATACGCTCCGTCAGGCCGTCTGTGAGAAAAGCCCACCGCTAGCGGGCCCGGTCGACGACCGTCTCGCCATCGACAACGACGTTGTACGCTTCCTCGTCGTCGTTCCAGAGCACCAAGGCGTTCTCGAAGGACAGCAGGTCGCCGTAGTCGGCCGTCCGGAGGTCTTCGTTCAGTATCGAGGACTCGGTGAGGACGGCGAAGTGGTCGACCTGCTGGCTGCCGTCGCCCAGCAGATACAGCGGGTTCGCGCCCTCCCGTTCGGCGAGGTCGTGGCTGAGCTTGACCCCGAGGAAGTTCACCCGGTCGGTGACGTAGTTCTCGGCGTCGGCCATCGGCGCGTGGATGCCCCGGTCGGGCGTCACGTCGTGCTTGCGCTTGCCGTCGGTTCGCAGGACGCTGTAGGCGAACTGCACGTCCGTGTTGACGAACTCGCCGGTCCCCTCGGCAGGCTCGTCGAGGCGCTGTTGCATCGTCGGCACCTCGATGTCGGGCTTGCGGTCGAACGACCACGACTCGCCATTGGGCGATTGGTGGGGCCAGAGCCGCACCGTCGGCCCGTACACCGTCGCCGGGCCGCCGTCGGCGACCTCGCGCTCAACTGTTCGGAGCTGTATCGCCGTGTTCCGGTCGGCCGGGGCCAGCGCCAGCAGCGTCCCGTCGTCAGAAAGCACCTCGACGTACCGGTAGAGGGTCGCCGCCGCGTCGTCGAGTTCGCTGAGGACGTTGCCGAAGATGATGAGGTCGTACTCCGCTGCATCCGCTCCTGTGGGCTCGAACGCCTCTGCGAGCGCCCGGTGAATTTCCCAGCGGACGTTCTGACCGCTGTCTTCGAGGAGTTCCTCCAGCACGTCCGCGGCGGCGCTCGGTTCGACCGCGTGGTAGTCAAGCAGGGCGTCGTCCGGCAGCAGGTCGCGCAGGGCGAGCGCCGGGCCACCGACGCCGGCACCCACGTCCAGCACCCGGAGCTGTGACGGAAGCAGGCCGTCCGCGGCGAGGTCCGCGAGGACGTACTTCGCCACGGCGTAGTAGTCCGGAAGGTGATAGACGGCGTAACCGAGTGCGGTCAGTTCGTCGTACTCGACGGGCTGTCCCTGAAGATACCGCTCTTTGATGTCGCGGATTCGCTCGCGGAGCTCGTCACCGCGTTCGCCGTCGTACCACTCCAGCCCACCCCACTCCGTCAGCAGGTCCATGACCTGCTGTTCGTAGCGGTCGGGGAACCGCTCGACGCCGTGGAAGGGCACCGAGAGCCGTCCCTCGGGGGCCGGGACGAAGGTCCCGTCGTCCTGCTCGACGATGCCAAGGTCGAACGCCTCCTCCCGGAGCACCTGTTTGACGACGGCGGGATGAGGCTGGCCCTCGACGTATTCCTGTAGCTCCTCGGGGTCCAGCGGCCGGACGTTCCGGAGGTACTGGGCGTTCTCGCGTATCTGCTGGCGTGTATCTTGGTTCATGAGAGTTGTTCGTACAACCGTTCGAAAGTGTCTGCGTCGGCGTCGGCGAGTTCGCTGGCGGCGTCGGCGACCGCGTCCGCGCCGTCGAAGGCGTCTTGTATGTCGGAATACACTCGCGGGTCACCGCCGGTGACCTGCTCGACGAGGTCGAACAGGCCGGCCGAAATCGGCGTCTGGAACCGGTCGGGTACGTCGGCGGCGGCTATCGCGAACGCGAGGACAGCCGCGTGGGCGCTCGCCTGCACTGTTTCCATGGCTTCGTCGTGTTCCGCCGCCGTCGTCTCGAAGCAGTTGTTCCCGGCCTCGGCAAGTGCGTCGATGACGGCGTCAGCGTCGGGTCCCGATGCGTCGGTAACGACAGCGACGTTGCCCGGCGCGTTTTCGGGGGCAAACAGCGGGTGAAGGCTGAGTCGCTGACCGTCGGGTATGGCGTCCCGCATCGCCCCAATGGGGCCAGCCATGCTCCCAGTCACGTCGACGATTGCACCCGTGGCCAGCGGCGCGAACTCGTCGATAGCCGTCTCGGCCACGGGCATCGGCACCGCGATACAGACGACATCGAAAGTCTCAGTCGCGTCGCTGGCGACAGCGCGCCCGTCGATTGCGTCGGCAGCGGCTTCAGCGGCCGACTGATCGAGGTCGGTGAAGGCGACGGACGCGTCGGCGTGGGCCTGAACCGTGCGCGCGAACCATTGGCCCATCGCGCCAGCGCCAACGACGAGGACGTTCATCGGCCCAGCGTAGCCCGTCCCGTCTCAAAAGCCGTTCGGTCACACTTCCGACGCCGGGCCACCGCAGGTGACGATGGACGGGTAGACAGCCGTCGAACAGCCCGCTGTGGTCCGGTTTCCCCCTCCTAAACGCTTATCTGTCGGCCCTGAGAGAACGGTGACATGAAGCGCGTTCGATTCCGTGATACCGCGGGGAACGTCCGGGGGGGTCGCTGGACCGTCGAGGACGGCGAACCCGTCGTCACCGCCGCCGCCGGACCGTACGGCCGTATCGCCTTTGGCGATGAGTCCTACGACCCCGACGAGGTAGATATCCTCCCGCCCTGCGAGCCGACGAAAGTCGTCTGTATCGGGCGCAACTACGCCGACCACGCCGAGGAGATGGACTCGGACCTCCCGGACCGGCCGATGCTGTTTCTCAAGGCTCCGAACGCTGTTGCGTCCCACGGCAAGCACCTCACGATGCCCTCAGGGAAAGAGCGCATCGACTACGAGGCCGAACTCGGCGTCGTCATCGGCGAGCAGTGCAAGAACGTCAGCGAATCGGGCGCGATGGACGTCGTCGCGGGCTACACCTGTGTTAACGATATCTCCAACCGCGACGACCAGCGACAGGAGCAAAACTGGGTCCGCGGGAAGGCCTTCGACAACGCCTGCCCGATTGGCCCGCTCGTGGCCACCCCGGAGCACGTTCCCGAGGACGCCAGCATCGAACTCCGACTCAACGGCGAGACGAAGCAGTCCTCCTCGCGCGAGCATCTCATCTTCTCCGTTCCGGAACTGATCGCGGAGATCACCTCGTACATAACCTTAGAGCCCGGTGACGTCATCGCCACGGGGACGCCCGAGGGCGTCGGACCGATGGAAGACGGCGACGAGGTCGAAATCGAAATCGAGGGCATCGGGACGCTCAAACACAGCGTCAAAATCCCCTGAACGGGCCGACACGGGGACTTCTGCGGGCTATTCCACGATAACGGCGCCGTTCATCCCGAGCCCTCGGTGTGGCTGGCAGGTGTACAGTTGCACCCCTGTCTCCTCGAAGGTGTGTTCGTACGTGTTATCCCCGTCAGCGACGAGTTCCGAGTCGAGCGGGCTTCCGTCGGTCGAAACGACGCTGTCCGAACCGCCCTTCCCGCCGTCGGTCGAGACGACATTGTGCGGGCCGGCGCCATCGACCCAGTCCCAGACGACGGTCGTTCCGGTCGAGACTTTCAGGGCGGGCGGGCCGAAGGCGTATGTCCCGCCGTTGCCCTCTGCGCCGACGAGGACGGTGACCTCGTCGCTGTCGGCCCGGTCGGTGACAGTCCCATCGAAGTTGCCCGTCGACGCGAGCCAGTTGTCAACGGCGGGGTAGCCCGAGGACTGTTGCTCCCGGACGATGACCGCGCCTTTCATGCCCTCATCGCGGTGGGGTTCGGAGACGTAGGGGTACTCGCCGACCTCGTCGAAGATGTAGTGGTAGCCGGTCCCCTGCTGGGCGTTGGTCCGGCCGCTATCGAAGGTCCCGTCGAGCGCGACGACGTTCTGCTGGCCGCCGTGACCGGTCCAGTCCCAGCGGACGTTCGTCATGGGTGATATTTCGATGACCGGCGGATCGAACGCCAGCCCGTCGTCGGTCTCCTCGCCGACCATGATTGTCGGCTGTTCGGCCGGGCCGTACTGGCGGGGCTCGCCGTCGTAGCCGTTGGCGTCCTCAAGCCAGTCATCAAGAGACTCGGGTGTCTGTTCAGGCGTCGCAGTTTCGGTCTCGGTGGTGGTCTCGGTCTCGGTGGTGGTCTCAGTTCCGGTTCCGGTAGCCGCCGCTGGTTCCGAACTACTCCCCGAGGACACACACCCGGCGGTAAGGGCGAGGGCCGTCAATCCTGTGCCTGCGAGAAACTGTCTGCGAGTGGAGGGCCGTTGCATAGCAAGCTAGTTGTTGCCATTCGATGATAGAAAAGGGAATGTCCTCTTTCCAGATTCTGGAAACAAACGGTCGCCCTTTATCTGAGGGTGTTTTATATTCACGACACTGGGTGGGAGCTGCTACCGAGGCCTCGCAGGACACCGGTGTCGCAGTATCCCACAGGATTCACATCGCTGCGCCGTCATATCGAAATCGAATCGGCCACAGAAACGCTTCCGACTGCCCCCTGAGAGAACTCCCCTCCGTGGCACACAACGACGCGAGCGAGACACAGGCGCTGCTTGACGCTCTCTCCGACCCTGACTGTCGCGACATACTCAGGGTACTCGACGAGCCGTTGCCAGCCAAAGAGGTCGCCGCGGCCTGTGACCTGCCACAGACCAGCACCTATCGGAAGCTCGAACAGTTGAGCGAGGCCGAACTGGTCGCCGAGGAGACGGAGGTGCGTGCTGACGGGCATCACGCGACGGCGTACGTCCGGGACTGTGGCGGGGTGTTCGTCGGGATCGACGCCGACGGGGCTTTTGAGGCCGATATTCTGCCGGCCGAGGAGCGGCCAAGTGACCGGCTCGCACTCCTGTGGTCACGCGTCAGTGAGGAACTATGAACGGAGACATCCCACTCATCGTTATCGGCTTCAAGACTGTGACAGTGTTGCTTGGCGGGCTTATCACCTACTTCGCTGCTCGTGCGGCGCTGAAAACGAGAGCGACCGGACTCACGTATCTCGCCGTCGGATTCGGAACCATTACTGTCGGATCGCTCATCGCCGGCGTCGCGGACCAGCTGTTCGGCCTGAGTACCAACGCTGCACTGATCTTCGAGAACGCACTCACCGCGGTCGGCTTCGCGGTCATCGCGTATTCGCTGTACGTTACTAGTCGCTCCGCGCTGGTAACACGATAAAAACCCGACTGCTACCTGTTGCGTTATTCGACGACGACTGCGCCTTTCATGCCTAAGGCGGCGTGTGGCACACAGTTGTAGAGGTAGGTGCCGGCTTCTTCGAACGTGTACTCGTAGGTGGTCCCTTCCGCTGTGACGGCCGAGCCCGAGTCGAGCGGGCCGTCGCCTTCGGATTTGACGTTGTGGCCGGCCCCGTTGCCGGTCCACTCCCAGACGACCGTCGTTCCGGTCGAGACTTTTACCGCGGCCGGGGCGAAGGCAAACGCGCCGCCGTTCCCTTCGGCTCCGACTGCAACGGAAACCTCGTCCTGATCCGTCATCACGACCGTGTTTCCGTCGAAATTAGACGACTCGCCGACGTAGTCCGAAACCTCGCTCGACGCTTCGACGGTTTCCATGTCACTGCTACCGCTGCCCTCGGTGGCCTCCATTTCCTCGGCTTCAGTGGTCGCCATTTCTTCTGCTTCGGTGGCTTCCGTTTCGCCACTACCGCCATCGCCGCCATCGCCGCCGGACCCGCCACAGCCAGCAAGGAGTCCAGCGCCTGATACGGCTGCCGTCGTGCGGATGAACGTCCGCCTGTCGAGGTCGTCTGTCATGCAGCTAGAGTTATGACTGGGAACTTATAAGGCAGTCGTTTCTGTCGTTTAGGCGGGAACAATAATTGAGGTTTGTACCGCCCAACGGCGTCACGGTACCAACACAGTTCGGATGGGAATTGATGCGGCTACGGGGTTATAATATAGCAATGGGAGTGTCCGTTCGCAGATGACTGTATGGATTCGCGGCGACCACCTCCTCCGACGGGCCGGCCCAGTCGCCCGGCGGCCTGAGGAAGCGGTGCTCCTGATAGAAGCGGAGTCGTTCGCCCGCAAACTGCCGTACCATCCACACAAGCTGATACTGCTGTTCAGCGCGATGCGGCATTTCCGGGACGAACTCCGGACCGACGGTCGGAGGGTCCGGTACCACCAGACAGACACTTTCGAAGACGGGCTGGCGGCACACTTCGAGGCCAACCCGGACGACACGCTCGTCACCCACCGGCCACAGACCGAGTCCGCACAGGCGCGGCTCGAATCGCTGGTGGCCGATGCTGGCGGAACGATAGAGTTCGTCGCCGACGAGCGCTTTCTCTGCTCACAATCGCAGTTCGACGGGTGGGTCGGAGAGGGGCGCTACCGCCACGAGGACTTCTACCGATTCATGCGCCGGGAAACGGGCTACCTGATGTCCGACGGAGACCCCGTCGGCGGCGAGTGGAACTATGACGATCAGAACCGGGAGACCCCACCGGACGGCTGGACGCCACCGGAGTCACCGCGCTTCGAGCCAGACACCGTAACCGAGGACGTAATCGAGTGGGTCGAGGAAACGTTCGAGGGTAGCTACGACGAGCGACCGTACGGCGGCGACTGGGCCGACCCCGAACCGTTCCACTGGCCCGTCTCCCGTCGACAGGCCGTCCGCGCCCTGGACCACTTCGTTACGAACCGACTAACAGAGTTCGGCCCCTTTCAGGACGCGATGCTGGATGGAGAGTGGGCGATGAGTCACAGCCTGCTTTCCACGTCGCTCAATCTGGGACTCCTCGGTCCCGATGAAGTCATCGAGCGCGCTATTGCCGCTTACGAGGACGGCGACGCGCCGCTGAACAGCGTCGAGGGGTTCGTCCGGCAGGTGCTTGGCTGGCGCGAGTTCCTCCGGCACGTCTACCGCCGGGAGATGCCGGATCTAGCCGAAGCGAACCAACTCGGCGCGAGCGAGCCCCTACCGGACTTCTACTGGGACGGTGACACCGACATGGCCTGTCTCTCCGACGTGGTCGATGGGGTCCGGGAACGAGGGTACTCACACCACATCGAGCGGCTGATGCTTCTCGCGAATTTCGGGCTCATCTACGGCGTCGAACCGGCCCAGCTCAATCGGTGGTTCCACGCCGGCTACGTCGACGCCTTCCACTGGGTGACGACACCGAACGTCGTCGAAATGGGCCTGTACGGCGCAGGCGTGTTCGCCACCAAGCCCTACGCCTCGTCGGCGAACTACGTCGACAAGATGAGCGACTACTGCTCGGGCTGTCCGTACTACAAGACGAAGACGACCGGCGACGGGGCCTGTCCGTTCAACGCGCTGTACTGGGACTTCCTAGATCGCAACGAGGACACGCTCCGGTCGAATCACCGCATGGGGCTGATGTACAGCCACGTCGACAACAAGAGCGACGAGGAACTGGCAGAGATACGCGAACGAGCCGAGGAGATACGAGAGCTAGCGGACACCGGTGAGCTGTGAGGCCGCCGGCTACTCCTCACCCTCTGTTGCATCGGCCGCTTGCCGCTGGTGCATCTCGTGGCGGGTGAACTGTGGCGTCGACAGCGCCGGCCCGCGGCGTCGGCGGAACGACCACGCGAGAATCCCGAGTACTGCCGCGCTCCCGCCCAGCGCGAGCCCGGCGGGCTGGAGTCCGTTCACGGTGTAGAGGTACGCACTCACCGGTACCCCGGCACTGGCGACGATGCCGAGCAGGAGCCGCTTGGCGAGCACTCGGCTCAGCCCGTCGGAGTCTTCGAGGACGGTCTTGACAAGGAGTTCTTCGCGTTCGACCCTGTCAAGTGCGTCCTCTAGCTTCGGTGCTGTCCGTACCACTGACCGGGTCGAACCCGTCACTGCGTCCTGTATCTCCGCTTTCACTCGTTCTCGAACGTCGTCGCCAGCCCCCTGCTCCATGACGTATTCCGAAATGATTTCGATGAAGTCGAACTCGGGGTCGAGCGTTCGACAGACACCCTCAAGTACCGTCGTCACGCGGACCACCAGCGCAAGGTCCTGTGGGAGGCGCATCGGGAACTCGTACAGTTGCGTCTCGAACTGGCCGACCAGTTGCTCGATGCGGTACTCGCTGATGTCTTCGCCGCGGAACTGCTCGATGACGATGTCGAAGGCCTCCCGCATCACGTCTCGGTCGGCCATCGGGTCCAGTGCGCCCATCTCGACGAAGGCGTCCATCACGCGGTCCACGTCGTCGGTCGCCAGTCCGACGTAGAACTCAAGCAGTTGGTCCTGCGTCCGGGGACCGAGGTAGCCGGTCATCCCGAAATCGTAGAAGACGAGCGTCCCGTCGGGCTGGACCGCCAGATTGCCGGGATGGGGGTCGGCGTGGAAGCAGCCGTCCTCGACAATCATCTGGATGTACACTTCTTCGAGTCGGCGAACGAGTGCCGGGCGGTCGATCCCGAGTTCGTCCAGCCGCTCCACGTCGTCGATTTTCACGCCGTCGAGATACGTCATCGTCAGTATACGGTCCGTCGAGTGGCTCGCAACGACATCCGGAATGGCGATGTCGTCGTCGTTTGCGAAGTTGTCGCCGATCTCCCGGAGCATCCGTGCCTCGTGCCCGTAGTCCATCTCCCGGCGGACCGTTGCCGCGAACTCCTCGGTGAGGTTCTCAAGCGTAAACGCCTGCCCCGGGTCCGCACCGTAGGTGAGTACCGGCAGCAACGTCGATAGCACGCGCAGGTCTGACTCGACACGCGTCCTGATGTTGGGTCGAAGCACTTTCACGGCGACCCGCTGGCCGTCGATTCGCGCCTCGTACACTTGACCCAGCGAGGCCCCGGAGATAGCTGTGGTGTCGAAGTCCTCGAACAGCGTGTCGATGTCGTCGCCCAACTCACGCTCGATAACGGGCTCGATGGTCGCCCACGCGTCCGGCGGGACGTTGTCCTGTAGCTCCGAGAGCACGTCGACGTACGCCCGCGGCAGGGCATCAGGCCGGGTCGACAGCATCTGGCCGAGTTTGATGAACGCCGGGCCGAGGTCGACGAACGTATTCTTCAGGTAGCGAGCGCGCCGTGTCCGCGTTTCGGGTGCCACCGACCGGGACCGACCGAACAGGAGGAACCGCTTCCGGTCCCGACCCCACTGCCAGAGCAGGGGGACGAACTGCCAGACGATGATGAGCGCTCGCCAGAGCGCTCGGAGCCGAACGCCGACACCGCCCGGCTGTGACACTGTCTCCCTCGGCGGCTCCTCGGCGACACGCTCCTCAGCAGTCACTGTTCGTATGTGAGGCCCGGCGACAAATGAGTCTGCTGGAGACGGTGCCCACTCAGCGCCGGAGGAAGCCGAGCAAGCGATACTCCGAGTCCGGGGTGTACTGGCGGAAGACGAGGCTGTTTGCGAGCACGGACACGGATGAGGCAGCCATTGCGACGGCAGCGAGCACCGGCTGGAGGAGTCCCAGCGAGGCCAGCGGAATCATCACGGTGTTGTAGCCAAGCGCCCAGAAGAGGTTCTGCTTGATCTTCCGGAGCGTCGCCTCGGAGATCCGGATAGCCTTCACCACGTCGGCGGGGTCGTCTCGGAGCAGGGTCACGTCACCGGCCTCGATTGCTACGTCGGTCCCCGAGCCGATGGCACAGCCGACGCTCGCAGCCGCCAGCGCGGGCGCGTCGTTGACGCCGTCGCCGACCATCATCGCTTGGTCGCCGTCGCTCTGGAGTTCGTCGACGGCGTCGGCCTTGTCTTCCGGCAGCACGTCGGCCATCACGTTGTCGGGGTCGATCCCGACTTCCTCGGCGACAGCGCGGGCGGTCCGCCCGTTGTCGCCAGTGATGAGCCAGACGCCGAGTCCGCGCTCGCGCAGGCCGCTGACGGCGGCCTTTGCCGACTCCTTGACCGTGTCCGCGTCGGCGACGATGCCGATGAGACGGTAGTCCGGGTCGCTGTCCTCGTCGGCCCCGTCAGCCAGCGCGACCAGCATCGCCGTCTTGCCCTCGCGTTCGAGGGCGTCCATCCGCTCCTCTGCCGGCGCGGTGTCGACGCCGGCATCGGACAGCAGTTTCCGGTTGCCGACGAGGACGCGACCGTGGCGCGTCGTCGCTTTCACGCCCTGTCCGGGGACGTTCTCGAATCCGTCGGGGTCTTCAACCTCGATACCGCGCTCGCGAGCGCCCGCGACGATGGCTTCGGCAAGCGGGTGTTCGCTGGCGTGTTCAGCGCTGGCGGCGACTTCGAGGACGAACTCCTCGGAAACCTCGCTCTCGGGTCGGAGCGTCCCGCCGTCGGTGGCGGGGCCGACCACTTCTACGTCGGTCAGCTCCATCTCGCCTTTCGTCAGCGTCCCCGTCTTGTCGAAGACGACGGTGTCGACCTCGTGAACGCGTTCGAGCACGTCGCCGCCCTTGAACAGGACGCCGTTGCGCGCGCCGATGGCCGTCCCGACCATCGTCGCGGCGGGCGTCGCAAGCCCCAGTGCGCAGGGACAGGCGATGAGCACGGCGGAGGCGAAGACGACGATAGCGAACTCGCTCACGCCGACGCCGGCCGGGCCGCCCGCAGCCAGTCCCCACAGTGGGAGCGCGTCGACAACCGTGGCCAGCGTCTCCGGCGCAACCGCCCACAGCATCGCCCAGAGGACGGCGTTGCCGATGACTGCCGGGACAAAGTACGCCGAGATACGGTCGGCGACGTTCTGGATGTCGGGCTGGCGGGACTGAGCCTGCCGGACCCGTTCGGCGATCTGCTGGATGGCCGTCTCCGAGCCGACCTTCGTCGCCTCGATTTCGAGGACGCCGTTCTGGTTCACTGTCGAGCCGATGACCTCGTCGGCCTCGCCTTTCTCGACCGGAACGGACTCGCCGGTCACCATCGATTCGTCGATGGCCGAATCGCCGTCAACGACGACGCCGTCCGTCGGAATCTTCTCGCCGGGTCGGACTTTCAGCCGGTCGCCGACCCCGACCTCATCGATGGGAATCTCTTCCTCGCTGCCGTCGTCGCGGACGACTGTCGCCGTATCGGCCTCCATTTCGAGCAGTTGCTGGATGGCGGCCCCGGCTTGGCTCTTGGAGCGGGCTTCGAGGTAGTTCCCGAGGGTGATGAACACGAGAATCAGTGCGGCTGTGTCGAAGTACAGCCCGGTGCTCGCGATGAGCCCGGCTAGCGCGGCCACAGAGTAGACGTACGCCGTGGAAGACCCCAGCGCGATGAGCACATCCATGTTGGCCCGGCCGTTGTTGACCAGCGCCTTGTAGGAGTTCTCGTAGAACGGCTTGCCCAGCAGAATCTGGACCGGCGTCGCCAGCGCGAAGGCAATCCAGCCCTGTGGCACTCCCAGAATCGTATCCCGGATAAGACCGAGTGAGAACAGGTGGTCGGCCATGAACAGCAGGAGTGGAGCCGACAACACTGCGCCAAACAGCGTCAGCCGGAGCTGTCGGCGCGTCTCCTCGTTGCGTGCGGCGGCACGGCGGTCGGCGTCGGACTGCTCGCTGTCAGCGTCGTCCGCGTCATCGTTTCGGACGGGCGTGTAGCCGGCCGAATCGATAGCGTCGTAGAGGTCCGAACGCGACACGTCGGCCGGATTGTACGTGACCTGTGCCTCGTCGGTGGCGTAGTTCACGCTGGCTTCGATGACGCCCGCGGTCCCTTCCAGCGCCTCTTCGTTTGTGTCCGCGCAGTTCGCACACGACATGTCGGTGATGCCGATAGTCACTGTCTCAGTCGCCACACCGTAGCCGGCGTCCTGAACGGCAGTGATAATCTCGGCCAGTGACACCACGTCGGGGTCGTACTCGACGCTTCCCTCGTCAGTGGCGTAGTTCGCGTCGACGGACGCGACCCCGTCAAGCTCGCCAACGGACTCTTCAATCGTGCCCGCGCAGTTGGCACAGCTCATCCCCGTTAGTTCGAGCCGGGTGGTTCGGTTGCTCATGTTGTCTTATCCTACGTCCTCCTTGTTCATGCGGTTTGTCCCTCCGATTCGAAGGTGAGATCTGGGATTGGACTCTTGATCTAAACTCATACTGCCGATAACTCAGTAATCCAAAGTGCCGGTCGCAGTTCAGGCCCCGTCTTTCAGCGACTCGTACTGGTCGACGAACCGCTCGGCACAGGAGCCACAGCAGAAGTAGTACCGCTCACCGTCGAGCGTGCGCTGTTCGCCTTCCTCGTCGACGCTATTGCCACACTCCGCACAGTCAGGTGCGAACTCCGCTTCCCCCAACCCAGCGGTCCACTCGCTGTCCGCGATCATTTGGACCTCGTAACGGTCCACATCCCCGAGGTCGACGTGTTCGGCGAGGAGTTCGCTGGCATCGGACTGGGCGATAGTCGCCGCCAGTACCACTTTCCCGCCGGCGGTCCGATAGACCCGCTCGACGGCGTCTGCGTTACTGACCGCCGTAGCGATACCAGCGGCCCGACCCGGTTTCGCGTCGATCTCGATCAGGACCGGCACGCCAGCCTGCAACAGTGAGCGGTCGACGTCGACGGTAAAGCCCTGTATCAGTCCCATTTCGACGAGTCTGTCGACGCGGTCGGAGACTGCGGGGGCCGAGAGGTCAACTCGCTCGGCGATGTCGCTGTAGGGCCGTCTAGCGTCTTCGAGTAAGAGTCGGAGGATTTCGTGGTCAGTGTCGTCAAGCCCGGGCATATCGGACCAACTTCCAGCGCCGGTTTATGCGTTGTGTCCGCTCGCGTCTGTGGTTCGTCAGAAGCACTTGGTCCGAGCAGCGCGCTTGATTAGAATAGTCTAATCTTTATCTTAGATGCTAACAACTATATACTTCTACGACAGCAACTCATATATGAGGAATTCCGAATCCTACGGCGAGCCGTCGCGAGGGCTCACCCGCAGGCAGGCACTCAGTGCCGGAGCGGGGGTCCTTGCGTCCGGCTTTGCCGGTTGTCTGACCGGCGGCGGAACGGAAGCAGCATCGAATAGTAGCCAAAATGCCAGCGGCGCGGACGGACCGGTCGCGGTCGCGTCCTTCTTCAGTTTCTACGACTTCGCCCGCAAGATTGCACGCGGGACACCGATAACGGTCAAGAACCTCATTCCGACCGGACTGCACGGCCACGGCTGGGAACCGGACGCCGGTATCACGCGCGATATCATCGACGCAGACGCGTTCATCCACGTCGGTCCGGACTTCCAGCCGTGGGCTGACCGGGCGATTCAGACGCTCGAAGACGACGACGTGGACACCGACCTCATCAACGTCCGTGAAGGCATCGAACTCGAAACGCTGGCGGCGAGCCTCGACCGCGACGAGGAAGGCGTCGGACAGAACAGAGCCAGAGACCCCCATTTCTGGCTCGACCCACGGCGCGCAAAACAGTCGGTCGACAACATCACCGAGGGACTGGTCGCGCTCGCACCGGACGCCGAAGACACGCTCCGGAACAACGCCGAGACGTACAAATCAGACGTCCTCGACCGTATCGACGCGGACTATGCTGATATCTTCGACCGGGCCGACCGGAGCGTGGTCCAGCTCGCGGCGCACAACGCCTTCCAGTACATCGGCTCGCGCTACGGCGTCAAGATGCGCCCGCTCGTGGTCAATCTCGCGGCCAGCGGTGACGTGAAGCCGTCGGACATCACCGAGGCGAAGGCGGTCATCGAGGACAACGACATCCGATACATCGGGGCCGGCGTGTTCGAGACGCGCAAGCCTGCGAAACAGCTACTCGCCGAGACACCGGTCGAGGCCTACTACCCGGTGACACCCTATGCCGGCGTCCGCGAGGAGTGGGTGGCAAACGGCTGGGGCTACGAGGAGATCGCCTATCAGATTAACATGCCGACGTTCGAGGTCGTCTTGGGCAACACGGCACCCGAGGACGCGGGTCCCGACGGCTGGAACGAGGCTTGGCGGAACTTCGAATGATGGCGTCACTGGGTTCGCTCTTACAGGGTGACACCGTCGAGGAAACGGCCGATTCGAACGGGAGCCACTCGCCGGTCGTCGAGCTCACCGACGTGTCGTTCGGGTACACGTCCACGCCGGTTGTCGAAGATATCAGCGTCAGCATCGACGCCGGCGAATACGTTGCTGTGGTCGGGCCGAACGGCTCCGGCAAATCGACGCTCATGCAGTTGCTGCTCGGACTGCTAGAACCGGACGCGGGCACTGCGGAGCTGTTCGGCGTCGACGCGGCGGCGTTCGACGATGGGGCCAGAGTCGGCTACGTCGCACAGCGCGCCGGGACGAGCCGGGAGATGCCGATAACGGTCCGCGAAGTAGTGAAGATGGGCCGGTTCCCACACGTCGGGTTCGGCTGGCTCTCCGCGGCTGACTGGCGCATCGTCGATAAGGCCATCGACACGGTCGGGATGACGGCCTTCGCCGACAGGCGCATCACCCAGCTCTCGGGCGGGCAGCGCCAGCGGGCGTTCATCGCACGGGCGCTGGCTGGCGAGGCCGACCTGCTCGTTCTGGACGAGCCGACCGTCGGCGTGGACACCGAATCGGTCGACGCCTTCTACGGACTGCTCGACTCGCTGCACGCCGACGGAATCACTGTCCTCCTCATCGAACACGACCTCCAAGCCGTCACTGAACACGCGGAGCGCGTTATCTGCCTGAACGGGGAGATATATTTCGACGGCCCGCCAGCGGCATTCACCGACAGCGCGGCGCTGGCTAGGGCGTTCGGGACGGGCGCGCAGTCACTGACCGGAGGCGGCGGATGACGGTGGCGTTCGCGGCCGGCGGCGTCTACGAGGCGTTCCTTCCGGTCCTCGAAGCGTGGTACTGGCTCCTGACCCAGCTCTACCGCCTCACTGGACTGGAGCTCATCAGCCCCGAGTACACCTTCATGTACCGGGCGATACTCGTCGGGCTGTGTGTCGGCGTCATCGCGCCGCTCATCGGGACCTTCCTCGTCCACCGCCAGCTCGCACTTATCGGCGACGCCCTCGCCCACACGGCCTTCGCCGGCGTCGCCGTCGGGCTGTTTCTCAACGGCGTCTTCGAACTGGGCGTCTCGCCGTATCTGACCGCCGTCGTCGTGGCCGTCATCGCGGCGCTGCTCATCGAACTCATCTCCGAGGCGACAGACGCCTACAACGACGTCTCGATGGCTATCGTCCTCTCGACGGGGTTCGCGCTGGGGACGGTCCTCATCAGCCTCAACGCCGGCGGACTGGCCGTCGGTATCAATCAGTACCTCTTCGGGAACCTCTCGACGGTGTCCGCCGAGAACGCGGTCATCATGCTCGGGCTGTTCAGCGTCATCGTCGGCACGGTTGCGCTCACCCGCAACCAACTGCTGTACGTCACGTTCGATGAGACTGCCGCCGCCGTCTCCGGGCTGCCAGTCGCGTGGTACAACCGGATCATGGTGATGCTGACGGCGCTCGTCGTCGTCGGCGCGATGCAGATAATGGGCGTCATCCTCGTCGCGGCCATGCTCGTCGTCCCGGTCGCCGGCGCGACGCAGGTGTCCCGGAGCTTCTCGGAGTCGCTGTTGGTCTCGATTGTGCTGGCCGAACTGGCCGTGGTGCTCGGTATCGGCGTCTCGTACTACGCCGGTGCGACGGCCGGCGGCGTCATCGTCCTCGTCGCGGTAGGGATTTACGTTCTCTCAGTGCTTGCCGGAAAACTCCGGCAGACAGCCGCTTCGGATGAGACGCGGGAACTCGACAGTATCAGTCAGGACTGACGTACGAACCCAACTGGTGTCGCTGGCGCAACTGAACGTCTCGACAAGTGACTAAGCGCGGTGTCCTACGAGCGAGTCATCGGAATGCGTCACAGTCGCTGCTCCCGCTCTGCCAGTGGACGACGTTGTCACCGGTGTACTCGACAATGACGTCGTAGCAGCTGTCGTCGTCGAACGTCGTCGACTCTGATAGCTCGGTCCCAGCGATGGCCGTCGTTATCGTTATCCTGCCCTGTCTGTCCGGAAGCGCACCGTCTAGTTCCACAGTTGTGCCGTCCGCTTCGGCCGCAACGGTATGTGTCTCGTCATACACCGTCTCCCGGTCGACCGTGACCGTGAACTCGAACTCGTGTGTCGCCGATCCAGTATTCGTTAGCTGTACTCCGGCGAGCCGAGCGCTCGCACCACTGAGCGCTGCACAGCCAGAGAGCGCGATGAGCGTCCCTGCCGTGAGGACGGTCCGTCTGGAGGGCATCACGCGGAACTGTTCAGCCGTTCTCTAAAAGCCTTCTGTCGGCCGAGGACGGCCCGGCAGTACAGTGTAGTACTCTCTCAGGCACTCATCTGCGCCGCAATACCCGAGACCATCGTTTCCCACAGCGAGAAGCCCATCGTCACACTCAGGGCGAAATCCGCCGCAAAAAACAGGAATAGCCCCGCGCCGACGAAGTGGGCCTTACGGAGGTTGAATCGATGAGCGAAGCGGTGGAAAAAGAGGGCGTTGGCGAGGCTCACCGGGATGATGGCGAGCATCTCACCGGTCCAAATCGCGCTGGCGTGGGCGCTGTACTGGGCGGCGAGCGTAATCGTAATGAGTTGGGTCTTGTCGCCGAACTCGCCGAAGGCCATCATCGCGAAGATGGGCAGGAAGCCGCCGAGCTTGTTCGGTACCTGCCAGTCGACGATAGGTACGCGAACGTCTAGCTGTCCGCCGTCAGTAGTGAAGCCGGACGCAGGTTCCTGTTGCTCTGCGTCGGCCGCCGGGGCGCTGCGAAGCAGTAGTATCGCGAACAGCAGGAACATCCCGGCGGTGAGGCTTTCGAGGACGATACCGGGCAGTACCGACGTGATTGCGGAGCCGAACCAAATCTCTAGTGCCGTCCAGCCGGCAAAGGCCGTCCCCGCTGCGCTGACGACGAGGAACGGATTGAACCGCGTCGATAGACCGGCGATGATGAATTGGACCTTCTCGCCGGGGAGGACCGCCAACTGCGCACCGGCCGCTATCGCCACGACTGTCAGCCACGTCGCGTCGCTCACGCCTGACTCACTCCGTCCTCACCTTGCGTATCCGGTGCACGGACCTGAATCGCATCGGCGATGTGGTCCGGGAGCGACACTGACGACCCGCTCTCTAGCTGGACCGTCACCATCCCGATGGGGGCGACCTCCTCGATGGTCAGCACGGTCCCCGGTGTGATGCCGGCGTCGGAGAGATACGTGAGTTCGTCGGGGTCCCGGTCCCGGACCCGTGCAACTTCGAGTCGGCCACCTTCGCTGTGTTCTGACAGCGCCGTCGCGGACTCATCGTCGATAGGGTCCAGCGAGTCGCTGGGAATCGGGTCCCCGTGGGGGTCGAACTCGGGTTCGTCGAGGACGGCCGCGACCCGGCGCTCGAACTCCTCGCTGATGTGGTGTTCGAGCACTTCCGCTTCCTCGTGGACTTCGGCCCAGTCGTACCCCAACTGCTCGGTGAGAAACGTCTCAAGCAAGCGGTGGTGGCGGATGATTTCCAGAGCCACCGTCTCGCCTTCCGGCGTCGTCCGCACGCCCTTGTACTTCTCGCGTTCGACCAGCCCACGGTCGGCCAGTTTCTCGACCATACTGGTCACCGTCGGGGCCGTAACGTCCAGCATCTCGGCGATAGTAGACGGCGCAATCGGTGGGTCGCCGTCCCGCTCGAGGCGATAGATGGCCTTCAGATAATCCTCCATCTTGGCACTCAGCATACACCAAATTAGACGAATCTAACCCAAAAGATTGGCGGTTCCAACAATGTTGTGGAGACCGGCCAGATTCGCTCGGCCGCCGTCACTCGTCCGCAGCGTACGTTTCCCGTCGGTGCCGGGTCAACAGCCACAGGAACAGATAGCCGATGGCACCCAGAACGAACAGCGTTGCGGGGATGAGAAACGGTCCGAACGTCCGAACCAGCGTCTCAATCCCCGGCAGACCGACCATACCCCGGCTAGGGACGTTGCCCTGATAAAGTTCAAGGGTACGGTGGGTATTTCCCGACGGAGCAGCCCAGTTCGTCACGGGTTCTCTCGCGAAACCAGTGATGTGACCGGGAACCAGTTGGCCCGCTCAGATAAGGTCCTGATTTTCGAGCGAGGTCATGACGTCGTCGACGAAATCGTCGACATTGTCGTATGGGAACTCTCCGTTGAGCTTCGTGTTCAGTTCCATCGCCGTCATCGAGAAGTCGCCGGACTCAAACTTCGTCGACGGGCCGCCCGGAAGTGCCGGAACGAGGTCCATCGGACTGGAGATCGGATAGTCTGCTTCCTCGAACGCATCAACGAACTGTGAGCGGAGATCTTCTTTGTCAACCATAATCGGACGTTGTGCGAGAATTATCATAAAAGGTTCGACATCGGTACACTTTCCAATTGTTTGGAGTTTATTCTGAGTCTGCGGCGGTACTGGGTCTTGCTGCCGCTGTGTCAGTCTGCAAACGAGTCGGCCCTGCAATGGATGGGACGGCCCCGTGTTGCTCACCGAACCCGGCTGTCGTCATCCGTATCGCGCCGGGCCAACCGCTCGGCCGTCTCACGGTCCGTCTCGACGCGCTGGTCGTGTTCGCTTCGGACCAGCGCGTACAGAGCCAGCGGTGCGGCCAGTGCGAGCAACAGGACCACGACGAACAGCCCGGTTACGGCGGGCATCGTCAGCCGAGGAAGATGTCTGCCAAGTCACTGCCCGCGGATCCGGTGTCCCGGTACAGCTCCGAGTAGCCACAGTTCGTGCATGTGACGACCTGAAACTGGTTTGTCTGGATGTCGAACATCTTCGAGAGGCCGCCGCCGGTGGTCGAGATGTTACCTACGTCGGTGCCGGTGTGGCCGCATTTCGGACAGCCGCGGTCGTCAGTGGAATGCGTGTTGGAGGACATTGCACGCAGTTGTTCTCTCCCCAGCATAACAAATCTGGTGCCACCGTGAGATGTGCGTAGCCACTTGACGGTCGCCGCTCACCACAGTCAGCTATTACTATCTGTCACGTCTCACGGACGTTGAAAACGAGGCGGGCGAACGTAATGGTGCACTATGCCAGTTCCCACCCGCCTCAACGGAGGGAAACGCCCATCTTATTTGTTTGTTATGAATCCCACAAACCTGCATGGCCTCAGTCGTCGGCCGGAATCGGGTCGCCGTGGGACACCTCGTCGCCCAGTAGGACCATGAACTGTGCGAGCCACTCGGGATGGTCGGGCCAAGCCTGCCCGGTGACGAGATTCCCGTCGGTGACCACCTCGTCGACCCACGAGCAGCCGGCGGCCTCGCACTCGGCGCGACAGGCCGGGTACGATGTCATCTCGTAGCCGTCCAGCACGTCGGCAGCGGCGAGGATCTGCGGGCCGTGACACAGCGCTGCGACGGGTTTGTCCTCCTCGAAGAAGTGCCGTACCGCGTCAAGGACCTCGTCGTACGTCCGGAGATACTCGGGAGCGCGACCGCCCGGGACACACAGCGCGTCGTAGTCACTCGGGGACACGTCGGCCATCGTCGCGTTGAGGACGAAGTCGTGGCCGCGGGACTCCATGTAGGTCTGGTCGCCACGGAAGTCGTGTATCGCTGTTTTGACCGTCTCTTCGGCCTCTTTGTCGGGACATACCGCGTCGACCTCGTGGCCGACCATCTGCAGCGCCTGAAACGGCACCATTATTTCGTAGTCTTCGCCGAAATCGCCGACGATCATGAGGATGTCTTTGCCCATTGGAAACACCAGTGAGCGCTACGGTCGCCGCGGAAATAAAATCGTAGGTGAATTACCAGTTCCGTGTCACACGTCGAGCGACGCAAGCACTTCCTCGATGTCCGCCAACGAATCGATGACGTAGTCTGGCGTCACGGCGCTCCGTTCCAGCGACTGCTCGTTGGACACGCCGGTCCGAACGAGAACAGTTGTCATGCCGTTACGCTCGCCCATCGCGATGTCCGTCTCCAGCCGGTCACCGACGATGAGACAATCCGCCGGTGCGCAGTCCAGTCGCTCCAGCGCCGCCTGTACAGCAATCTCTGAGGGCTTGCCGAGTATTCGGTCCGGGTCGCGCTCGATGACCCCGGCGACGGCGTTGATTATCGCCCCGGAACCGGGGACCGGGTCGCCGTCTTCGCCGGGGAACGTCCGGTCCGGATCGGTCCCGAGGAAGACGGTGTCGTTGTCGACAGCCCGGAGTGCATCGACCATATCGCGGTAGTGGAAGGCATCCGTCCATGAGGCCAGTAACACGTCGGTCTCGGCGGGGTCCTCGGCCAAGTGTGCCTCTGTCCCCTCGACCAGAGCACTGAGCTGGTCGCTTCCGATGACGAACACGCTGTCTCCCGCGTGGGTCCCGTTGAGGTACTCACGGGTGACGACGCCGGAGGAACAGGCCTCACCCTCGCGGGCGTCGACGCCCATTCCCCGCAATCGCTCGACGTACTCGCTCCCGTCGTGGATCGGGTTGTTCGAGAAAAAGCAGATTCCCAGACCACGTTCCCTGAACACGTCGATTGCTGACGCCGCGCCCGGCAACAGCGTGTCTCCGTGGTACACGGTTCCATCGAGATCGATGATAGCCCCCGCTACTGTCATTACCACCACTCTGAACCCGGCAGTGAAAAGTCCGTCTCAGTCGTGTAGCTCGACGCCTGTTACCTCAAAGCGCGCCCCGCCGCTGTCACTATCGGTCAGCGACACTTCCCAGCCATGGGCCTCAGCCACCTGTTCGACGATAGCAAGACCGAACCCGGTCCCGTCCTGCGTCGAGGAATAGCCCATCTCGAACACGTCGTCAGCGTCACCCTCGACACCCTCGCCGTCGTCCGCGATGTAGAAGCCGTCGTCTGACTCTAGCAGGCCGACCTCGATCTCGACGTCGCCGTCGTTGTGTTCGATGGCGTTCCGGAACAGGTTCGCCAGCAGGTCCTGCACGCGCCCGCTGTCGGCGGCGAGGTCCGTGCTCGACTCGACCGACATGGATGCCTGTTCCGCCTCGATCCAAGTCCACGCAGTCGACGCCAGCGTCGAGAGCTCCGTCTCCTGTGGGTCACTGACAGTCTGTCCTTGCCGCGCCAGTGCGAGTACATCTTCGATGATAGAGCCCATCCGGTCCAGTGACCGGTCGATTTTGGCGACTAGTTCGGCCTCCTCGCTATCGGCGGGCTCCGAGAGCAGGTCGATAGCGCCCTGCGCGACGTTCAACGGGTTCCGCAGGTCGTGGCTAACGACACTGGCGAACTCCTCCAGTCGCTCGTTCTGACGCTCCAGTTCGCGCTGGCGTTCGACCCGTTCCGTGATGTCGCGTGAGACCAACTGAAAGGTATCCGCCTTGCGGTGGCTGTCGACGGGGATATACTGGTTGTGGTAATGTCGTCCCCCGACGGCGTCCTCGGACCGTGTCGCAGTACCGTTTTCGACGGCGCTTTTCCCGGCTTCGAGACGCTGGCTGGCCGCCTCGCTGTCCATCACGTCGCTCAGTTGCTGTCCGACGAGCACGTCGGGGTCGGCACCCAGTCTGCGTGCCATCGAGGGGTTCGCTGAGAGGATGGTCCCGCCAGTCGTCAGATGGATGATACCGTCCGGTGAGTCCGAGACAAGCGACTCGAACTTCTTGCGGGTGCGCTCCTGTGACACGACATTCTCGATCCGGTTTGCAAGCCGACCGTACTGCTTGTCTTCGACGACTTCGAGCTTCAGGAGGTAGTCGGCGACGCCCGCCGCGATAGCCGCGCTGGCCGTCTCTTCGTCCCCCCGCCCGGTCAGCAGAATGAACGGGATAGAGGGGTTTGTCTCCCTGATCTCTTCGAGTAGCTCCAGCCCGTCCATCTCAGGCATTTCGTAGTCACTGACGACGCAGTCGAACCCGCCCCCGTCGAGTCGTTCTAGCGCTTCCATCGCGCTGTTTGCAGCAACGGACTCGATGCCGTGTTGTTGCGTGAGCGTATCAGCGGTCATCTCCGCGAAAAAATCGCTGTCGTCAACAACAAGCGTTCGTATATTACTTTCAGATGTCATATGGGCGGCAGGGTCCTTATCCCCCCAACGGTCTGTCCGTACTTATATTTCAAGGGAGCTAGCTCACTCGCTGGTCCCGGCTAGAGCGGTACCGGCGGCGCAATCGAAACTCGAAGTTCAGGACTGTGATGGACTAGCGGCTCTGACTCACCGCCAGACGTGTCAACCAATGAGGATACAGACCCGGTCACAGTGGCGTCGACGCGGTCGAGTTGCCACGGGTCGTGACCGACGCTGCCGACGAGGCGCGTTCCGAAGCGACCGGTCGTGAAGTACCGCTGTCGGTCGACGAGAAACGAGGCCAGCGAGTCCGGCGGAATCGCCACCGGGTCACCCTCAACTGTGTACCGACACTCGAACAACCGTCGGTCGCCGGCATCGAGGACCCGGCGGCGGTCAGCTGTCGGGAGCGTCCCCGGAGTAGCGTCACCCACCGAGATGCGAAACAGCTCCGAGACTGCTGTCGCTGTTCGCCTGTTATCGCCGAACAGCGCTAGTACGCAGACGCCGCGCTGTCCGGTCGGCCCGCGGACGTAGGTCCGAACGGTGAGCAACTCCGACGGCCCGGCGATCTCGATACCGAACGTCTCGACGCGGTCGACGGTCGCCGCGACGGCCGACACCCAGACGTCGCCGTCGGCCGTCTCGACGGCCAGCCAGTCGGGGACTGCCGCCTGCACCGCTGCCTCGGAGACCGGCCAGTGACAGAAGCAGATGTCGTCGAGCGTGACCTGCAGCGGACGGAGGGCGACCACACTGGTACTGAGGCCGACACGCTAATCAGTGTACTGGGGGACACCCTCAAGACGGTGGAGTCGCCCCGCAGTCACTGGGATTTCGGCGCAGTAGTGGACGAGTGGCTCGCCGTCGGGCCTGTCAAAGCCCGACGCGGCGAACAGCCCGTTTGACCGGATGTCGGCCCGGCCCGGCTGTAGCGGCCACGGTTCGTGGCTGATGTCGGCGTAATACACGGTCCCGTCGTCGCTCGCAGCGTAGAAGCGGTACCGCTCCACCAGAAACGACTCCACCGAGCCCGGCTCGGGTGTCGACGGTGCCTCGACCGGCTCGTAGGTGGCATGGAAATCCGCCGGTGGTGCGCGCGAACTGGTCCGGCGGCTCCGAAATTCGACGCTGTCGCCGTCGGTCCGGACCTGCATCGACGCCTGATAGTACGACAACTGGAACAGCCGCCGAGCAAGCGTAACGCTGAGGCGGTCGTCGGCATCGAGGTTGTAGAAGTACACCCCGGGCGTCCCGTCGGCGACCACGTAGGTCCGGAGATTCAGTTCGCCGAAGGACCGCCCGATGGGGCTGCCTCGCGGCCTGATGTCCGCCATCTGGAACGGGACCACGCTGAGCCACGCCTGCCCGTCGTACGTGTCGACGTCGACCCCGTCCGGCAGCGTCGGCCGGACGATGTCGGGCTCGACTGGCCAGTGCATGAACCCCACGTCCCGCCACGTCATGGTCAGCAGGTCCATATCTGTGCGTAGGGGGCAGACAGGTTTCTGCCTGTCGTGGGGCGCGGTGACAGTCACCAGAGGTCACGCCGGCCGCTTCGGCGCTAGAACTTTGCCCGTTCCGATCCCAGCATCGCACATGGAGTTCGAGGTAATCCAGGGCGACATCGCTGCACAGTCGGCGGACGCACTGGTCAACGCGGCGAACACGAGTCTGCGGATGGGCTCCGGCGTCGCCGGGGCACTCAAGCGCGCCGCTGGGTCTGGGCTGAACGACGAAGCCGTCGCGAAAGGGCCGGTCGACCTCGGCGGCGTCGCCACGACCGACGCCTACGACCTCGACGCCGAGTATGTCATCCACGCCGCCGCGATGCCACCGGGTGGGCAGTCAACCGCCGAGAGCATCCGTACCGCAACCCGGAACACACTGTCGGAAGCGGACGCGCTGGACTGTGAGTCGCTGGTCCTTCCAGCCATCGGCTGTGGTATCGCTGGATTCGACTTTGAGGAGGGTATCGGAATCATCTGTGCCGTCATCGACGAGTACCAGTCCGACTCCCTGAGAGACGTGCGACTCATCGCCTACTCCGACGACGACTTCACGAAAATACAACGAATCGCGGCCGAGGTTCGCGGCTGACCCCCGCTACAGTAGATGTACACGCCCGGCACGCCACTCCCAAGCGACTTCCAGCGCGATCCAGCAAACGAGCCATATCGCGGCGAAGCTAAACACCAGCCACGTCGACCCGAGGTACGATGTGGTATCGGCGACTGACTGTAGCCACGGATAGGCCTGTGCACCGACGATGAGCGTCGCGATGAGGCCCAGTATCCCGGTCATGTAGTGTTCGACCGCGTTGCCTACCGGGCAGACGCAGGCGTCACCGCCCGTCGTTTCTTCGAGTGTCTCGCTGCTCGGCCCCCGAGCATTGGTCATTGTTACCTTTCCTCAACCTAGCGATTCATCATACAGCGTGTTAACCGTTTCGGCGGCTTACTCGTGACCTGACACCCGAACTGGCTCGTAGGGGTCTTCCAGCCACTCTACATCGCTGTCTGAGAGATCGATTTCGAGCGCCGCAACTGCTTCTTCGAGGTGTTCGAGGCTACTCGTCCCGATAATCGGTGCGTCGACCCATTCCTTATCGAGCACCCATGCCAGCGCGATCTGTGCCATCGAGGCGTCGTATTCATCGGCCAGTTCCTGTACGCGCTCGTTGACCTCGCGACCGTTGCCCTCGTAATAGGGGTGTTCACGAGCGTAGTCGTCCGTCTCGCCCCGCACCGTCTCCTCGACCTCCTCGTGCGGGCGGGTGAGATAGCCCCGGGCGAGCGGACTCCACGGAATGACGCCGACGTTCTCTTTCTCACACAGGGGCAGCATCTCGCGCTCCTCCTCGCGGTACAGCAGGTTGTAGTGGTTCTGCATCGTCTCGAACCGCTCCAGCCCTTCGCGCTCGCTCGTCCGCAGCGCGTCGGCGAACTGGTGTGTCCACATCGAGGACGCGCCGACGTAGCGCGCCTGTCCGCGCCGCACTGCATCATCCAGCGCCCCGAGCGTCTGTTCGATGGGCGTGTCGTAATCCCAGCGGTGAATCTGGTAGAGATCGACGGTGTCCATCCCGAGCCGGGACAGCGAGTTCGACAGTTCCTGTCCGATGGCTTTCCGCGAGAGTCCCCCGGAGTTGGGGTTGTCCTCGTCCATCTGGAAGTAGCCCTTCGTCGCCACGACCTGACTGTCTCGGTCATAATCGTCAAGAGCGGTCCCGAGGACGCGCTCGGACTCGCCCATCGAGTACATATTGGCCGTATCGAAGAAGTTGATGCCGAGGTCGATAGCCCGTTCGATCACCTCGCGGCTCTCGTCCTCGTCGAGCACCCAGTCGCGCCACTCCGAGGTTCCGAAGCTCATACAGCCCAGACAGAGCCGGCTGACCTCCATGCCAGTCGACCCGAGTGTCGTGTACTCCATGCTCGGGTTCGCGTTCGCACTGGCGAAAAAGGTTCGGCGTGGACTACAGGGCTTCCGCTGCGACCCGACCGATGTACAGCCTCGCCGCGGCGTAGCCCGCAATCGCCACCACGACTGCTCCGCCGACGTGGCCGTAGGTCAGCAGCGTCGGGCTGTCGACCGCGAGTTTCGCGACCGTCGTCGCCGGATGCTCCGGGAGGAGAACCGCTCCCCCGAACAGCACGAGCGTGAGCACGGAGAACAGCAACTGCGCTGGGCGGCGGTTCTGGAGGGAGATGCCCAGCACAACGCCGAGCGTCACGACGACGACGGTAACTGCGGTGATGAACAGCAGAATCGCTGCCGGGTTCGAGACGGCGATGCCGTTCGTGGACAGCAGTCCGAGCCACAGCAGCACCTGTGCGGGGGCGAGCAACACCATCCCGAGGGCCTTGCCGTCGATGATGTCGAGCAGCGACACCGGGGCGACGCGCAGCAGTTCCATCGTGCCGCGTTCGATCTCCTCGGTGACGGTGTCGACGGCCACCGAGCCGCTGATAAAGGGCGGGAGGAACAGCAGCAGCGGAATCAGGATGGTGTAGGTGAACCCGAAGTACTGGCTCGCGCTGACGGTAAACGGGAGCGGCACGGGCGGCTGGTCGAGATACGGCGTCCGCTCCAGTCGCTCCTGTCGCTCCAGCGCACTGAGGACTCGTCGCACCTCGACGACGATGAGCGTCGACCGGATGCTCCCCTCGGGGACGACGGCGGTGACCTGTATTTGCTCTCCCGGTCCGCGCGTCGACGGTACGTACTGGCCGCGCAGTATCGCGTCTACCCGGCGCTGGTCGAACGCCCGCTGTGCGGCTGCTTCGTTCTCGAAGGTAGTGACGCTGGTCCCGTCCTGTTCGGCGGCCGCAGCCTCCAACTCCTCGCGGGCGTCGCCGGTGACGGCCATCTCCACCTCGCCGGCCGCGACCGAGCCGGGGTCGTACAGCGACGTGAGGCCGACGACGAGAAAGGAGGAGAACCCCGCGACGAACAGCTGAATGAGCAGCGCCAGCACGATGGTCTTCTCGCGGGACAGCGACCGGATGTCCCGCCGGGCCACGACCACCCGCGGGTCGCGCCAGAAGGGGCGGTCTTCAGACAAGGGTGCTCACCACCGCGAAGTTGTAGGCGAAGTGAATGACGATAGCCAGCCCCAATCCGACGAGATAGGCCCGGCGTCCGCGGCTCGCACCCACCGACGAGATGGCCGCGGTTACCGTGTGCAGAGCCAGCGGGAGCAGGAACAGCAGCCCCGCAACCCACAGCGGCAGGCCGGTCGGCAGGGTTGCGCCCTGCAGCGCCGCCTCGCCAATTGGGAGGCTCTCTAAGTCGGACAGCCTAGCGATAAGCAGACCTTTCTCTCCGATGAAAAAGCCGAGTCCGGAGAGCGCACCGACGCCGAGCGCCGACCGAAGCGTCCGCTCGTAGCGGGCGTGCTCGTAGCCGGCATAGACGTGCAGGCTCTTTGCCAGTTCCTCGATGACGACGATGACCCCGAGCACTAGCACGATACCGAGCGACTGGTTCGTCCCGAAGACGTTCAGCGACACCGAGTCGAGGACGAACAGGAACGCGATGGCTGCCAGTTCCGCGACGATGACAAGCGGCAACAGGACGACGCTCATCTTCAGCGCGCTCCGGCGGGAGTTGATACCGCCGGCCAGCGCGTCGAGCACCTTCAGCGGAATCGGTCGCTGGGTGAACATGTCCTCTTCCCGGTACAGGCCCGCGCCCAGACCGAACAGCACCAGTCCGGTCAAAAGGGGCGGCGTCACCGAGAACACGAACGACGAGAGGCCGACCGACTGCCCGGTCAGGTCGAGCACGACCAGCGTCAGCGGCGAGATGAGTGCAATCGGTGTTACGTCGGTGAAGATCGCCGGCACGAACGCGTAGGACGTCAGCGTCACCGTTATGGTCACCGTAACGAAGGTGAGTTCCTTGAACGAGCGGGCGAACATCGCCCCGCAGAACGTCGCCGAGAGGAAGAGGACGACGAGCGGGACCACCGCCAGCACTGCGACGTAGCTCCCCGCCGGCGCGATGTTTCCGAACCGTAGCGCGCCGGTGATGAGCGTCGCCACGCCGACAGCACCGACGAAGTACGGGAGTGTCTTTCCGCCGATGATGTCGCCCCGCGAGGCCGGTGTCACCAGCAGGAGCTCCCCCCGGCGGTTCAGCCGTTCGGAGAGCATCGACGAGCCGTAGGCCTGAATGACGAAGTTCATCGGCACGATGTAGAGGAAGGCGAGCACGAGCGACTCGAAGGGGAACGGCGGCGAGATATCGGAGGGAGTGCCGCCTTGCACGTCGCCGGTCAACCGCGCGCCGATAGCGCCTAAGTTCGCGCCGCTGCCGCCGGCGGTTCCGTCACCGCCGCTCGTCGCCGACCCATCAATACTGCTCGTGTCTGTACCATCGTCGCCAGCAGCCCTGTCTGTGTGACTACCGTCACCACGGTCAGAACCACCGTCTGTCGTTTCTGAGCCACTTCCGTCAGTGTCCGCACTGCCGTCACCGTCAGCTCCGTCCGCGTTGCTGCTGTCGCCGCCATCAGAACCCTCGTCGGTAGTTCCCGACCCACTCCCGTCAGTGCCTGAGCCGCCGTCGGGTCCCTCATCTCGTGGGTCAAGCTGGCTGCTCCCCGACTGTTGCTCGTAGACAAGTGTCACGGACACCGGGAACGCGGCGGTCCCGTTGTCGTCCCGAGCGAGAGTCCGGTCGTTGTACTGCGCCGTGCTGTCGCGGAGTTCGGTGAGCGCGGCCCGCTCCTTGGCTGTCTGTGGGACGTTCTGGAGTCGTATTCCTCGATACAGGAGTTCCTGTTGGCGTCGCTCGATAGCGGCGGGGTCCGGCTCACGGATATCGAAGGTCCGATCATCGGCCGCGACGCCGTAGTAGGGGCTGCCCTCGTCAACACCAATCCGGTAGATGCCGTCGTCCATGCCCGCACCAGCGCCGCCACTGACGGCTATCGCGGCGACCGCGCCCATCGCAACGAGGGACAGTCCCATCACGACGACGGTCCGTTTGTCCACGCCGCCGGCGTTTTTCGTCACCTCCCACTTTGCGACGCGAAGGAGTGTTTCCAGTTGCATCTACTCCGCGTCCTCCTCGACGTACCGCGTGCCGCGGGTCCCGGCCTCTGCGACGTTGAGGAACACCTCCTCCAGACTGGACTCCTCTGTTCGTATGTCGACTACCTCTCCGCCGTTTGCTTCTGCCTGTTCGCGCGTCGCTTCGACGGCGTCCATGCTCTCGACGACCCGCTTGTACGACTCGTTCTCCTGCACGGCGTCGGGCACGTCGACGGTCGTATAGACGTGATACCGCGTGTGGCCGTACTCGGCCTGAAGTTCCTCGAGATCGCCGCGGGCGACGATTTCGCCTTCGTTCATGATGACGACCCGGTCACAGATGGACTCGACGTGAAAGAGGTTATGCGCCGAGAAGACGATGGTCTTGCCTTCCTTCGCCAACTGCTCGGTGAACTCGATGACGTAGTTCGTCGTCAGTGGGTCCAGCCCCGACGCCGGCTCGTCGTAGATGAGCACGTCGGGGTCGTTGATGAGCGAGCGGGCGATGGCGACCTTCCGTTTCATCCCCTTGGACATATCCCCGAGCTTCCGGTCGCGGTGTTCGAGTTCGAGTTCGTCAAGCGTGTCGTGCATCCGCTCCTCGGCCACGTCCGGGTCAACGTCGTAGAGGTCGGCGAAGAATTTCAGATAAGATATCGGTGTCATCTCCTCGTACAGCGGCGACTCCTCGGGGAGAAAGCCCAGTTGCTGGCGCATCTCCGCGGTCTCGGTATCGAGCCCCGCTATCTCGGCGGAGCCGCTCGTCGGCTCCAGCAGGCCCGCGAGCATCTTCAGCGTCGTCGTTTTGCCGGCCCCGTTTGGCCCGATAATTCCGAACACCTCGCCGCGGTCGACTGAAAACGAACTGCCCTGTACAGCGACGAAACCGCCGTACTCCTTCCGAATATCCCGGGCGTCAATCATCTGCCGATTGGTTGTGAGTGAACCAACCTATACCTTGGCTCCGGCCTATTGCTTCTGATAATGGCAC
Source organism: Haloarcula sp. CBA1129 (assembly GCF_008729015.1). NCBI lineage: Archaea > Methanobacteriati > Methanobacteriota > Halobacteria > Halobacteriales > Haloarculaceae > Haloarcula > Haloarcula sp. CBA1129. The sequence goes on from NZ_RKSM01000001.1 coordinate 393,623, forward strand.
TCGAACTCGGCACTAACAGCGTTTCTCTCGAGAAAACACCAGACGGGCGACGGTTGGTCGTCCGGCACGATGTCGCTGCGTCAGTCGATACTGTGTGGGATATCCTGACCGACACCGAATGCTGGGCAGACTGGGGCCCGTCGGTCACAGCTGTCGAGACAACGACTCGGCATATCGATGTCGGCACGACCGGCCGGGTTCGGGCTGCTGGAGTGGTGTGGCTCCCGTTCGAGGTGACAGCGTGTACGCCGTATCGCTGGACGTGGAACGTCGCGCGGCTCCCCGCGACGGGCCATTTCGCTGAAGAGCGGGCCGACGGCGCAGTCGTCGGGTTCGAAATTCCGCCGCTGGCGACTGGCTACGCCCCGGTGTGTGCCCGCGCGTGCCAGCGTATCGCCGCGATGGCACAGCGGCGCGAAACGTAGGCAGCGACCGCGCCGACCCCTCAGGTCTGTAGTGGCGTCTTCGAGCGCGTGTCGGTGTCTTCCACGGAGCTATCCGTCCTCGTGATGTCCGTAATCTCGAAGCGTGTCCCGCCCTCATCGCTTGCAGCCACATCGATGTCCCAGCCGTGGGCTTCGACGATGCGCTGGACGATTGCCAGCCCCAGCCCGCCTTCGCCGTCTATGGTGGAATACCCGTCGTCGAGCACCGCATCACGCTTTTCGGGCGGGATTCCGGAGCCGTCATCGGCAACGTAGAACCCCTCAGCCGTCTCGCCAACACGAATCAGCAGGCCAGAATTGCCATGTTCGAGGGCGTCCTCGGACTCTGCCTGACTGCCCGTCGAACCGTGTTCCACACTGTCGTCGGCCCCCGGTCGAGTGTCCATGGAACCATGCTCCACGGCGTTCCGAAACAGGTTCTCGAACAGGTGCCGGAGCCGATCCGGGTCGGCGTCGATGACGGCTGTCACTTCGTTTTTTAGCGTCGCATCCCCTGTCGGTACGGCCTCCCAGCAGCTATCGACCAGTTCTGCGAGATCAACGGTCTCCGTATCGCTGATGACGTGTCCGCTTCGAGCCAGCGTCAACGTTCGGTCAATGAGCGTTCCCATTCGGTCCATCGCTGTCGCAGCCGTCTCCAGATGCTCCGAATCGCGGTCCATTCGTTCGAGTTCGAGCTGCCCGGACGCGACGTTGAGCGGGTTCCGGAGGTCGTGTGCCACAACGGCCGCGAACTCGTCGAGACGTTCGTTGCGCTGCTCGACAGCCTCCCGACGAAGCCGCTGTCGCTCGGCCTCGACAGCCCGAGAGATCGCCCGGGCTTCGAAGATGCCGGCGACCAGACCGCCCGAGCCACCAACGCCAACTGCAAACAGTACCCATCCGATATTCCACCGTAGCGACCCGGTCGACCAAGTCTGCATCATCAGGAGGTTCAATAACAGGAAACTGCTAAGCCCACCGGCAAACCAAACCCCGATCCGTTGATACCGTGACAAGGTGAGTTCTGAGTTCCCCAGCCAGAACCCCCCGACGATAATCACCGCGGCAAACGGGACGACTGCCAGCATACTGACTACGAAATCGGCCGTGAGAACGGCTGGAAGCCCAGCGTCAGAAAAATAAAAGTAATTGCCGACGATTCCAAGCAGGAGGCCCCATCCAACTGCCTGAATAATGGCTGGCAGGCGATCTGAGCGGCGATTTGGGTCTGTCACTTCCGCATCGGTTTGTTAGATGAACATTTCCCACTACTGGCCAACGGAACAGTCGTGCACCGCGCTTTCCGGCATCGTCGTCCACAGTACTGCCGGACAAGCCTGTCGTTCTACTGTTTGGTTACGCGAGCGTCCGATACTTTGTGGATGTCGTCGTCGATGCCGGTGCCGTCACAGTCGTCATTCGGACAACGATAGTGCCAGCCGTCTTCCGTGGCCGCCCGCTCGGTAAACCGGTCGCCGCATTCGTCGCAGTAGAGCTGCCCGTCCGAACACGTGTCGCGGTGGAGTTCGAGTTCGAGTTCTGTGCCGAAGGTTCGTTTGCAGTTCCGACAAATATGAGGCATATTCGAAACTACAGATTCATCCCTTATAGCGATACCGGAACGTTCACGGCCGCTTCTTTCCGTTGACGGAAGGTTCGGGTCGGCCGCCGTCCGTCGGTTTTCGATACGCTATACACCTAACATCTTGGACAGTAATGGGTGATTGCACTGACCAACCACGGACACCTCTCGGCAGTAGCCAGTTCGGGACCAGACCAGCCGCCGTCTTCCAGAGACCGAGAGCGATTCTGCGGGAGAAAACCGCTAGGCCGTCGTCACGTCGATTCGCGTGCCGCCAGATTCGCTCTCCCCGACTGACACTGTCCACCCGTGGGCTCTCGCTGCAGTGTCGACGAGGAACAGTCCATACCCTTCCCCTTCCGTCGTTGTCCCGAAGCCTTGCTTGAACACCTCATCGCGATCCGCATCGGGAATCCCCGGGCCGTCGTCGGCCACGTAGAACCCCGAATCGGTGTCACCGATGGTGACGGTCACCGATCCCTCGCTGTGTGTGACAGCGTTGTCGAACAGTTCGCGGAGAAGCACCTGCAGTCGGTCGTTTTCGGCGTCAATAGTCGCATCCGTCGCCACTTCGACCGTCGCGTCCTCGTAGCTCGCTGCGGCCCAGACCTCAGTGGCGACATCAGCCAGCGAAAGCGAGGCGGTTTCCGAGACGGGGCACGCGATGCTTCCGATGCGGGAGAGGTCGGTAAGCAGCGTCTCGACGCGGCGCACGGACCGAAGCAACGCGTCTTCATGGGGCTCACCGATGTCCAGTAGCTCTAACCGCCCCATGATGACATTCAGCGGGTTCTTGGCGTCATGGGAGACGCCGCTCGAAATCTCGTCCCATTGTCTGGCACCGACCCACCAGTCCGTCGGCCACCGGGTCGCGTACGCTTCGAGTTTCGCGGCCAGCAGGGATACCGGTGTTTCCGTCGTCACGTAATCAGTGGCGCCGGCCCGGAGCGCCTCAGTGACTCGCTCCGGGTCGGGGTCGACCGCGGTGAACACAATCGGGACCACGGCCCCGGCCGCTCGCAGTTCCTCAAGCACCGCTACCCCGTTGAGGTCGCCGTCATCACCGATGACGATACCTCTGATATCACCGTCGCTCAGTCGGTCTCGTATCGCGCTCGTGTCTTGGGCTACCTCAGCTGTTACCCCGTCCGTCGTCAGCGTTTCGGAGAGGTCCCCGGCAAGGTCAGTCGCTTCGCTACCGACCACGAGATAGGTAGTCCCACGAGCAGGCGTCATCTGGTAGCACTACGAAAACAGGTGATAAGAAACCGACGGTGGCCTACAGCAGGTCTTCGACGTGGTCGGCGACTTCTTCGGGCGTGTCGCCGACTGGTACGCCGTTGTCCTCTAGTGCGGTAATCTTCGACTGGGCAGTTCCGGTACCGGAGCCGGAGACGATAGCGCCGGCGTGGCCCATGCGCTTTCCGGGCGGGGCGGTCCGGCCGGCGATGAAGCCAGCGACCGGTGTGTCCATGTGTTCGCCGATGAAGCGAGCGGCTTCTTCCTCGTCCTCGCCGCCGATTTCGCCGCACATCACGACGGCGTGGGTGTCGGGGTCGGCCTCGAACTGTTCGAGCGCGCCGATGAAGTCGGTCCCGATGATCGGGTCGCCGCCGATACCGATGGCCGTCGACTGACCGATACCGCGGTTGGTCAGATTGTCGACTACCTGATAGGTCAACGTCCCCGAGCGGGAGACGAGGCCGACGTTCCCGGACGAGAAGATGTTCCCCGGGAGGATGCCGAGTTTGGCGACGCCGGGCGTGATGACGCCGGGGCAGTTCGGACCGACCAGATGCGTGTCGGTCTCCTGCAGTTTGCGGTAGACTCGGGCCATGTCCTGCGTCGGGATTCCCTCGGTGATGGCGACGACGAGGTCGATGCCCTTGGCGTCCAGCGCCTCGAAGCAGGCGTCGCCGGCGAAGGCCGGTGGCACGAACACGACGGCGGCGTTCGCGTCAGCCTCGCGGGCTGCGCCCTGCACGGTGTCGAACACCGGGACACCGGCGACCTCCTGCCCGCCGCGGCCGGGCACTGCGCCGGCGACGACGTTCGTCCCGTACTCCAGCATCTGTTCGGTGTGGAACTTCCCTTCACCGCCGGTAATTCCCTGTACAACGACGCGTGTGTCTTCATCGACTAGAACACTCATGCTTCCACCTCCTTTGCGTACTCGACCGCACGCTGGACGGCGTCCTCCAGCGTGTGCTCAACCGTGACCAGATCTTCGTTCAGGATTTCCATCCCTTCCTCGGCGTTGGTCCCTGCAAGTCGGACAGTGACCGGTTTCGGAATCTCGTCGAACTGCTCCAGCGCTTGATTGATGCCGTTGGCGACCTCGTCGCCGCGGGTGATGCCGCCGAAGATGTTGAACACGACCGAATCGACGTTGTCGTCGGAGAACACCATATCGAGCGCGTTGGCGATGCGGTCGGCCTTCGCGCCGCCACCGACGTCGAGGAAGTTAGCGGGCTCGCCGCCGTAGTAGTCCACGAGGTCCAGCGTCGTCATCACGAGGCCCGCACCGTTGCCGATGATGCCGACGTTACCGTCCAGTCGGACGTAGTCGAAGCCGTACTCGTCGGCCTTCTGTTCGAGTTCGTCGCCCTCCGCGGCCTCTTCGCCCATCTCCGCGATTTCCGGCTGGCGGAACAGGGCGTCGCCGTCGATGTTCATGACGGCGTCGGCCGCGATGACTTCGTCGTCGCTCGTGATCATCAGCGGGTTGATTTCCGTGTCGGCACCGTCGCGGTCGTCCCAGAGCTGGTACAGCGTCGTGAGGACGCTCGCAACGTCGTTTGCGACCTCGCGGTCGACACCGGCTTCGTAGACGACTTTCCGGGCTTGGAACGGGTGCATTCCGAACGCGGGGTCGATGTGCTCGCGAGCGATGGCGTCGGGGTCCTCCTCGGCGACCTCCTCGATGTTGACGCCGCCTTTCGTCGAGACCATCGCGACGGGCCGGCCCTCGTTGCGGTCCATCGTCACGCCGACGTACAGCTCGTTGACGAAGTCGACGGCTTCCTCGACGAGCACTTTCGAGACGTGGTAGCCCTTGAGGTCCATCCCGATGATGTCCTCGGCGGCCTCGCGAGCTTCCTCCTTGGACTCGACGAGCTTGATGCCGCCGGCCTTGCCGCGGCCGCCAACGTGTACCTGTGCCTTGATGGCGACCGGATATCCGATTTCCTCGGCCGCGTCGACGGCCTCATCTACTGTCTCGGCCAGCTGCGAGGCGGGCGTCGGGATGCCCGCGTCAGCGAAGACTTGCTTCGCCTGGTATTCGTGCAAGCGCATGTCATGCAGAAAGGCGAGCGGTGGCGATTTAAATCCGTCCGTTTCTCTTCCTGCGACGGGCGACGTTCGTCCCGATGTACTGTGGGTTGGGACAGCGATGCGATCCGACAGACCCACGGCCTCGCACTGCGAAGCGAGCGCATGGCCGACGACAGGCACGGGACCGATGATGTCGCCGACGAGACGCTCGATGCTGTGGCCGAGGCGCTTCGTACCGCCGAAACCGCTGTCGCGCTCACTGGGGCGGGTGTCTCGACGGCGTCGGGTATCCCGTCCTTTCGCGGCGACGACGGCATCTGGGAGCGTCACGACCCCGCCGACTTCCACCGCCGCCGGCTCGACGCCGACCCGGCGGGCTTCTGGGAAGACCGACTCTCGCTTCGGGAGGCCATCTACGGCGACCTAGACCCCGAACCCAACGCCGCACACGAGGCGTTGGCGGCGCTTGAATCCGCGGGCCAGCTCGACGCTGTGCTCACGCAGAACATCGACGGGCTGCACCACGCCGCTGGGACAGACAGGGTCATCGAGCTGCACGGGACCCACCAGCGCGTGGTCTGTGACGACTGCGGCCACCGCCGGGACGCCGAAGCGGTGTTCGAGCAGGCCGCCGAGGGCGGCGACCTGCCGCCGCGCTGTGAGTGTGGCGGCGTTTACCGACCCGACGTGGTCCTGTTCGGCGAACCCATGCCCGACGTGGCGATGGACGAGGCCCAGCGCCTCGCCCGCGATAGCGACGTGTTTCTGGCAGCAGGGTCGTCGCTGTCGGTCCAGCCGGCGTCGCTCCTCCCGAAGATAGCGGCGGAAGCGGGCAGCACGCTGGTCGTGGTAAACTACGAGGAGACGCCGCGTGACGCGAGTGCGGCGCATGTGATTCGTGCCGATGTCACGGCGGTTCTCCCGGCGGTTCTCGAACGGATATAGCGGTGCGGGACGCGTCTACAGCTCGACGCTGCCGGGGATCAGGCTCTGGCTGCGCAGGAGGTCCCCGTCGTGGTCGTAGACGAGCAGCGTCCCCAGCTCGTAAGTCCGTGACTCGCCTTCGCCGTCGGTGAGGCGGACTGTAAACTGTGGGTCTTCTTGTGCGTCCGCCGTGGAGACGAGCGCGTCGATGTCCGCTGTCGGCGCTGCCGCCTCGAAGACGTACTCACCGGTGAGACGGTTCGTCAGCGAGAGCACGCCGTCGGTCTCGGGCTGGCGGCGAAAGGTCACGTCGATCTCTTCGCCATCGAGTGTGCCGTCGTCTACTTTGCTGAGGCGCTCGCGGAGCTCTCCTGTCGGCCCATCGTACACAATCGCGATCGTCGGGTCGTCGTTGTCGGTGGCCGAAGCCTGGATATCGACGGTGAAGTAATCACGCCTCATTCCGGTATTTACAGATACGTGGCCCGGCCAAATGAACGTAACGGCGCACCGACTGTTGGTATCGATAGCTTTTACGTGACCGGCCCACCCTCTGACAGTAGTATGGCCTGGGTGAAGTCAGAATACGCGGGCGAGTTCGCGGTGCTTGCGACGTGGCTCGTTGGACTTGCCCCGTGGTCGGTGTCGCTGTTCGAGATTGAGGGGCTGACTGTCATCGGGCTCCGCTTTCTCCCCTTCCGGTTCCAGTTCATCTTCGGTGCGACGCTCCCCGGAGAGCAGCCGTTTCTCTGGGCTTGGCAGGTCGCCGCGTTTCAGGAGTCAGACCCGCTTGCCCTCGCCGGAACGCTCGGGTTCACCGCCCTAGTCGTTTTCTTGCTCCCGCTCGGACTCAGTCTCTACTATTATGCCGCTGAGGAGCGCCTCGAAGCGTCCCTTCCTGTCGACCCGGTCCGGCTGTTCGGCGGGCTGCTCGGCCTCGTCGGCGTCCTCACGCTCGCGGCAAGCGGGCTGTTCGTCACGTCCTTTCCCGGCATCACGGTCCCTGTCGGCACGCTCGTCGCGCTTGTCTTTGCCTATCTCTTGCTTACCGTCGACCGGACGTGACGGACACACAGGCCAGTTCGTCTGACCGCTGGCGATTATACTGCTGATAATTTGGCGAGCGAATTTAAGTAGGTGGATACGATAGCAGAGGTATATTCAGGGACGCACGTGCGGCGCGCCCCGCTGGACCACCGATGTCGAACCCAGAATCCCCCGAACCCGGTGACTTCGTCTCGGACCCGCTCGGCCACATCCAGTCGTGGCTCTCGCGGACCGCAACAGTGCTTTCCGGGTCGGCGGTTCCCACGGCGAACTACGACCCCAGCCGCCACGGGGCGCTGGTCGAGTTCGATGGCTTAGACGGCTATAACGAGGTCGAACGCTACTGGCTGAACGCGCCGTTTGCATTCGCCTCTATCAATCACGACCCGGACCGAGACGAGCACCTGTATCAGGTCGTCGAGCCGTCGCTGACCGATTTTGAGCGAGAACTGCTCGACCGCCTGTTTGAAGACATCCGCATCCCGCTCATCTACCGCGACGACGTCGACACTGATCCCGAGCGCGTCCTCAAAGAAGAACTCGAAGCCAGACTAGAGGAGTACGGCGTTGTCATCGAGCCCGAGACGTTCTACCGCCTGTTTTACTACCTACACCGCTCGTTTCAGGGCTACGGCCACATCGACCCGCTGATGCACGACCCGGACATCGAGGACATCTCCTGTGACGGGGCGAACCTCCCCATCTTCGTCTACCACGACGGCTACACGGACATCGAGACGAGCATCGTCTACGACGCCGACGAACTGAACGACTTCGTCATCCAGTTGGCCCAGCGCTCGGGCCGACACGTCTCTGTCTCTGACCCCGTCGTCTCCACGACGCTCCCGGACGGCTCCCGTATCGAACTGGCGCTTGGCGAGGAAGTCACGCCGCGTGGCTCCGCGTTCACCATCCGGAAATACGCTGACGAGCCCTTCACGCCAATCGAACTGCTGGAGTATGGCACGTTCTCCGTCGAGATGCTCGCCTACCTCTGGCTGGCCATCGAATCCAACAAGTCGCTCATCTTCGCCGGCGGGACGGCGGCCGGCAAGACCACGTCGATGAACGCGCTGGCGATGTTCCTCCCGCCTCGGTCGAAGGTGCTCTCCATCGAGGACACCCGCGAGCTGTCGCTGTATCACGACAACTGGCTCTCCTCGGTCACCCGCGAGCGGCTTGGTGACTCCGATATCACGATGTATGACCTGCTGCGCTCCGCACTGCGCCACCGCCCCGAGTACATCATCGTCGGCGAGGTGCGTGGCGAGGAGGCCATCACGCTGTTTCAGGCGATGAACACCGGCCACACGACGTTCTCGACGATGCACGCTGATTCGGTCCAGACGGTCATCAACCGGCTGGAGAACGAGCCCATCAACGTCCCGCGGCCGATGGTCCAGAGCCTCGACATCCTCTGTGTGCAGGTGCTTGCCCGCTCGGGCGACGAGCGCGTCCGCCGTGCGAAGACGCTCGCTGAGATCGAGGGCATCGACCAGCGGACTGGCGAACTCGATTACTCGACGACGTACAACTGGCGGGCCACCGAGGACCGATTCAGCGAGAACAACAGCGAGCTACTGGACGAGATCCGTGAGGAGCGCGGCTGGTCGCAGTCGGAACTGCTGACCGAACTCCGCAACCGCCAGCAGTTCCTTCGCTATCTCCAGTCCGAAGGCATCACTGACTACCGGAAGTTCACGGCGATGGTCAACAAGTACTACGCGGACAAAGCGCAGGTCATGGCGAACATCGACGACGGCGCGATAGCCTGATATGGCGCTGAACCCGCTCGGTCTCGCACCGCTGGCCGTCGTCGTCGGGATTCTCGGTCTGGTCGGCTACAGCACCATCAACGAGCGCTTCGACCGCAACGTCACGCGGTTGTCCCGACGGCTCTTCGGTCGGTACGTGGGCGAGTCGCCCACGCGTGAACGACAGCTCGAAGCCGCATACATCGACGAGACCTACCGCGGCTACGCCGCCAGAACGCTGGTGTACGCCTGTGTGGGGGCCGTCGCCGGGGCGATCACCGGCGCATATGCCATCGGCGGCCTGCTGCTGGTGCTGCCGGCGCTGGTGGAGCTTGCACAGGGACTCCCCTCGACGATGGTGAACGCCTTCGGCCTGCGGACGTTCGAACTCGTGTTGACGCCGACGGGGACGCTCTACATCCTCATCGGCGGCGGCGTTCTCTCCGGCGCGGCGACGGCAGGTCTCACGTACCTGTACCGCTGGGAACGGCTCAAAAACCGGGCAGACGTTCGGAGCCGGAACATCGACGAGGGGATGGCCCGCACCATCGCCTTCATGTACGCGCTCTCCCGCGGCGGGATGTCGTTCCCGGACGTGATGCGGGTGCTAGCCCGAAATCAGGAGATCTACGGCGACACGGCGAAGGAGGTCGGCGTCGCCGTCAGGGAGATGGACCTGTTCGGACGGGACATGATCTCTGCGCTCGAACACGTCTCTCGGCGAACCCCGAGCGAACAGTTCAAGACGTTCACCGAGAACCTCTCAAGCGTCCTCCAGAGCGGCCAGTCGCTGGCCCCGTTCCTCCGCGAGCAGTACGAGCGACATCAGGAAGAGGCCGCCGAGCGTCAGGAGAACCTACTGGAGCGACTGGCGACGGTCGCCGAGGCGTACGTCACCGTCTTCGTCGCCGCCGTGCTCTTCCTGATGACAATCTTGCTCGTGTTCGGCCTGACGACGACGGACACGCTCTGGCTGTTGCAGCTGATGGCGTATCTCGTCATCCCGCTCGCCAACGTCGGATTCGTGGTGTATCTTGATATCAAACTCCAATCGCTCGGCATCGGGAGCAGCGGCACGACGGACATTCTGGAGCGGCACGAAACGGCGACGCTGGGGAAACCCAGCACGGGGGCCGACCGTCTCGGCCTGACCGACGGCGGCGTCGCCCCGGCTGACGAGGCGAACTGGCTCCGGCTCAGATTCCACGACCGCGTCAAATCGATTCGGGAACTGCTCAGCTCTCCGATGCAGTCGCTGATCTGGAACCCGGTGTACGTCCTCTACCTCACAGTGCCTGTCGCGGTAGTGTTGCTGCTCGTCCGTGCTCCGGCAGCGTTCCAAGCGTCGTCGGTCAACATCCGCATCCTCGATGACCTCGTCATCCAGTCAGTGTTGCTGATTCTGGGGCCGTTCGCGCTGGTCCGGTTCGTCTACACCCAACGGCTCTCCCGCATTGAGGATGCAACGCCGGACCTGCTCGAACGGCTGGCGAGCCTGAACGAGGCCGGAATGAGCGTCGTGGAGAGCCTCCGCCGGGTCCGCGGCAGTGACATCGGCGTGCTCACTCAGGAGATGCACCGTATCTGGGCCGACATCAGGATGGGGGCGAATGTCACCGACGCTCTGGTTCGGTTCGGCCGCCGGGTCCAGACCACGGCGATAACGCGTATCGTGACGCTGTTGACCCACGCGATGCACGCCTCGGGCCAACTTGGACCGGTGTTCCGCATCGCGGCGACCCAGTCACGGGCTGACCTCCGGCTGAAGCGCCGGCGACGCCAGCAAATGCTTACCTACCTCGTCGTCATCTACGTCGCGTTCTTGGTGTTTCTGGTCATCATCGTCGCCGTGCAAGAGGTGCTGGTCCCGAGCTTGCCCTCCAGCGTGCCGATGCCGGCCGGCGAGTCGAACCGCCTCGGCGTCGGCGTCGACCAGTTCGCCCGCTTCGGTCGCGTCGACAAGGCCGCGTACACGCTCGTCTTCTTCCACACCGCGCTGATTCAGGCGGTCCTGACCGGCTTCATCGGTGGCCAGCTCGGCGAGGGGACGCTCAAAGACGGCGCGAAACACGCCGCAATTTTGCTGGGCGTCGCCTACGTCGCGTTCATCCTCCTCACCTCCCCGGTCGCGTCGATGACGGTCACCAGCCCCGCCGTCGCCGGCGACCAGATAACGGTCGAATCGGCGTCATTGTCGGAGGGCGGGTTCATCGTCGTCCGCGAGTTCGAGGCCGACGGACGCGTACTCGGGACGTCCGAGTACCTCTCCTCGGGGTCCCACAGCGATGTCCAGATACCCCTCGACAGACCGCCATCGACCGGGCAGTCGCTCGTGCTCGTCGCCCATCAGGACACCAACGGGAACCAACAACTGGACTATCCCTTCGACAGCAATTCCGGGTCCCCGGACCAGCCGTACGCGTCGTCGACGGCCGGCGAGAACGTCACCGTCGAATACACGGTCGAGTGACGCTGGATTTACGGTGTCCAATCAGGTAGGAGAGGCTGATGGAGTTCGCCGCCTTCGCCGACCGGGCCGACGCAATCGAAACCGAGAGCGCCGACACCGCGATAACCGAGGCGGTTACTGACCTGTTCACCGACGCGGGGTCTGACCTCTCGACACTGGCTCGCTTCGTACAGGGTCGAGTGTTTCCGGCCTACGAGTCCCGCACGCTCGATATCGGGCCGCGGCTCTGCTATGAGGCCATCGCCCGAGCGGCGGGCCGGAACGTCAGCGCCGACGACGTGGAAGGGCGGCTGGCCGACGTGGGCGAAATCGGGGCCGTCGCGGCCAGCTACGACCTCGGCGGCCAGCAGGGTCTCGCCGCGTTCGGTGCTGGCGGCGGGAGTGGCGGCCTCACTGTGGCGGAACTCGACGCCGAGTTACGGGAACTGGCCGCCGTCGACGGCAGCGGGAGTCAGGGGACGAAAGTCGACATCCTCTTTGGCCTGTTCTCGCGGTGCTCCCCGACCGAAGCCGGCTACCTCGCTCGACTCGTCCTCTCGGAGATGCGCATCGGCGTCGGCGAGGGGACGGTCCGGGACGCTGTCGCGGCCGCCTTCGACGTGCCGGTCGACGCCGTCGAGCGGGCCGTGCAGGTGTCTAACGACTACGGAATGGTGGCCGAGGTGGCCCGCGACGAGGGCGAGTCCGGACTGGCGACTATTACTCTTGAAGTCGGCCGCCCCGTTCAGGCGATGCTGGCTCAGGCGGGTACGGTCGCCGGCGCGCTAGAGGACTGGGACCGCGCCGCTGTCGAGTGGAAGTACGACGGCGCTCGCGTGCAGGTCCACTTCGACGGCGAGGACGCCCGGCTGTTCTCCCGGAACATGGAGGAAGTCACGGACCCGCTCCCCGAGGTCGTCGACACCGTCGAGTCAACGCTTGACGCGCCCGCAATCCTCGACGGCGAGGTGGTCGCGGTCGACGCGGACGGCGACCCGCTCCCGTTCCAAGAGGTCTTGCGTCGCTTCCGCCGGAAACACGACGTGGCCGCGGCCCGCGAGGACGTGGCCGTCCGGCTGCACGCCTTCGACTGTCTGCACGCCGACGGCGAGGATCTACTCGACGCCCCGCTGGAGACGCGTCACGACCGCCTCGAATCGCTGTTCCCGGCCGAAAGCGACGTTGTCTCGCGGATGTGGCTGTCCGACGACCCCGACGAGATTGAAGATCTGGAGGGAGAGGCCCTTGCCGCCGAGCAGGAGGGCATCATGTTGAAAGACCCGACGGCCGCGTACTCGCCCGGGAAGCGGGGCAAGCACTGGCGCAAGCGAAAGCCCGACGTGGAGACGCTGGACTGTGTCGTCACCGGCGCGGAGTGGGGCGAGGGCCGCCGGGCGAACGTCCTCGGCTCCTTCGAACTCTCGGTGCGAACCGACGACGGCTACGCCACCGTCGGCAACGTCGCGACAGGCATCACCGACGCGGAGCTCGACGACCTGACAGAGCGCTTCGAACCGCACATCCGGCGCGAGGACGGCCGCGACGTGGTGCTTGACCCAGCCGTCGTCTTCGAGGTCGGCTACGAGGAGATTCAGGCCTCCCAGTCCTACGACTCGGGCTACGCGTTGCGGTTCCCCCGATTCCTCTCGGTTCGCGAGGACAAGACGCCAGATAACGCTGACTCGCTGGAGCGCGTCGAACGGCTGGCGGCGTCACAGTAGCGCCGCTGCTGCGATTCGAGGCGGACCGACACGCGTAATGGCTTTCTCCGAGAACGATCACACATGACAGTCAGACACGACGGCATCACCGCGGAGTGGCTCGGCTACGCGACGCTGCGGCTGGAAGGCGACGACACTGTCGTCTACTTCGACCCCGGCCGCTACGGCGTCCTCACTGGTGAGTGGGAACCGGACACGCCCGGTATCGGCCATCCGCCGACGCGCGACTACGCGCCGAAGGACGGGGATATCGTCTGCGTGACCCACATCCACCACTACGACCCCGACGGCATCCGCCGCGTCGCCGCTGAGGACGCCACCGTGGTCGCGTTCGAGGGCATCAACGTCCATGCGACCGACCGCGACCTCGACCGTCTCGCCGACCTCGACTACGAGGTCCGAAAGGTGTCGATGGAGGCCGACGTGCTGGTCGACGACGTGCCTATCTGGACGATGCCGGCCTACAACCACGAGGACGGCCGGAACGTCAAGGATGACGGCAGCCCGATTCACCCGAAGGGCATCGGCTGTGGCTTCCTCGTCGCCCTCGACGACACCCGCGTGTTCTGGCCCGGCGACACCGACGTGCTGGACGGTCACGCCGAACTCGACGTGTCGCTGTTCGTCCCCTCCATCGCCAAGAACTACACGATGAACCGACACGAGGCCGCCGATCTGGCCGAAGCGATGGACCCGGACCTCGTGCTGCCGATGCACTATAACACGTTCGAGTCGCTGGAAGCGGACTCCGGTGCGTTCGCCGAGGATGTAGCGAAACGCGGCGTACCAGTCGTGCTCGACGAGAACTAGCTAGTGTAACAGCCGGACAGCGACTGAGATGACGGCTCCCGCTTCACCTGTCAGTCAAAAAAGTATTGAAGCGGTAATCAATATACATCAGTGATGGACCGCGCCAGCGAGCAAGCAGGGGAAACACGTTCAGTGACCGAACGAACACCCTCGTTCGGTCACCTGCTGCTGGTCTGGCTCCTCGTCGGATGGTCGCTCTGGTCCCTCGGCTCCGCGGTGGCCGATGCGATTCAGGTCGAGTTTCCGCTGTCAACGATGGGAGCTGGCCTGCTGTTCGGGACGATCATTGTCGTGTTGTTCTGGACGGCCGGCTTTCAGCCCTCACTTGCGGCCAGTTTCGGCTACTTTGTGGCAGAGCAGATCATTGACCTAATCTTGCTTTTCGGCGTCGTTCTGCTCCTTGGCCGGTCGTTGACACCGTGGACTATGATCACGTTCCAACTGGCCTCGATCGGTCTTGCTGCGACGCTGGTGTTTACCACCGTCGGGACGAAAATACGAAACTGGCTCCGTCGAAACGTCCGTTCACTGCTCAAACTACCGCCCCAAAACCCGTCGACCGACCACGACTGATGGGGTGCCATACAAAATTGGACTAAACGCACATGGATTCGCTACTGCCCAGATACTGAATCAATTCCACGCCGACGACCACACTGACTTTTTCACTCGGCAGAAAGCACTTACTGGCCAACAGAAATTAGACTACTATGCCCTCCTCCCGTCGACGATATCTTCGTGGCTGTGTTGCGACCCTTGGACTGGCGTCCGCCGGGTGTCTCAGCGTCACCGAAACTACGGAGACGGCACCACCGGAATCAAAGAATGGGACTGCTACTCACACGCAAGGAGAACCGTTCGTCGCTTGGCAGCAGCCCCTCGTCTCAGAAATCACCGCCCCACCAATTAGTGTGGGCAGCCGTCTGTACGTTGGGACAGCGTCAGGAACCGTCACATCACTCGCGACCGACGACGGGAGTCAGCAGTGGTCGTACAACGCGGATGACGGCATCCGCTCGCAGCCCATCGCTATCGGGAACAGCGTAGTCGTCGTAAGCGGGAAAGAAGGGCTGTACGAGGATCACGTCGTCGTGGCACTCGATGCTGAAACCGGCACGGAGCAGTGGACGTTCTCGCCCGGAGAGTGGTGGCTCGAACTGCTCGGCGCGACCGAGGAAATGGTGTACGTCGGGACGAACACCGATGCCCCTTCGAAGCAGGGACGAACGCTCTACGCACTCGCTGTCTCCGATGGGTCAGTGCAGTGGACTGGTGGAGTCGGCGACCAATACGAGGGTGTCGTGCGAGACGGGACAATATACGTGGCGTCGTACGGTCGGTTCTACGCGTACGATGCTGAGACCGGGACACAGCGGTGGGCTCACGACGTTTCGGACTACCACGCGCAGACGATGGTCGCCACCGACGAGGCTGTCTGTTACGCTGCCGACGTGGACGAGACTCACGGCACGGTAGTTGCCCAGGATTCCGACACTGGAGAGTCTCTCTGGACCTACGACGAAGGAACGGTAACGTCGACGACGCTTCACGATGGGGCGCTCTATGTCGGTGGCTCGTGCGTCACTGCGCTTGACCCCGCGAGCGGTGACCAACAGTGGCAGGCGGAACAGTCGGGCTACGTCCAACAGGCCCCAGTTCTGGACGGCGTTCTCTATGCATGCGGTGACGCCGTACGTAGTTACGACAGTGCCACCGGAGACCTCGGCTGGACGTGGGAGCCGGACGCGAACGTCGAAGGCGTCGTCCCGGCCGCAACCGTCTCGGAGACGCTATATGTGGACTCATGGTCGAACTCCGATCCGCGAAATCGGTTCAAGTTCGCGCTTGAGACAACGGCAGGGGAGAAACAATGGCAATTCGAGGCCGAGAGCGGTCTGACCGACCTGTCTGCCGACGAGACGCGAGCGTACGTCGCCGCCGAAAACGGGACTGTGTACGGACTGGCATAACCGAGAGGGTGGGTCCGACGACTATAGTATGCCCATCTCGTCCAGCCGTTCGGGCAGATACGTGTCCGTCACGAAGTCAAGTCCGCGGGAGGCAAGCGCCTGCTGCTCGGCCTTCTTGTTGATGTCGAGCTGGAGTTCGATCTGTTCCTCCCAGAAATCCGTCTGGAACCGCGGGTCCTCCAGCTCGCTCTCCAGAGCGTTCACGTCAGAGTCCGACAGCGGGTCCGTCGGCAGTTCGTACTCGACGATGTCCTCCGGGCGGATGCCGATGAACTGTGCCTCGGGGGTCGCCAAGTACTCCGAGAGGTGCGCGCTCTTGATCGAACCGTAGGAGACCGACCCGAAGATGCGGTACGACCACGGGTCACCGTCAGTGAACACCGTGACCGGGAGGTCGAGTTCGTCGTGGAGGCGCTTGATGAGCCGCCGGGTCGCCCGCGCGGGCTGGCCGCCGAGATGCACGACCAGTGCGTCGTACTCGTCGTCGAAACCGTTCTCGACGAGGCGGTCGCGCATACCGCCGGTCTCGACACAGAGGACGAACTTCGCGTCGTTGTCGAGGAACTCGATGGTGTCGGGGTTGTTCGGGATCTGGTAGCCGCCCTGCCCGACGTCGTCCTGACAGTGGATCTCACGGTCGCCGCGGTTGGTCTGCTCGCGGAGGAGCAGCGGCCCCATCACCTTCGCGCCGGACTCCTCCGGGCGCATGTGGAAGTCCTCGCGTTTCACGTCGGAGACGATTTCGAGGTCCTCAATGAGGTTGTTCGACTCGTCTTGCGTGTTGAACTGGGCCTCGTCGAGGTCCCAAGACTCCGAGAGATAGTACAGTTCACGCAGGGTCGAAGAGCGGTCCTCTTCCAGTTGCTGGGAGAGGAAGTCGATGGTGTAAACGGCTTTGAGAATCTTCTCGGCTCCGGATATCGTCTTGGCCGACCGCGTGGAGTTACGGTCGCCGTACACCCAGACCTGCTCGTCCTCGTCGAAGACGATGTTCGACTTGGTCCGGGTGGGAATCGACATGGTCGGCACCTCGCCGCCGGCGAACTGGTCGTAGAAGTCCGCCGCGAGGTCGATGAGTTGCTCGCGCGCTTCCTCGGTGTCGGGTGTGTTGTCTGAATCTGTGCTCATATCAGGCGTTCACCGTGAGTTTCTCCTCTTCGACGCCGTCGACCGAGACGGTGAACTCGGCCTCGTCGGTCACGCTGTATTCCAGCACGGCGGTCTCGCCGGCCCCGACGGTCGGAGACCACTTGACGAACCACTCGCCGTCCATCTCGACGACCGTCGCGCCGTTCGTGTCCTGCGGTTCGGCAGTGACGATGTCTGTCAGTTCCACGTCCGCGTTCGTGTCGTCGTTGTTCTCGATTCGAACACGGACGGTGCCGTCCTCGACCTCTCGCTCGACGAGGACGTTGTTCATGATGCGGGCCAGCGAGTCGTCGATGTGGAGCTCGTCGTTGTCGGTGACTTCGGTGAGCTTCTCGGCCATCTCCGGCAGGATGGTCGCGAGTTTGTCCTGCTTCTCGCGGCGCTGTTGCATCGACTGGCGCTTGTTCAGGTAGCTCTTGAGCTCGCGGGCGGCCTCCCGGATGGCGAGTTCGATCTCGTCTTCCATCTCGGGGACGTTCGCGATGGCGTCCTTGGACTCGCTCGTGAAGGGGACGTTCGTCGAGGCGACGTGGACCATGATGACGGCCGGTCCCTTCGGGATGCCGGAGCCGCCGGGCTGGTCGAGGTTGTAGTTGCGCCAGCGGATCGACTTCACCACGTCCGTCGTCGCACAGGCCCCGCGCTGGTACACCAGCGGCACGCGGTTGGCGAATCGCATCACGTCGACCGTCCCTTCGGCTTCCAGTTCGCCGCCGTAGGCGATACCGGCCTCGACGATGAACGGGTCGCCGCCGTGGACCGACGCGTCCCGCGTTGACGCGGCATAGAAGTCCGCGTCGAACTCCTTGCGGAGCCCCTCCTCGACGAGTTCCGCACTGATTGGGGAGAGACAGTCTGTCGGCGGTGCGATGATGTCCGTCTCGCGCATCGCCGACAGCAACTCGCTCGCTGTGTCACGATCGTCTGCGATGTCGGAGACTTTCGGCGGTTCCTCCGGAACGCCCTCGGCAGCCGCCCAGAGTGCTTCGAGGACGTTCTCGCGGGCCGTCTCGCCGTATGTGGCGTCGTCCTGCTCCTCGGTCATGTCGGCCGCGCGGTCGATGTAGTTCCGGAGTTCGTCGCGAGTCAATCGATGCCGGCCCTCGTCGGCGAACTTGTCAGCGAGACGGCTCGCAAGTCCCTCGATTGCGGCGTCGTCCTTGCGTTTCGTCGTCACATCGTCGATGAGCGCGTAGAGGTCGGCAGTCAGTTCATCGCTGACGGCGTTCCACGCGGCCACAACGGCGTTCTCTCGAACGGTCGCGCCGAACGTCGTGTCGCCGTCGGCCTCCGCGTCCTCGGCCGCCGCATCCACAATCGCTTCGACCTCGTGGTACGCGACCCGGTCGCGGTCGTGGATAGCATCGGAGACGGCGGCGGCGAACGTCGCGGTCGTCTCGGCCCCCTTGTTCGCCACTGCGTCCTCGACGGCGGCTTCGATTTCGGCGTCCGCATTGACTTTCGGCGGCTGCCAGGCCATGCCGCGGCCGTAGTGTCGGTCGTTGAAGTTCGCGATGACGCTGTCGGCGGTCTTCCCGCCGACGCGGGTAAACTCCTCCTGCATGAACCCCGACACGGAGTAGGAGTCCGTGGCTTCGAGCATCTTCAGGAGCGTCCCCAGTTCGACGCCGTGTGGGTGGGGGCGAATTTCCTCCGTCTCATCGGGGAGTTCGGCACGCTCGGCGCGCTCGAACTTCAGGGACTCGTCCAGCCCCGGTTCGTCGAACTCGATGCGTGCGTGGGGGTTGACGACAGCGGTGTCCTGAATGTAGTCCCGCAGCGTCGACCGGGCCCGCATATTGGCCTCCATTTCCAGTTCGATGCGCGTCCCGTGAGGGCGCTCCCACGTCGTCGTCTCGTCGACGCTGATCTCTGGCTCGTTCGTGTCCGTGTCGACGATGAGTTCGAAGTACTGGGCCTCGTCTTGGCCCTTCGGTCGGGAGGTGATTTTCGCCGGCTTGCCGGAGGTGAGTTGCGAGTAGAGCACGGCCGCGGAAATCCCGATCCCCTGCTGGCCACGGTTCTGCTCTCTGGCGTGGAAGCGGGAGCCATAGAGGAGTTTTCCGAAGATTTTCGGGGCCTGTTCCTTCGTGATACCGGGGCCGTTGTCCTCGACGATTAGTTTGTAGTAGTCGCCGGACTCTTGGATTTCGACGTAGATATCGGGGAGAATACCGGCCTCTTCGCAGGCGTCGAGCGCGTTGTCGACGGCCTCCTTGACGGCCGTGACGAGCGCTCGGGCCTCCGAGTCGAAGCCCAGCATGTGCTTGTTCTTCTCGAAGAACTCGGCGATGGAGATGGCCCGCTGGGACTCGGCCAACTCCTCGGCGATCCCCTCGCCCTCGCCGAGTCGCGACTGATACGAGGTCATTGTCGTGCGGTACGTACCCGCGTCGGGCTTAAAAGGTAATCGCCACCGGAGTGAAAGTGGACGCTGCCCCGAAACCGCGGTCCCGCGCGCGTGCGGGAGCTTTATACGTCCCCCTCTATTAGGACGGGTAAGTTCCTATGTCAGGAGAGTCTGATGAGTACGGCGCAAAGTCGATCCAGACCCTCGAAGGGCTGGAAGCCGTCCAGAAGCGGCCCGCGATGTATATCGGGTCGACGGACGCTCGTGGCCTCCACCATCTCGTCTATGAGGTGGTCGACAACGCGATCGACGAGGCGCTCGCCGGCTACTGTGACAACATCGACGTAACGATTCACGACGACGGCTCCGTCTCTGTCAGCGATGACGGGCGGGGAATTCCCGTCGATACCCACGAAGAGCACGGCCGCCCGGCTGTCGAGGTCGTGATGACGATTCTCCACGCTGGTGGCAAATTCGACAACAAATCCTATCAGGTTTCCGGGGGTCTCCACGGGGTCGGTGTGAGCGTCGTCAACGCCCTCTCGAAGTGGCTCGAAGTCGAGGTCAGGCGCGACGGCGCGCTCTGGAAACAGCGCTTCGACCACGGCAAACCCGAATACGACCTGAAGAAGGTCCGCGACCTCGAACCCGACGAAGAGACGGGAACGACCGTCCGGTTCTGGCCCGACGACGAAATCTTCGAGACCGGCGAGTTCAAGTTCTCGACGCTGTCGTCTCGACTGCGGGAGCTCGCCTTCCTCAACTCCGGCGTCGCCATCTCTATCATCGACGAGCGCGACGGCGAGACGGAGACGTTCGCCTACGACGGCGGTATCCGCGAATTCGTCGAATACCTGAACGAGACCAAGGACCCGCTCCACCGCGATATCATCTACTTCGAAGACGAGGAGGAAATCGCGGAGGGGCCGGTGCAGGTCGAAATCGCCATGCAGGGGACCGACGACCTGCAGGGTTCGATCCACGCCTTCGCCAACAACATCAACACGCGCGAGGGCGGGACACATCTCACAGGATTCAAAACGTCGCTCACACGGGTCATCAACGACTACGCGACCGACAATAATCTGCTGAAAGATCTTGACGATACACTCAAAGGCGACGACATCCGCGAAGGGCTGACGGCCGTTATTTCTGTCAAACATCCTGACCCACAGTTCGAAGGGCAGACCAAGACGAAACTCGGCAACAGCGAAGTCCGCGGGATCGTCGAATCGGCGATGCATGACGGACTGGCGACCTTCTTCGAGGAGAATCCCGACACGGCCGAAGCCATCGTCGGGAAGGCCGTCGAGGCCGCGAAAGCACGGAAGGCCGCACAGAAGGCCGAGGAGCTCACCCGGCGGAAGTCGGCACTGGATTCGACGGCACTGCCCGGGAAGCTCGCGGACTGCCAGACGCGGGACCCCGAGGAAGCCGAACTGTTCATCGCCGAGGGAGACTCTGCGGGCGGCAGCGCCAAACAGGGCCGGAACCCGGAGTTTCAGGCCATCCTTCCCATCAAGGGGAAGATTCTGAACGTCGAGAAACACCGACTGGACCGGATTCTGGAGAACAACGAAATCCGGAACCTCATCACCGCGCTCGGGACCGGTATTGGCGACGAGTTCGATATCGAGGACCTGCGATACGAGAAGATCATCCTGATGACGGATGCGGACGTCGACGGGGCGCACATCCGGACGCTCCTGTTGACGCTGTTCTACCGGCATATGAAGCCGTTGCTGGAGGCCGGCTACGTCTACGCCTCCCAGCCGCCGCTGTACCGGATTCGCTACCGCGGGAACACTTACGACGCGATGACGGACGCAGAACGCGACAAGATCATCGAGGAGAAATGTGACGGGAACCCGACTCAGGTCCAGCGGTTCAAGGGCCTCGGTGAGATGAACCCCGAACAGCTCTGGGAGACGACGATGAACCCCGACAATCGGATTCTCAAGCAGATCACCATCGAGGACGCCGCGGCCGCGGACAAGATGTTCAACGTCCTGATGGGTGACGCCGTCGAACCGCGCAAGGAGTTCATCAAGGAGCACTCGCCTGAAGCGGAGTGGGTCGATATATGAGTTCTGACGCAAACGACGCGAACGCACCGGCAGAGCAGATCAAGCACGTCCGCATCGAGGACGAGATGGAGCAGTCCTACATCGACTACGCGATGTCGGTCATCGCGGGGCGGGCGCTCCCTGACGTTCGGGACGGTCTCAAGCCCGTCCATCGACGCATCCTCTATGCGATGCACGAGATGGGCGTCTCCTCGAACTCCGCCCACCGGAAGTCCTCCTCGATTATCGGGGAGACGATGGGTGACTACCACCCACACGGTGACTCGGCCATCTACGACACGCTCGTCCGGATGGCACAGGACTTCTCGATGCGCTACCCGCTCGTCGACGGTCAGGGGAACTTCGGCTCGATGGACGGCGACCCGGCCGCAGCCATGCGGTACACGGAGGCTCGGATGGCCCCCATCGCCGAGGAACTGCTCGAAGACATCGAGAAAGACACCGTCGACTTCTCCAGCAATTACGACGACCGCCTGCAGGAACCCGACGTGCTGCCGTCGAAAGTCCCGAACCTCCTGCTGAACGGGTCTTCGGGCATCGCTGTCGGTATGTCGACCAACATCCCGCCGCACAATCTCGGCGAGCTGGTCGACGCGACGGTCCATCTGCTCGAAAACCCCGACTGTACGGTCGAGGACCTGATGGAGCACATCAAGGGGCCGGATTTCCCGACCGGGGGCAACATCGTCGGCCGCGACGCCATCTACTCGGCGTACGCGACCGGCCGCGGCCGCTTGCGGGTCCGTGCTGAATACGAGGTCGACCCGGAGGAGGGCCGCATCGTCATCAGCGAACTCCCCTATCAGGAGAACAAGGCCCGCGTCGTCGAGCGCATCGCCGACGACGTGAACGAGGGGAAAATCGAGGGCATCTCGGACCTGCGTGACGAGTCCGACCGCAACGGCGTCCGCATCGTCATCGAACTCAAGCGCGGCGCGAACGTCGACGTGGTCGAGAACCGCCTGCTCGACCATCACCTAGAATCCACCTTCGGCGTTATCAATCTCGCGCTCGTCGACGGCCAGCCGGAGGTACTCTCGCTGAAAGAGAGCCTCCAGCACTACATCGACCATCGCCGCGAGGTCGTCCGCCGACGCTCCGAGTACGACCTCGCCGAGGCTGAGGACCGCGCCCATATCCTCGAAGGCCGACTGAAGGCCCTCGAAAACGTCGAGGACGTTGTCGACCTCATTCAAAACAGCGAGGACCGCGACGCCGCCCGGGCCGGCCTGCAGGAGTCCTTCGAGTTCTCAGAGGAGCAGGCCGCCCACATCGTCCGGATGCAACTCGGCTCGCTCACCTCGATGGAAGCGGCCGAAATCAAAGACGAGTACGCGGACGTACAGGACACCATCGAGTACCTCCAGTCCGTCCTCAACAGCCGCGAGAAACTCGATAGCGTCATCGCCGACGAACTCCAAGAGGTCAAAGACGAGTACGACGACGACCGCCGGACGAGTATCATCGAGGACGAGGGACAGGTCACCCACGAGGATCTCATCCCAGAGGAAGACTGCGTTGTCGTCATCACCGAGGACGACTACATCAAGCGGATGCCGGTCGAGAACTTCGACCCGCAGAACCGCGGCGGTAAGGGCATCATCGGTGCCGACCCCAAGGAGAACGACCGCGTCTCGAAGGTCTTCCGTGCCAATAGCCACGACTACCTGCTCTGTTTCACCAATCAAGGACAGGTCTACCGCCTCAAGACCTACGAGATTCCGGAGATGTCCCGCACTGCCCGGGGCAAGTCCGCGATCAACCTCATCGATCTGGACGACGGCGAGGAGCTGACCGCCGTCGTCTCGACCGACGAGTTCGGAGACGACGAGTGTATCACGATGGTGACCCGGAACGGCTACGTCAAGCGGACCTGCTGTTCTGAGTTCGAGAACATCCTCTCGACGGGCATCATCGCCGCCAAGCTCGAAGACGGCGACGAACTCATCGACGTGGACGTCACCGACGGCACCGGCGACCTCGTCATCGCCACGGAGGCGGGGATGACCATCCGTTTCAGCGAGAGCGAAGTCAGCGAGATGGGCCGGTCCGCCCGCGGTGTCAACGGCATCAAACTGCAGGGCGACGACAAGGTCGCGGCGATGGTCGCCACCGATGACGATGACTCGCGGTCGCTGCTGACCGTCACCGAACACGGCTTCGGGAAGCGGACAAAACTCGACGAGTACCGCACGCAGTCCCGCTACGGCAAGGGCCTCATCGACATCAAGACAGACGACCGGAACGGCCGCGTGTCGACTGCCAAGGCCGTCACCGACGAGGACCATCTTGTCATCATGTCCGGGCAGGGCCAGATTATGCGCATCCGCGCCGGTGATGTGTCACAGGTCGGTCGGAACACGAAGGGTGTGACGATTATGGGTCTGGAAGACGACGACCGTGTGGCGAGCGTGACGGTCGTGCCAGCAGATAACAGCGAATAGACGGACGACGCGGCGTCAGACCAATAGTAGCTGGCGTACCGCGCCGAAGGCGCGGTTTCACGCGAATCGTGGAGCGATTCGCGCTTTTTCGCCACCGAAAGACGAGCAACGCGAGTCTTTCGAGCCTTGCTTCACTTTGTTCAGCAAGACCACGTTTTGCCGCGATTGGCGGCCACAGGCCACATGAGCGGCAAAACGTAATGTGGGTGACTATTATTGGCCTGAAAGAAAGGCGTGTAGCCAGCGGCTGACCGTATCAGCGGATGCCGGCAAGTAACCGCGAGCGAAGCGAGCGGTCTTTTTCGCCCACGTTTTTCAAGGAGCGGTTCGCGCGCAGCGCGAACCCGAGCGCGAAAAAGGTGGTGGGGCAAACATACAGGTGTTGGTGACGTAGCCCGTCCATGGACCTGCCTCGGCATCTCTCACAGCACGACCGGGCGGCACAGTTGCCGCTAGTCACAGAGGACGCGCAGGTGACGCTCGTCGAACCGATGGACCGCAACCGCAACGACGAGGTGTTGTCGGCGGTCCGCGACCAGATTGCATCCGTCGGGGACCAGTCGTGGGTGGCGGCTGCCCGGAACGGGTCGACAATCCGGTGGCCGGCGTTGCTTGACCGCGTTCGTGACGCGGGGGCGTCGAAGCAACGACTCGCGCGAATCGAGACGCTGGCCGAACGCTTCGACCGCCCCTATCCATCGCTGCTGCGACTGCGTGTCAAACCCGACGTGGACCTCGATTTCGCCCCCGGACAGTACGTCACGCTCAGACTCCGGGACACGCCGCGAGCGTACTCGCTGGCCAACTCTCCAAGCGAGGACGAACTGGAGTTTTGCATCCGGCTGGTCCCCGGTGGAAAACTCACCAGCGGGCTGTTCGAACGCGTCCGTGCCGGCGAGAAGGTCGTCGTTCGCGGGCCGAACGGCGACATGGTACTGGACCCTCCCTCGAACCGAGACATGGTCTTTCTGGCAACCGGGACCGGCGTCGCGCCGTTCAAGAGCATGATCGACTACACGCTCGAACAGGGGCGGGACGTGGTCGATGGCCAGCCCCGTGACATCTGGCTGTTTCTCGGCTGTGGCTGGGAGGACGACCTGCCACACCGGGCGCACTTCCGGCGACTCGACGCCCAGTACGACCACTTCCACTTCGTCCCGACGCTCACGCGCGAACCACTGCTGACCGACTGGGACGGCGCGACCGACTACGTCCAGTCGGTGTTTGTCAACCACGTAGAAAGCGACGCGCTAGCCAGTGCAGACCTGCCGGAGCGGTTCGACGCCGTTCGGGAGCGGCGTCCACAGTCCGGCGTCGACGCCCGTATCGACCCGACGAACGTCGAACTGTACGCGTGTGGCATCAGCGCGATGGTGTCGACGCTGGTCCGGGCCGCCCGAAGCGTCGGCGTTCCCGACTCCGAGATGCAGTACGAGGGGTTCGGATAGCTACAGCACGCGCTTGCCGAAAGCGCTGGCGACGAGTTCACAGGCCAACTCGGCGGTGCGGTTGTGTTCGTCGAGAATCGGGTTCACCTCGACCAGTTCCATCGAGCGCAACTGGTCGTGATGGTCGGCGACGTACTCCATCGCGATGTGGGCCTCGCGGTAGGAGACGCCACCGCGGACTGGCGTCCCGACGCCGGGAGCCTCCGTCGGGTCGAGCCAGTCGAGGTCAAGCGAGACGTGTATGCCATCCGTCCCGTCCGTCGCAATCTCTAGAGCCTCATCGACGATTTCAGGCGCGCTCCGGGCGTCGATATCCGACATCGTGTACGCCGTGATATCGCTCTCTTCTATCAGCCGGCGTTCTTCGTCGTCCACGTCCCGTAGGCCGACGATAACGACGTTTTCCTCGCTCACTGCCGGCGTGTGCGCCCATTCGTGGTCGGCGAACGGGCCCAGCCCGAGAACGGCCGCCAGCGACATCCCGTGGATGTTCCCGCTCGGCGTCGTCTCCGGTGTGTTGAAATCGCCGTGGGCGTCGAACCAGATGACGCCCAGTTCCTCGTCGTCGCTGGCCGCGCCGGCGATGGTTCCGATGCCGATGGAGTGGTCGCCGCCCAGGACGAGCGGAAAGCGCCCTTCTCGGAGGGTCGCATCGACCGCCGTCGTCACGTCCTCACAGACTTCCTTCGTCTCTCTGAAGAACTTCGCACGACCGCTCTTCAGGCCGCCGGCGTCGGGGTCGCGTTCCTCGGGCCGTGGGACGGCGATGTCGCCGCCGTCGACGCAGTCGATACCGATACCTGCCAACTGGTCAGCGAGACCGCCATACCGTATCGCCGACGGTCCCATGTCGACGCCGCGCCGGTCGGCACCGAGGTCCATCGGAACGCCGAGGACGCGAACCTGTTGTTCCATACCGTCGCCTCCACGGGCGACGGATAAAGACCCAGCGCTGGGTCGGCGATAGCCCTACGTATACGGCGCACAGACCAGTTCGATGCCCTCTTCGAAGCTGGTTTCCGGTTCCCAGCCAGTCGCCTCGTGCATCTTCGAGAAGTCTGCGCAGGTATCGTGGACGTACACGTCCTCAGGAATCGGGTTCTCGACGTACTCCGGTTCGATGTCCGTTCCCAGTTCGTCGTTCAGCATCTCGACGACAGTGTTGAAGTCGTAGGCCTCGCCGGTGCCGAGGTTGTACACGTCGTTCAGTTCGTGTTCAGCGGCTAAGACGAGCCCGCGGACGATGTCGTCGACATGTGTGAAATCGCGGGTCTGCTCGCCGTCGCCGTACAGCTTCGGCGCGTCGCCGCTGGCCAAGTCGTCGGCGAACTGGGCGATAACGTTCGCGTACTCGCCTTTGTGTTCCTCCGCGCCGCCGTAGCCCTGATACACCGAGAAAAAGCGCATCCCGGCCAGCGTGAGGTCGTAGTGGTTCTGGAAGTATTCCGCGTACGTCTCCCGAGCCATCTTCGAGGCCTCGTAGCCGGTGTTGACCGTCACGTCCATGTCCTCCGGCGACGGGTCCGTTCGGCTGCCGTAGATGGAGGAGGTCGAGGCGTAGACGATGGTGTCACAGCCGTCGTCTCGGGCCTGCTCGACCGTGTTGACGAACCCTTCGACGTTCACGCGAGCGCCGTGCGTCGGGTTGTCCTCGTGCATCGCGTATGAGGAAAGCGCGGCGAGGTGAAACACCACGTCAACGTCCGTCGGCAGGTCCTCGTCGAGGACGCTCTGCTCGACGTACTCTACCTCTTCTGATACGTTCTTCGGCGTCCCGAGGTAGCCGTCGTCCAGAGCGATGACATCGTTGTTCTCGGCCAGTTTGTTCGCGAGGTTTGCCCCAATGAACCCCCCACCACCGGTCACCAGAATACGCTGACTTTCCATATCTGTGTCAGGTCAGCGCTGGAATAAAGTACTAACGTTTTCGGCGATTCTAAGACGGTTCCAGACGGTTTACCGTCGCATTTAAGGACGGCTGTACCGAACAACAGATTATGTCATCTATCGAACTGACACCCAGTCAAAAGAACATTCTGCAGGAACTGGTAAATCTCTATCGGGAAAGTGAAAGCGCTGTCAAAGGCGAAGACATCGCCGAGAAAGTCGACCGGAACCCCGGGACGATTCGAAACCAGATGCAGAGCCTCAAAGCCCTGCAGCTTGTCGAGGGTGTCCCCGGCCCAAAAGGTGGGTACAAGCCTACCGCTAACGCCTACGACGCGCTCCAGATTCAGGACATGGATCAGGCTGCAGAGGTCCCGCTACGCCACAACGGCGAGCTTGTCGAACATTCGAACGTCGAGGAGATCGACCTGACCAGCGTCCACCACCCCGAAGAGTGTCGCGCAGAGATTCAGCTGCAGGGCACGATGTCCGAATTCCACGAGGGCGACTCGGTGACGGTCGGGCCGACACCGCTGTCGAAGCTCCAGATTATCGGGACTCTCGAAGGAAAGGACGACACCAACAACAAACTCATCCTCGCTATCGACGATATGCGGGCACCGGCGGGCGAACCGGAACACTAGTACGTCTCACTGGTCTTTTGGATTGTTTTTCTGCGGTCACCGGGGCCGCATCGTACCGTTCTTACCACGAGTATCGCTGGAGAATCGTTCTCCCACTGAGAGGGATTTCAAAGGGTTTGTATCAGTCGGTTGCGGAGTCTCCGGTATGACAGAGAACGTGGTCGTACTCGGGTCGGGGTATGCTGGTGCGGGGGCAATCAAGAGTTTAGAGGACGAGCTAAACGGTGAGACGGATGTGGATGTAACGTGGGTTTCCGAGACGGACTATCATCTGGTCTTACACGAGTCCCACCGATGTATTCGGGACCCGAGCGTGCAGGAGAACATCGCCATTCCCGTTCACGAGATCAAACAGCCCTCGACTGCTTTCGTGCAGGACGAGGTCGTCGGTATCGATACTGACGCTCAGGAAGTGGAACTGGCTGACTCCGACACTGTCGAGTACGACTACCTGCTCGTGGGGCTGGGCTCGCAGACGGCCTTCTTCGGCATCGATGGGCTCGAAGAGCACGCCCTGACGCTGAAGAGCCTCGACGACGCGCTGGAGATCCACGACAATATTCAGCAGGCCGCTCGTGAGGCCTCCACGAACGACCCCGCGCAGGTCGTCATCGGCGGCGCTGGCCTCTCAGGCATCCAGACCGCGGGTGAGGTCGCCGAGTTCCGCGACGAACACAACGCGCCTATCGACATCCATCTCGTCGAAGGCCTCGATCAGGTCCTGCCAAACAGCGACCCCGAGCTTCAGGGTGCCCTGCGCAAGCGTCTGGAAGCAGCCGACGTGAACATCAAATGCGGCGAGTTCATCGGCGAGGTCGACGAGGAAACAGTCTACATCGGCGACGAGGACGAACTGGACTACGACGTACTGGTCTGGACCGGCGGTATCACCGGCCGGGATTGTATGCACGAGGTCGACCTCGACAAGGACGAACGCAACCACCGCGTCCACGCCGAAGGGAACTTCCAGACCGACGACGAGCGCGTCTTCGCCATCGGCGACTCGGCGCTAATCGACCAGCCGGGCGACCAACCCGCCCCGCCGACGGCCCAAGCCGCTTGGCAAGCCGCCGAGGTGGCCGGCGAGAACCTCGCCCGTGCGGTGCGCGGGCAGCCGCTCAAAACATGGACCCACAAGGACAAGGGAACCGTCGTCTCCGTCGGAGAGAAAGCCGTCGCCCACGACGTCGTGAACGTCCCCATCGAGACGTTCGGTGGGATGCCCGCGAAACTGCTGAAAAAGGCGATTGCCGCCCGCTGGATCAACGACGTGACCGGTGTCGGCCGGGCCGCCAAGGCTTGGCCCGACATGTAGCGAGGCCCTTTTTACTTCGTCGCCTTTCCTCGCGCGCTCGTAGAGCGTGTTGCGGGCACCACTCTCTGCTCACGGGCGCGGAGCGCCCGTTCGCACGGCCAGCGGGACCTTCGGTCCCGCTCGGCTCGCAAAAATCTACGCTAAAAACGACCGTCTCGCTCCCGCTGGTCGCGAGACGTGAAACCGCGCTCGTTCCACTCGCGCGGTATGCTGCTGCCTCCGCAACTCACAGCTATACCGGGAGAGAGTCCTAGCGGTCGATAGACAGGCCGGCGTGCCACCCGTCGGCGTCGGCTTCCTCGACGGCCGCGTCCATCTCGGCCAGATACGACACGGCGAGGCTGGCGCACTTGGCCGCCTTGCGCTCCCCTTCGGTGCGGAACTCGCCGGTGACGCGGTTAGCGTACACTGTACAGACAGCGCCGGCCCGCAGGCCGTACAGGTTCGCGAGCGTGAGAATCGTCGCGGCCTCCATCTCGAAGTTGAGGACGCCGGCCTCTTTGAGCGCCGCGATACGTTCGTCGCTGCCGCTGGCCTCGAAGTCCTCGAATCCCGGGCGGGACTGTCCGGCGTAGAAACTGTCCGTCGAGCAGGTGACCCCGAGGTGGTAGTCGTAACCGAGTTCTTCGGCGGCGGCGACGAGTGCCGAAACGATCCGGTGGTCGGCGCTGGCGGGATAGTCCTCGCGGACGTACTCTTTGCTGGTCCCCTCCTGTCGCACTGCACCGGTTGTGATAACGAGGTCGCCGATGCTGGCTTCCTCCTGAATTGCGCCACAGGAGCCGACGCGGATGAACGAGTCAGCGCCGACGCGGGCCAGTTCTTCGAGGGCGATAGCGGCCGATGGCCCGCCAATACCGGTCGAGGTGACGGAAATCGGCGTGCCGTCGTGGGTGCCCGTCGCCGTACGGTACTCGCGGTGTTCGGCGACGATGTCGTGGTCGTCCCAGTAGTCGACGACCTTCTCGACGCGCTCGGGGTTGCCCGGCAGCAGGACGCTGTCGGCCACGTCGTCCTCGCTCACTTCCAGATGGTACTGTACGTCGTCGTTCGGGTCTTCACTATCGCTTGTCATTTGTCGAGATGATCGCTGGTGATTGTCGTTGGCAGGAGCTCCCCGAGCTCGTACACCGTCGGCTCGTCACCGTCAGTGATGATCTCGAACGACTCGTCACAGAACTCACTGAACGTCTGGCGGCACATCCCACAGGGGGTGACGCCGTCGCGCTTACCCGAGGTGACGGCGACGCGCTCGAACGACTGATGCCCGTCGCTGACGGCTGCGCCGATAGCCACTTCTTCGGCGTGCAAGCTGTTGCTGTAGTTGGCGTTCTCGATGTTACAGCCGGTGTAGACGCTGCCGTCGCTCGTTTCGAGCGCTGCACCGACGGTGTACTCCGAGTACGGTGCGTACGCCTCGTCGATGGCGTCTCTCGCTGCGTCGAGGAGGTCCTCCATGCACTGGGCCTCGAAGGGCCGTGTAGAAATTCTATCGGTCTCGGTAGCGGCCGGAGGTGTCAGGCGTCGGCAGTACTGACGGCCTCGACTGCGTCGCGGACCGCCTGTGTGGTGTCCGCGACCAGCGCGTCGATGTCGTCGCTTTCGGCGTACACCCGGACGTACGGTTCGGTACCGCTTGGTCGGACGAGCGTCCACGACCCGTCGTCGAAGGAGAGTCGGACGCCGTACTCAGTCGAGACATCGGCCTCAGAGAACACGTCCGGCAGGCTGGATTCGAGTCGGGCCATCGTCTCGGCTTTGGCGTCGTCGGGACACTCGACGCTCACCTTCTCATAGGGCCGCTCGGAAATGACGGCCCGCCTATCGGCGACACTCTCCTCGGCAAACAGACGTGTCAGCACGGCTGCGCTGGCCACACCGTCGATCCAGCCGCCGAAGGCGGTGTGGATGTGCTTCCACGGTTCCGCGGCGAAGACGACCTCGGTTTCGTCAGTTGCGTCCGCGCGGACGTTGGCGATGCCCACGTGGAGCGAACCGAGGTGGATGCGCTCGACACGGCCGCCGGCGGCCTCGACACGCTCGTCGATGCGGCCGGAGGCGTTGGGCGTCGTCACGACCACCGGGTCCGAGATGTCCGCGGCGCGTGTGTAATGTTCGGCCAGCATCGCGAGTATCGTGTCCTCGTGAATGACATCACCGTCGGCATCCACGACGACGATACGGTCGGCGTCGCCGTCGTGGCCGAACCCGAAGTCGGCGTCGGACTCGGCGACGAACTCACGGAAATCGGCCAGTGTCTCCGGCGTTGGCTTGCTCTCGCGGCCGGGGAAGGTCCCATCGACGTTCGCCTCCGTCGCGAGTACGTCGGCACCCAGTTCCCGGAGGACCTGTGGCGTCGCCACACTGGCCATCCCGTTCCCGCAGTCGACGGCGACTGTCAATTCCGACGGGTCGCTGCCGAGTGACTCAGCGTAGTCGGCGACAGCGCTTCGATACTCGTCGAGATAGGCCACCGATTCCGTGTCGCCCCAGTCGCGCCAAGCAGTCGGCGTGGAACCGTCCTCGATTCGCCCTTCGATGCGCGTCTCATCGTCGTCGCCGTACTCGGTCCCATCGGCGAACAGTTTGATTCCGTTGTCCGTCGGCGGATTGTGGCTCGCGGTAATCATCACGCCGTGTCGGCCCTGCGAGGCGTACGCCAGCGCTGGCGTCGGAACGCGGCCGATTCTGACGACGCGCGCGCCGGCGCTTTGCAGTCCCGCGGCCATCGCATCAGCGAGCGCTGGTGAGGTCACACGACCGTCGTACCCCAGCACGAACGTCTCGCCGTCCTGCCCAGTAGCCTGCCCGACTCGCAGTGCAAGGTCCGGCGTCACCTTCGATACAACATCACCGCGGATTCCCGCGGTCCCGAACAGTTCCATACCGGCGATGCGGAAGCCGACCGTATAATTCTCTCGTTCGCACGTCAGTTCAGGGTCGCCGTGCGGACGGCTGGACGAGACCGAGGACTGCTGTCGGATACAAACGGAGCAAAAGAGACCGTGCAGTGCCCGGATTACAGCAGTTCGTCGAAGTCGTAGCCGTTGATGTCGACGCCGTCGGCGGTGACATCGGCGAGGTAGATGCCGTTGCCGGACCCGGTGTCACGCTCGGCGGCGGCGTTGATCGAGGCGGCAGCCACTTCCTTTGCCTCCTCGTTTGTCATGTCTTCCTCGTAGCGGTCTTCGAGGGTCCCGTACGCGACGGTGAGCCCGGAACCGGTAACGGTGTAGTCGTCTTTCATGACGCCGCCGGCCGGGTCGATAGAGTAGACGTGGTGACCGTCGTCGTCGACGCCGCCGAGGATGGGGTTGATAGCGAAGAAGGGGCCACCGCGTGCGAAGTTGCCCGCGAGCGTCGAGAGGGCCTTCATACTGATGTCCTCACCGCGTCGCGCTTCGTAGAGGTTGACCTCCGCGCGAAGCGTCCGAATGAACGACTGTGCGCCGCCGACACTACCGACGAGGGTCAGCGCCGCCGTGGGGTGGATCTGCTCGACTTTCTGGACGTTCTTGTTCGAGACGAAGCGACCGCCAAGCGAGGCGCGCATATCCGTCGCGATGACGACCCCTTCGGACGTGCTGATACCGATGGTGGTCGTCCCCGTCTTGTTCACCTTCTCCGAATCCTGTGCGGACTGTTCGGGGAGCTCGCCGACTTCGGGCGCGTACGGGTCGCTCTGGAACTCGTCAGCGGCTTGGGGTCCAGAAAGGTCCGGCCCCGGAGTCATATCTCGCATTACTGTCTGATACTAGTCGGGCGCTGATAAAACCTCTTTTTGTGGTGAGCCTGACCGCCACCATCCGGTCAGGGGTCTATTGACTGCCTGCCTTACGCACTCGCCTGATCGTAAGCCTCGTTGAGCCCCGACACGGCCCGGTCCATCGGCAGTCTGAGTCCGAGCCGCTCCGTGAGCATCGCCACCGGCAGCAGCATGATGCCCAGCAGCAGGGTGAGTTGGTACAGTGCGAACAGCGTTGCGGTATACAGTCGAGCTACCATCTTCCTCGGTCCATCCAGAGTGGCTCTGGTATATAAATCTTGTCGCCGAATCTCAGACAAAGAGTATTGATCGTGACGGACAATGGGGCCGCTGTCTTGCGGTTTGCTGAGATGGCTGAGAGAACAGACGAATACCCGAACGGTTCCGCGATCAGACATAATAGGGGTGTGAGTCAGGTGGCTGGTTCGCATAAGTTATAGAGATAGTAATGGTGACGTGCGCAACAGACGCGAATCAAAACTATCGAATAGTCGGGCCACGAGAGCTAGTGTATGAACTACCTCGTGGCGATGGAAGCAGCCTGGCTGGTTCGTGACGTAGACGACATCGACGACGCTATCGGTGTAGCAGTGAGCGAAGCAGGGAAGCGCCTCAACGAGGCCGAGATGGACTACGTCGAGGTCGAGGTCGGCGCGACCGGCTGTCCGGCCTGTGGCGAACCGTTCGACTCGGCGTTTATTGCGGCCGATACGGCGCTCGTCGGTCTGGTGCTTGAGATGGACGTGTTCAACGCCGAATCCCCCGAGCACGCCCAGCGGATCGCCAAGAGCGAGATCGGCGGCGCACTCCGGGACGTTCCGCTGAAAGTCGTCGAGGTGTTCGAGACCGAAGCCGACGAGGACGAAGCCGAAGCCGAGGCATAACCGGCGTTTTGCTTGATTCGCCCGCCGGAGCAGCCGTGGGCTTTTTATATTACCTCTGGTAATTAGCGGATATGGACTTACCGACGCCGCAGGATCTTCGGGAGCGCCGCAACGAACTCGGCTTGACCCAGAGTGAACTGGCGGAGCGGGCAGATGTCTCTCAGCCCCTTATCGCTCGTATCGAAGGTGGCGACGTGGACCCACGGCTGTCGACGCTCCGCCGAATCGTGACCGCCCTCGAAGAAGCCGAAGGTGGCATCATCAAGGCCCGCGATCTGATGAATTCGCCCGTTGTTGGCGTCGCACCTGACGACTCTGTCCACCAGACGAAGGACCTGATGGACGAGAAGGGGTACTCGCAGGTCCCCGTCATCCGGGACGGGGCACCACAAGGACTTATCGGCAACTCTGATATCCGTCAGCGCTCCGAAGAGAATGTCGGCGAACTCCCCGTTGCCGAGGTGATGAACGAATCGATTGCGACCGTCGAGCCCGACGCCCCCATCGACGAAGTCGATGCGTATCTGAACCACAATGCTGCCGTAATGGTTGTCGAAGACGGGGAAACTATCGGTGTCATAACGGAAGCGGATATCGCGCGTACGGTCAGCTAACTCTAATTCTCAGAAACGCGAACAGCGATAGCAACACCGTACTGCCCGTAGGAGGGGCTTAATACCGAAAACAGTGTCAGGGGTATATGTCTATTCTCACTAACGAGAGACATAGCGATATGCCTAATCCCAGCGACCCACTGTATGCCGAACTCGAAAAGGCCCTCGAGAACGCCGAAACCGAAGCCGCCAGATACCACATCCGGCAGGCCCTTCAGATACGGATTGCGGAGGAGACCGCCGGCAAAGACATCCTGTCCGCCTGACTCTGACTGACTGGTTTCTGTCGGCGACCTCAATCGCTTACTCGGTGAGTTCGAGGTCGCGAATCGCGACCGCCTCGTCCCCGGCAGCTACTTCGCCGACCACACGAGCGTCCTCGCTGTCAGCAACGATCCTGTCAGCATCAGCCTGTGGCACTGCTGCGACGAACCCAGTGCCCATGTTGAACGTCCGGTGCATCTCCTCGTCGGCTACGTCGCCTTCCTGCTGGACGAACTCGAAGACGGGCTGGGCCTCGAACGGGTCCGTAATCTCGTACCGGTAGCTCCCCATCCGCGTGAGGTTGGTCCAGCCGCCGCCGGTGACGTGGGCCGCCGCGTGCGTCTCACTGGCCCGGAGTGGCTCCAGTACCTCGCTGTAGATTCGCGTCGGCGTCAGCAGCTCCTCCGCGATGGTCCTGTCGGGATTCGGCGGGAACGGGTCGGTGTACTCGTGGTTCTGTGTAACCGCCTCGCGTGCGAGCGTGAGGCCGTTGGAGTGAATCCCGGACGAGGGCCAGCCGACAATCGCGTCGCCGGCCTCGGCCTCGCCGGGGAAGACAGCGTCTTTCGGTGCCAGTCCGGCGCAGGTGCCGGCGATGTCTAGCCCCTTGATAACGTCCGGCATCACGGCGGTTTCGCCGCCCACGAGCGCCACGCCGGCCCGCTCGGCCCCCGTCCGAAGTCCCGCGCCAATGTCCTCGCTCGTCTCCTCGTCCGGCGTCTCGACCGCGAGGTAGTCGACAAAGGCCACCGGTTCGACACCGGTCGCGATGAGGTCGTTGGCGTTCATCGCGATGCAGTCGATGCCGATGGTCGAATAGTCGTCGACGGCCTCGGCGACGAGGAGCTTGGTGCCGACGCCGTCCGTTGCAAGCGCGAGGTACTGGTCGCCGATGTCGACCAGACCCGCGTAATCGCCCTCGAATTCGCCGGCCGCGCCGATGAGCGCCTTTGTCGCCGCTTCGCTGGCGTCGATGTCTACACCGGTTTCCGCGTAGGTCAGTCCCTCCTCGCTATCGTCCCCAGACTCGGACTCACTGTCGGTCATACCCGAGAGCGTGCGTGGCGCGGGCAAAAGAGCGTCGTTCCGGCGGAGCGTTGCGGCCGCTCAGAGAACGAACAGCGCGCCGACCCCGAGCAGAATCGACGGAACCGCGACGGCAAGAAACACTGGCGTACTCCATTCTCGAACCGTTCGGCCGTCGAGCGGACCGAAGGGCAGCATGTTGAAGCCGGCCAACAGGAGATTGATCTGCAGGCCCATCCGGGCGACCTCCCAGAGGAAGCCGCCCGCACCCGACAGCAGCGCCGCGACGAACGGAACGAGAAACACAACGGCGAGTGCGAGGTTCGTCACCGGCCCCGCGACGGCGATGAGGCCGTGTTGCTTCGCCGTGAGACGGCCGCGGTGGACGACTGCGCCCGGCGCGGCAAACAGGAAGCCGACGAGGCCACCCAGAACTGCGAACCCGAGCATCCGGTAATCGGCCTTGAACGCGGCGATCTGGCCGAAGCGGACGGCGACGACCTTGTGGGCCAGCTCGTGCAACAGGAAGCCGACGCCGACAGTCAGCAGGCTGACGGCAAACGTGCTAGCGATTTCGGCTCCCGACAGCCCACCGAACTGGCCGAAGACGATGCGGCGGAACTGTCGTTCGAGGAAGAACGTAAACGCCAGCCCGAGCGCGAGCCAAGCGACAAGGAGATCTCTGAGTTCGCGCTGACTGAAGCTGAGACCGCCGACGGTCCGGCCTCCAGCGGTTCGCTGTCGTCGACCCGCCATCAGAGGACCCCCAGAAGTATCTGCGTCCCTTCGCGGACGCCCTGCCAGAGGAGTTTCGAGACGCCTTGCATCCCGCCAATATCCGACGAGATGTACGGGATCAACACCGGGAAGACGACGTAGGAGGCGATTGCGCTGCCGACGTTCGTGAGCGCGACAACGAGGATCAGCCGAAACAGTGGCACACCACGCATCCGGCTGATGAGGTCCAGTATCGGCGACTCCTGATCGTTGAGTATCTCGTTGAGCGTCGCGATATCGCTGATGTTGACGGAGATGTACCGCAGTTCGACGTAGCCGGCGAACCAGCCGGCCGCAAGCAGCGGAAACAGGCTCGTCAGCCAGCCAAACGCGCCGGCTGCGGCGGCACTCGACCAGTGTGCGCCGGCCACTTTTGCCAGCCCGCCGGCCAGCACGGCGTTGACCACGACCAGCGCGACGAACAGCTTCAACAGCACCGCCTGACTCGCGCCACCGAGGATGAGCAGGCCGAAGAAGACGAGGAAGACGACACCGAACCCGTAGCCGACGAGTTTGTACAGTGAAAACCGACGACCACCCTCGGTTCCGGTGAGCGACTCCATCGGCGGGAGCGTCTCTGGATTGTCGAGATAGCGCTCGATACCTTCACGATGGCCAGCCCCGACGACAGCGAGGACGTGATAGCCGGCCTCACGGAGAGCGATAAGTCGGTGTGCGATGAACGCATCGCGTTCGTCAATGAGTGCCTCCGCGCCGCCGGGGGAGAACTGACGGAACTCCTCCATCATTGCACTGACCACGTCGGTATCAGTCAGTTTCTCCATGTCGAACTCCTCAACGTCGGCCTCGCCGCGGAACCGGACCAGCAGTGCGGCGATGGGAATCCCGATACCGGCCGCGACAACACAGATGAGCAACAGCGTATCGAGCAGACCCTCGACCGCGCCACCGAAACCCCCGGGCAAGGCAGAAAGAGCCCCACTTGGGACGATGAACGGGCCACCGAAGGCCCCAGCAACGACCGCAAACAGGCCGCCGAAAACAGCACCGACGGTCAGCCCGACCGTCAACGGCGGCCCCATCTCGGCCGCGAGGCTGCCGACGAGTTTGAGTTTCTCGACGGCCGTCAGTCGCGCCCAGAACCGTTGGACGGTCGTCTGGATATCCCGGTCGACGAGCGCGACGCCGATGCCGAGGCGTTCGGCGGTGTCGATTCCCGCTTTCATGTCTGCACCCGGTTCGATGTCGAACCGGTCGCCCAGTCTAGTCTGGATGTACGACAGCATCCAGTACGCGAGGAACTGAAAGACGGTGTTCCCGCGAAGGAGGTCGCTTGCATCGAGGTCGTCAGGCGTTTCGCCCTTGATCTGGCGATACCGGCCCTCGTCGAGTTCGACGGCGACGACATCGGGCTCGGATTCTTCAATCGCCGATTCCACTTCCTTGACGCTGTGCTCGGAAACGTGGGCGGTTCCGACGACATCGACGCGTCCCGCCCCTGACGGTTCTGGGAACTCGTCTGCCGCCGACTCCGCGTGTTCGGTCATCACCCGCGTTACACATTCGTTTCCTTTACCCTTGTCGGGTCCGGGTGACTGCGCAGGAACAGCGACCGGGATCATGTTCGCAGCATTGTATGTTCCCGTCACGGGCCGAAGCTATTACCAACTCTCGTGTTAATACAGCCACAGATGTCGTGGTAACTACTGGACGGTGACGGGGCTTGTAAATACGTAATAGATTTGCCGATTCAAAAGACTGATATGTACAGGGTCAAACTATATCGGATATACGATGTATGACCTGACTGGATTCCAGCGGGACCTGCTGTACGTCATTGCAGGCCTTGACGAGCCCCACGGGTTAGCAATCAAGGAAGAACTCGAAAACTACTACGAGAGCGAGGTCAACCACGGCCGACTGTATCCGAATCTTGACACGCTCGTAGAAAAGGCACTCATCGAGAAGGGCGAACGCGACCGCCGAACGAACTTTTACACGCTGACCAAGCGCGGTCAGCGCGAACTCGACGCCCGGAAAGAGTGGGAAGCGCAGTACGTTTCGGCATAGCCACGTTTTCGAAGCCCGTCCGACAGACTCAACCGGAGTGCTGGCCAACCTCGCGCCATGCCAACGGTACTGGAAACCTATATCGAGAACCGCTGGATGGTCCAGCCCAATCACTCGAACCATCTGGGTTCGACCCATGGAGGGAACGTACTGAAGTGGATGGACGAACTCGGAGCGATGTCAGCGATGCGCTTTGCCGGCGAGACCTGCGTCACCGCACGGATGGATCAGGTGAATTTCAAGCGGCCGATCCCTGTCGGTGACACGGCTCTCATTGAGGCGTTCGTCTACGACACTGGCGAAACGAGCGTTAAAGTTCGGCTCCGAGTGGCCCGAGAGAACCTCAGAACCGGCGACACTGAGTCGACAGCAGAGTCGTACTCGGTGTACGTCGCGGTCGACGAGGACAGGAACCCGGTTCCCGTTCCCGACGTGACGACCGAGACTGACCGCGGTGAACGACTGCGACAGCGCGCTCTCGACGGGGAAGCGAACCGCTGATACCGTCCACCGAACTCACGTGAAGCGTATTGCCCCTCGAAGTGGTGACTCTCGTCACGAAAGTGCAGCTAACAGTATGAGCTTTATTCGGCTCCGCCACATACCACGACTATGACACTCGATGTCGAGACGCCGGAGCGACCACAACTGTCCACCGGCGTCGCTGCCGACGAGTACGACGACGCGGACGTACAGGGCGACGAATACCGGCGCGAGGAACTCGCCGAGGCCCTCGACGACGGTGCGTGGGCGGACGCCTTCGAGGAATGGGCCGCGGACACATCGCTCACGGCCGACCAGTGGGAGATCGTCACTGACCTAGAGCTCATCGCGGAGTTCGATTTCTTCTGGGACTCCTTTGCGG
This sequence comes from Haloarcula sp. CBA1129, assembly GCF_008729015.1. Taxonomy (NCBI): domain Archaea; kingdom Methanobacteriati; phylum Methanobacteriota; class Halobacteria; order Halobacteriales; family Haloarculaceae; genus Haloarcula; species Haloarcula sp. CBA1129. The sequence continues at coordinate 433,135 of NZ_RKSM01000001.1, forward strand.
GCCGCGTCGGCTACCACGCCCCGGGCTTGCCCGAGGACTGGCGCGAGCGGGAAATCCACCCGGACATCGATTCTTGGGGCACTGTCTCAGGTATCAACGCCGGCCTGACTGAGTTCGGACAGGTCGTCTGTGAGGTGCTGGCCGACGAGTACATCGACTGGGACGCCGAGGAGGTCGGCGCGGACGACCTCCCGGACTTTTGAGCGTCGTAACGTTTGCACTACCCCAGCATTAGTGTGAGTTCAGCCCCCTCACTCGCCGGCTCCAAATCGTTCCGACTGGCCCGTCAGGGACCGGCAGCCTGATAATCACCCACGCGCTTGCACCAGATATGGCTGAAATCGTCACCCCACGCAAACGCGAGTGCGAGCGCTGTGGGCGGGTCGACGAGTGGGACCCAGAACAACACAGTTGGCGTATCGTCTCCGACGACGGCACCAAGCAGTCCGGTGACCCACACTGTCTCCATGAGTGGGACATCAACGGCACGTTCAATCCGCTCGCCGAGTGAGTTCGCGGTACCGCTGCTGTCGGTTTTTCGCGGACATGGACGTCACTACTAGAACACGGTTAATCGACGGAATCCTGTGAAAAGTCTCAGGTGGATCGAACAGCCGATCTGATGGTGACTGACCGCCGCTACTTCGCTATACTCCTGCTTCAGCCGTGTCTTCGGTCACCGGGGCGCGTGATTCACCGCTAGTTTCACTCCCCTGCTGGATTGATATCGGTTCCAGTTCGACGGTTGCGGCGGAGTCGTCCTCACCGATAACCTGTCCCTCGGTGACCTCAGTCGTACCAGCAAAGCCGGTCTGGCTCCCGTTGTTCGTTCCGACCGCAGTGAACTGGTACTGGGTCTCAGCACGGACACTCACGTTCGTGTAGCCCTCGTCGGTGCCCCACTCGCCGTACCCCGTGGTTGAGTAGGGAACGGTCATCTCGAAGTTCCCGTTCTGATCGGTCTGGGTCCGTTGGCGGTAGATGAACGTCTTGTTCGTGGCCGGGTTGCGCATCTCCACGGCGGTCCGGACTGTCGTGTTCGCCGGTCCAGTCCCTTCAATCGTCGCACCGGGAACGCGCTCGAATATCTTCGTCCAGGCGGAATGCTGGTATTGTGGGCTGTTCGGGAACGCCTCGGTCTCACTGGAACCGACCAGACGGTAGTGTTCCATCGCCGGAACCCGCTCGGTGGGAGCATCACCGTAGCCACCGAGTTGCGAGGTCGCGTCCTGCTCGACGTACTGGCGGGCCTGCTCTACGCTCTGGAACTGGCGGATGACCTGTCCCTGCTGTTGGCCCTCCGGCTCCTGTTCGTTCGTCGGCGCACCGCGGTACTGCGCGCCCTGTTGTGTCTGCTTGTTCTCCCAGTCGACGACAATCGGTTGCGGCGCCGCAGCGCTGCCGTGGAACCGGTACAGCCGGGTGACCATCGTCTCGTAGTAGGCCTGTTGCTGGAACGTCACCTGACGGACACCGCCTTGAGACTGGATGTACAGCCGACTGTAGAAATCACTGGTCTGCACCCCGTCGACGAAGGCTGACGGGGCGAAGAACTTGCCACCGAGATTTCCGTTGGTCTCGGCCATCTTCCAGTCGACAGCCACGTACCGCGTCTTCGCGTCATCCTCGTCTGTGTTGTCGAGGATCTCGTTCGCCTGCGTTTCGTTCTGTGCGATCAGGAACGGTGCAACCGTTTCGGTGCCCTGTTGGAACGGGTTGGCGTTCGGAACACGCTCGGCTCTAGTTGTAATCCAGTGTCCGTAGTCCCACCACGACAAAACACCGTACTGTCCATCATGGTAGTCGAAGTCCTCTTGTTCCTCATAGGTACCATAGTAATCAAGCGTCGCCTCGCCGCCAGAGCCGTAGGCCCCTTCGGCGGGTGTGTTCGATTCCATCCACTGCAGGCTCTCATCCCAACCCTGGATACCCGGCCCGGGACCGGTTGAGCCGGCCTCAACTGGCGTTGTACCGAAGGCGAACAGCGGGACAACAATGACAAGAAGTACCGTGAAGATAGTTAGAACCTGATAGTATTCGATCCCATCGTCGGCGCTGAAATCGAACCAGACGATAAATCGACCGACGACCATCCCTGACAGCACTGCAATCGGCGCGACGAGATAGTACGCGAACCGCCGCTGGGTGAACGTAGCCAACAGGATGAACAGTGCCCAAACGACGATGAGTAGCTCTTCTGCGGGTGCATCGTCAGAGAGGAACTGCTTTCCGAGCAGGATGAGGCCGCCGATTCCTGCGACGATGACAGCGAACCCGTGCTGGTCAAACAAGACGCCAGCGTTCCGCAGCGGCGAGGCTTCGCCGACGGTGTTGGCCGTTTCGCTGGTTGTGAGACCGATTACCCGCATCACGTTGTTTGTGAAGAAGCTCCACAGATCGGGGGTCAATACTGCCATTAGAATCGCTCCGAGAGCGAGTATCGCAAACACGACCGCCGGATACACGTACCGGCCGTATTCACGCTGCTCCATGAACCGGGCCAGCCATGCCATGAACACGCAGCCGAGGCCAACAGCCAACGCCAGCCCTGGCTGTAGCAGCGATTGCTCGGTGGCTGTGATATCTAGTACGTTAACTCTAGATGCACTCAACACAGCGGCAGTCATCATCGTGATTGCGCCCGCGATGGCCGTGTGTTCCGGGCTGCTGTCGTGAACGTACTCCAGACACAATCGGAGCAGGAAGAAGGCACCGAGTATGCCGAGGAGGAGTACACCAGGAGCCCAAGTCCAGAGATACAGCGCAATCGCCACACCAGCCAGCACGGACCAACTGATAGTGTCTCGCAATGCACTGATATCTCGCTCGACGAACTGCTCGTAGATGGGCTTGTCCCGCGCGGCGACGCTGACAGCCACCATGACACCGAGGACCCCAAGTACTTGGAAGAGCGCTTCAGCGACGTGGTGGTCGGAGAACCCGACGCGACTCCGCTGTAACAGTCCACCAGTCGAGAATGCGAGCACAGTCACCGCGGTCACGCCGCCGATGCGGCCGCCGAGTCGCTTGCCAACGAAGTACGTTGGAATCGCAACGACCGTCCCGAACACGGCCGGTGCGAACAGGACTGTCATCGCGACCGTCTGGTCGCTAGGGGAACCCAGACCGACAATCAGGGCAGCTGTCGCGATGATCTGATCGAACAGCGTCCCGAACTGCCCATTTGTGGTCCCGTACGGGAAATAGGTCCACGGGTCGAACGGCATCGTCGAGGGCCAGTTCTGGACCACGTACTGGGTTGAACGGTAGTGATACCAAGCGTCGTTCCCGCTGAAGAGGACTTCACCGTCAACAATGAAGTTCTGCCAACTCCGGACGCGATTCCACAGCATGAACCCGAGCAGTACCAGGAGGACCGGAACGTGGTACCAGCGCTCGGCCCACTCTAGGGCGGACTCGAGTTCGGGGTTGTCGTCAAGATAGCCCCGTGATTGACTCATTGCACGGAAAAACTGCCAAGGCGCGCATAAGCCTTTTGACCTCTATGCGAGCGCAGGATGGAAACGCCTAACAGCACCGGTGGCACACCACCGACCATGCGAGTCTCGGTCGTGCTCTGTACGCACACGATGGAGCGATACGATGACTGTCGAGCGGCGGCCGAGAGCGTCTTAGCCCAGACCTACGACGACGTGGAACTCGTATTGGTCTCGGATGGTAACCGGGACGTGTACGAACAGTACAACTCCGACTTCGGCGACCGGGAAGCGGTCCTGACGCACTGTAACGACGAGAACGTCGGGCTGCTGGAGAGTCGGAACAACGGGGCCGAAGTAGCGACCGGGGACGTCGTCGCGTTCATCGATGACGACGCTATCGCCGACGAGGGGTGGGTCGAGGCGTTAGTCGCTGCCTACGAACAACACGACGCGCTCGCGGCTGGCGGCCGCATGACCCCGGCGTGGGTCGCCGGCAAGCCCAGTTTTCTGCCAGCGGAGTTCTACTGGCTCATCGGTGTCACACACCGCGGGTTCGGACCGAACGGCGACCCCGACGAACCCGGCGTCGTCCGCAACACGTTCGGCTCGAACATCTCTTTCGACCGGAACGTGTTTCTCGAACTGGGTGGCTTTGACGACGATATCGGCGGTCGGCAGGGCGACAAGAACCTTCAGGGCGGCGAGACGGAACTCTGTGCACGCCTGCGAAGTGAGTACGATGAGGGCGTGTACTACACCCCGGACGCCCTCGTCGCCCACAAGATATTCCACTACCGGACCGACCCCGGCTGGCTCATCGACCGCGCGTTCTGGCAGGGGTACTCCAAGCGCGGGATGGAAGTGTTCGTTCCTGAATCGACAGGTGCAGAATCGGATTTCCTCGGCGACCTCCTGTTTCAGTTTGCCCCCAAAAGGATCGGGCGTGTCACCCGCTCGCCGTCGGTCGGCGGCGTGCTACAGCTCGTGTTCCTGTTTGTGCTGACCGCCTTCGTCGGGTTTGGGTACCTCTATGGGATGACGGTCTGGGGGTAATAGATGACGGAACCAAAACGTCGCGAAGAGGCTGACGTGGATGCACAGGGAACGGACCTTCCGAGCGTCTGTGTCGTGACCCATCCGCTTGCCGCCGCCGGTGAGAACGCCACGCGGAGTCTACTGGATATCCTATCGGCTGTGACATCGGTCGCGCTCGTGACGGCTGACCTGCCGGCTGACTCCGAGATTCGTGACCGGCACGAACTCGTCGAACTCACACAGAAAGGCGCGGGTGACTCCGTCGTCACCGCCGCGTTCCGGTTCCTGCTGAACCAACTTCGGATGTGCCGCGTCATCGCCGACCGCGACGAAGACGTAGTGCTGTTTTTCGGCGCAACATCGTACCTATTACCTATTATCGCCGCTCGGCTGCTCGGTAAAACAGTTCTTGTCGAACCCCGCGGCGACGTACCGCTGACACTCCGGCTGAACTGGGAACAGCAGTTGCCAGACTGGGTGGCTGCCGGACTGGCCGGCGCCGTCCGGAGACTTGAGCGAGCTGGCTTCGCCACAGCCCACGGCGTCATCACCTACACACCGGAGATGGCTCGCCAGCTGGACCTGTATCCGGAATCCCCTACTGTGTATCCAACGGGCGCGCGATACGTCCGGACGGACGAATTTTGCGTCCAGCGACCCTACACTGACCGTGGCCGCGTTGTCGGATTCCTCGGGCGACTCGACGAAGAGAAGGGCGTGCGAGAGCTGGCAGCAGTTGCCAAGCAGCTTCCCGACGACATCACCTTCCGGTTTGTCGGGGACGGTGACCTCCGAGAGTGGCTGGAACGGGAACTCGCCAAAGAGATCGAGGCTGGCCGGGTGGAACTGACCGGTTGGGTCGACCACCACAAGGTTCCTCGCGCCCTGAACGACCTTGACCTCCTGATCCTGCCCTCTCAGCCGACCGAAGGACTCCCGACGACTATTCTGGAGGCGCTGGCTTGCGGAACGCCGGTATACGCCAGCCCGGTCTCGGGTGTCCCGGACGTGGTCAGGGACGGAGAGACCGGCTTCACCATCGACTCGCGCGAGCCCACAGCACTGGCGGCGGGTATCAAGAGGATCCTCAACAGAGACGATCTGGCAGCAATCAGCGAGAACGGACGTACCCTGATCGAATGCGAGTACAGTTTCGACGCGGCCTGTGAGCGATACCGCAGTATCCTTCGTTCCGTCACTGGCTACTCGTCGTAACCCAACCGACGGAGCCGTTCCTTGACGTTCTCGTCCATATCCGGGCGCTCGACGTCGTCCGCCTCTGTCGCCCGGACGAGTTGCCGGTGGTCATCGAGTCGTTTGCGAAGCCGCCGCTCCTGAGATGGGTGGTCCTCGATGACGTTTACCTGTTCTTCAGGGTCCGCTGTCAGGTCGTACAGTTCGTCGTCTGTGTCGTCCTCGTGGGCAATAAGCTTCCACTCTGGCTCTCGGACGCGGATGTGCTCGTACCCGTCGCTGTCGCGGTAACCGCCCAGAATCTCGCTGCGATCCCACTCTCCGTCGAAGGCGAGTCGCCGGAGGCTCTGTCCAAACCAGTTGTCCGGAATATCGAGTCCAGCGGTGTCGACGAGCGTACAGGGCAGGTCAGTCAGCCCGACTAGCTCATCGTAGCTCCCTGTATCGTCCCAGCCGTTAATCAGGAGCGGGACGTGGTTCTTCACGTCAAGCAGGCGAGCACCGCCGAAGTAACCGTGCTCGAGGAAGTGATCGCCGTGGTCCGCCGTCAATGCCATCACGTAGTCGTCTCCCCACGTCGACTTGACGGCGTCCATGAGGCGACCGACCTCCGCGTCGTTGAACCGTATCTCCGCATCATAGAGATCAATGAACGTCTGGTGCTCTTCCGCTGTCACTGCCTCAGGCTCTTCGATGAACTTTCTACGAAGCTGGATCGAGTCGTTGTCGGACACCGGCTCGTCCCGGAACTCCAGCTGGTATTCCTCGGGCGGGAGGAAGGGATGGTGGACGTCCATGTAGTGTGCCCAGACGAACGTCGGCGTCTCATCGTCGCTATCCTCGATGAACTGAATCGCCCGGTCAGTAATTTCATCGGCCGGGACGTGATAGGACCCGACGTTGATGCCCTGTGAGGACTCGAGGAAGTCGTAGCCCCGCCTCAGGAGGGAGAGCAGCGTGCCGTCGAGGTTCGTCTTGGCCCACTTGCGGAGCTTCGAGGTAGTCGACTCGTCGGGCGCCGAGTCGTAGAACTCGTCCCAACCCCGGTCGTAGCCGAACTTCCCGGAGACGTAGAGGTTCGAGTGAAACCCACCGGTGCGGTAGCCGGCGTCGTCGAACACCTCGGATATAAGGGTCTGTTCCTCGGAAATTCGCTCGTGACCGCCATACATCATCGGCGTCACGCCCGAGAGGATGCCGGGAAATGAAAAACGGGTGCCGCCGACATGGGAGAAGGCGTTCAGGAACGTGCTGCTTTCTTCGGCGTACGCGTCGATATGTGGCGTGGTATCTCGTTCGTACCCGTGATACCCCACGTGGTCCGCTCGTAGCGAATCGATAGTAACGAGGAGGACGTTGTTCATGGTACTGCGTCCGCCAGTGGCATAATTAAGGATTGCTATAGTATCGTTTCCGGCATAAGCAACTGGGCCTTCGAGCGAACCCGGGCTGAGATGACTATGAGGACGACAGCGTAGACGACCCCGCCGAAGCCGGCGAGCAGCAGCGTACCCAGCCGCCCGGGGGGCATCAGCATGGCGACGGGAGAGACTGCGGCGGCCATCAGCGCGGCAGCGGCGATTTGAGTGCTGAGTGTCCGGTACGGGATCCGGATAGATCCGACGATGTTTCCAAGTACCCAGTAACCGATTAGCGCCCGAAGCAGCGACGATAACGCGGTGGCGATTGCCGCACCCGTCCAGCTGAGCTGCCAGATGAGAACTGCATTCAGGATCGCGTTAGAGACAATGAAAACCATGTTTACACGGAATGCTGCGTCGGGCCTGTCGACCCCGTTGATAACGTTTGTGAACTGGGAAGCGAACGCGTCGGCAAGATACGCCGCGATGAGGATGAGCAACACCGTCGCACCTTGTTCGAACTCCGGTCGGTAGAACCGGAGAACTCGGTCACCGATGACAGCCGCGCCGACAAGCCCCGGAATGACGAGGATACCGCTAAACGCCAGTGCCTCGTCGAGGTAGTGGACGATACGGTCGTAGCCGTCCTCCGTGCTCAGGTCGCTGACCTCGGGAAAAAGCGTCTGGCTGATCGAAGAACTCGCGATGGCAAGCATCGACGCGACACCCCACGCCGCCTCGTAGATGCCGATGAGAGATGCACTAACGAAAAAGGAGAGAAATATAGTGTCGAGCCAGCCGAATACCCGGCCTCGGAGCGCTCCCATCCACGCATACTTGGCGTAGTCGACGAGGCTCCGGAGCTGGTCGACAGTGGGCAGCGCCGGCTCCCGCTCGCTCAGCAGGAAAGCAGCCACGGCGGCGACGGCAAGTGACAAAGCGTGGCCCAGCGCGATGCCGGCCACGCCCATCGCTGCTAGGAGCGCCCCGATCTGTAGAGCGGTCCGTGTCACGCGTTCGCCGGCCTTGAGCCAACCCGTCGCAGCGACTCGTTTCTGACCTTGCAAGCTGCCCTGTGCCGTCCGATATGCTACCGTTGCGACCAGCATGATCACGATTTCCACGTCGTAATCGATGAGGACCCGCATCAGCTCGCGGTTGCGGGAAACAATCCCCCCGAGGAGTTCGCCGGCCGCCAAGACGAGGACGCCGAGCACGGCAGTCGCAACCGCGTTGAGCAGGATACCGCCGCCGATGAATCCAGCCGGACTGTCCCCCTCGCTAATCCGCTTTTTCATCGCGTTCGAAACAGCGTTGCCCGGGATCACTAGCCAAAAGAAGCCCAGTGAGACGATGACAGAATACCGTCCAAGCCCGTCTGCACCCAGAACAACAGCTATGAGCCATGTTGCCGCGAAACCGGCCAGCGTGACAACGACCTGTGAGACAAAGTGCGAGAAGGCGGTTTTCCCAAGCTTCATTCCATGTAGCCCAAGTCGCGGAGCTGGCGTTGGACCGCTCCGGAAAACTCCTCCTGCTGTCCCCCCGAAACCGGCTGGCCGTTCGCCTCAACCCAGTCGGCGAGGTCGGACTGTAGCGACTCGGCCACTTCGGGGTACGTCTCGCGCACGTCGGTCTCCTCATCGGATAAATCAAACAATTCCGAACCCTCTGCACTCTCCTGATAGCGCCACCCTTCTGTCCGGAGCGCACTCAGCGTCCCGGTGTGGAGCGCCGAGTAGTCGAAGTCGGGGTTGTGGGTGAGCAGTTCCTCGTAGGTGTTCGGGCCCCGCTGAGAGACGGCGAACTCACGGCCCTCTTCACGAAGGTCGACTCCAATTGTATCCGATCCGTCCACGCCGGCGACTTCGAGCAATGTTCGCATCACGTCGCTGTGCTGGATGATGTCCCCGTTGTTGACGGTCAGCGGCTCGTCAAGTCCGCTGATGACAAGCGGGACGCGGGTGACGGCGTCGTTCAGGACGTAGCTGTGCGAGAGCAATCCCCACTCGCCGAACAGTTCGCCGTGGTCGCCAGTCACCACGACGATAGTGTCGCCAAGATCGAGCGAACGTAAATGCGAGACGAGCCGGCCTACCATTTCGTCTGTGTAGGCAATCTCCGCGTCGTACATCGCTCGCAGAGCAGCCCACTCTTGGTCGGTCAACTCGCAGCCGTTTGCGATAATTTCATCGAGGTCGTAGTGAATATCGAGCGCCAGTTCGGCGGCCTCCCGCCCGGACATCTCGAGGTCATCAGTGAAGGTATCGAGGTACTTCCCCGGTGGATAATAGGGTCGGTGGGGTTCGTTGTAATGGAGATAGAAAAAGAACGGCTTGGATTCGGATTCGAAGCCACCCAGCCATCGCTTCGCGACGCCGTTCATCAACAGTGGTGACGCGTGTTTTGACGTGTCCGTTGTCAGCCCGGCTGAGTGGTTCCGGATGTTCCAGAGGTACGAGGCGAGGGTCTTTGCACCGGCCCGATGAATCGTTGAAGATGCGAGCCACTGAAACCTATCGAAGCCACGATCAAGATTGGTTGCTGAGCTGAGGTAGGAATTGCGCGACAGGCAAGCCGTCCGGTAGCCGGCATCGCGGAATCGCTCCGCGATCGTCGTAATACTGTCTGGAACCGCGTTCCCCTCAATCCCGATGTTCGTGTGGGTTGGAGCGTAACCCGTCAAGATTGCACCGCTAGAAGGAAGCGTAGATTTACCGTGGGCGATGCACGTATCGAATCCGTGGCCTGAGGCGGCTAGGTCGGCCATCTCCGGGGTCGTGTCGCGCTCGTACCCTCCGATTGTCGTGTGATCCGACCGGAGGCTGTCAAGAGTGATCCAGACGATATTCGGCGTCGACATACGGTGTAGTTTTTCATGACTAGCCCTCGAGTAATTTATATTCCGGTTCCAGATGGAGACGGATGATTTATCACGAACGGTGGGATACCCGGACGCATGCCCGAAAGCCCAACGGCTGACACCAGCGCCAGCGAGCAGCTCTCCTATCGGCTCAGGAAGTGGCTGCTCCAGCGGGCTACCTCGATGGCCGACGCTGACCAGCATCAGCGAATCGCGGAGGGTGACTGGGATGTCCTGCTCGTCCTTGACGCCTGTCGGCTCGACACCTGTCGGGACGCTGTCGACTGGCCTGTCCAAGAAGTGACCACGCCAGCCAGCTGTACCCCGGACTGGCTCGCGGCTGCTGCAGATCGCGACCTGTTCGCCGGGAAGACAGTCCTGACCGCAAATCCGCAGTATAAAAAGTTTGAGTTTGGGGCCGACTCACTGGAACACTTTTGGCAGAGCCACTGGGATGAACGACGCCAGACCGTGCTGCCCGAACCAGTCCTCGATAGAGTTACAGAGCACGTCAGTGGGGACTCGCCACCAGTCATCGCACACCTTCAGCAACCTCACTGGCCCTACGTCGCACGGATTGACGATGAATGGGAGCTCGCATACCCCGACCTCGGGCCGTGGATGGACGGCGACGAGGAGATAGCTGGAATGCAGGTGGCGATGGCCCGCGGGAAGATCGATGTTGAACTGGCCCAGAGTGCCTATCGCGCCTCGGTTCGGAGCATCTGGCGGACGCTACTTCCGGCTATCGAATCGTGGGTTACCGACGGTCACACCGTCGTCATCACCGCTGACCATGGGGAGGTTTTCGGCCGACTCGCCGACGCAACGATGTACGAACACCCTTGTAAGGTTGGGATCCGACCGCTGACGGCCGTCCCATGGGTCGAGTTCGATCCTTCTCAGCCTGAGGCGGTTGATGACGGGACTGTCCAAGACCGCTTGGAAGCGCTGGGCTATGCCGAGTAGCCGAAGTAGACAAGTATTAAACGGACGCGTAGCCGAGATGAAATAATCATGGTGCTGGTCGTCATAGGTATCGACGCGCTGGACCCGGAGCTAGTAGACCCCGCGGACCATCCAAACCTCACGCTCGACAGCTACCGGGCCATAGAGACGATAGACAGCGTCGAGGGGGAGCCAAGTACCCACGAGCTATGGCCGACGATTATCACTGGGCTCACCCCCAAAGAGCACGGGCTTGTGCTTGACGATGGCGTGGCCTGGGAGAACCCACTTTTGCGGTACGGCAGCGCTGCCGCGAAGTATCTGCTGCCTGACGGCCTCCAGACCAGAATCGGTGCGTGGCTCCTCAACAACACCGGCGAGGATGCCTTCCGTGTGCCAGCGACCTACTACGAGACAGAAGGGCTCTCGACGGTCTTCGATGGGTACGAGGCGGCAACAATCGGTATCCCGAACTACGTCGTCGATCCGGAGACCGAGGACCGGGAGCACAGCCTCCGGCGGAATCTAGGGGACCTGTTTGAACGCGATGGGAGCGCCCCGGGCGGACACACCTCAGCCGACCCTGCAACATTCTACGAGCAGTGTCTGGAGATGTCGATGGTTCGTCTTGCCCGGGCACGCAGAGCACTCCGAGGCGGTCGGCAAGAACTCGTATTCGCTTACACGAGCGGACTTGACCTCATCGGCCACGTCTCCTACGACCACCCGAAACTCCAGCGGCAGGCCTACGACGAACTCGACGAGTTCGTTGGTGAGCTGGTTGAGGACCTCCGCAAGGAGGACGAACTTTTGCTGGTGAGCGACCACGGGCTTCAGGACGGCGTCCACACCCATGAGGCAATGGTCGCAGCCACATCGCCGCGTCTCGTCGAGGATATCGGGAGTGTCCTCGACGTTCGAGGAGCCATTGAGACCGAACTGGATCGGCACGACCACAGTGGCTCCGGCGGCGAGTCGCTCTCGATGGGCGACAACGACGCGGTGATGTCCCAACTTGAAAACCTCGGCTACATGTAGACCGTCGTAGTGGGATTTATACTGGTGACGTGATTCCCGTTGAGTATGACCAGCATTGCCCTCGTCGTACTGGACACCCTCCGAAAGGACGCCTTCGACAGACACTTCGAGTGGCTTCCGGGAACCACCTTCGAGCACGCATATGCGCCGGGTCACTACACCGTTCCGTCACATGCTTCGCTGTTTACCGGGCTCTATCCGATCGAGACCGGCACGAACGCTAATTCCCACCAGTTCACCCCGCCCCACCCCCCATTGGCCCGTCGACTTCAGGCGGAGGGGCTGGATACCCACGCTTTCAGTGCAAACGTCCAGATCTCCCGGCAGTTCGGCTGGGACAGAGGATTCGACAGCTACAGCGGCTCTTGGAACTCAAAACATGCCAACGCGGTCGACGACATTTTCGAGTGGAATGCGTTCATCCGGGAACACCGCGACGAGGGACCACAGCGCTATCTCAAAGCACTGTGGGCGTGTGTCTCCGGTGACTGCGACACGGTCCCGAGTCTCAAACACGGGCTGGAGATCAAATACCGGACACACACTGTGTCTGACTCCGGGGCACAGGAGGCGCTCTCGCACGTTCGCGGCACCAACTTCGCGGACGACGCCTTCCTCTTCATGAACCTGATGGAGGCCCACGGGCCGTACAGACCGCCTGAAGAGCACCGTACGGTAGAGTTTGAGGAGATGCCCGGGTTTGCAGAGTCCGTCCAGGAGGAGCCGGTCGACGAGGAGTATGCAGAGACCATCCGGCAGGCCTACCGCGACTCGGTGCGGTATCTATCCGAGAGGTATGAGGAGATATTCACGGAACTCAGCAACAAGTTCGACTACGTGATCACGCTAGCCGACCACGGGGAAAACCTCGGCGAGAAGGGAATCTGGGGTCACGGGCTGGGCCTCTACCCAGAACTGACTCATGTCCCGCTGTCAATCTGGGGAATGGACGGCGAGGAGACGCGCGATGAGGTTGTCAGCCTCATCGATGTCCACCGGACGATACTGGCGATGGTCGGTATCGGGGACAGCGAGTATGAGGGTCGCGGGCGGGACCTCCGGTCGCCTGTGAATCATGAGCCGCAGTTGACGGAGTACCTCGGCCTGAACATGTGGCGCGAACGGAAGCTGGAAGCGGCCGGACAATCCAGCGAGTTCTCGACGTACGACCGGAAGCTGTACGGCATCGCTACGGCCGAAAACTACTACGGGTACGAAGACTTTGACGGGGAGTTCGTCGAATCCGGGTCGAGCACTCTCGAAACTCCCCGCGACCGGATGGACGAACTGGTCGACGACCTCGATTATCTGGAGGGCACCGGTGATGTCGATGTCTCGGACTCGGTAATGGAGAGTCTCGAGGACTTGGGCTACGCCTGAGGTCGCAACCGTTTTCACCGGCCTCAGTGAAGGCTAGTCACCGTGGCTTCGTTGGATATCTGCTTCGTGGTGAACGCGGTCGGCGAAGGGAGTATCCCGGCGGAGATTGCGACGGCAGTGACACGACATACTGACCACACCGTCGACATCTTGACTTGGTTCGGCTCGGGACAGTTCGCTGGCAAGGAGCTATTGGATGTCCGGTCCCTCAACGCGCCGGACACAGCGCTTGGTATAGATTCGGCGACGTACCGCCGCGCTGCGAGCATTCTCTCCGAGTACGACCTGATTCAGGCCCACCACAACCACTCTGCGGCCTTCACGAAGATCATCGCACGTCAGGTCGATGTGCCGGTCGTTTCCCGTGAGGGAAATACTCGCGATGGGTTCACCCGGAAGGGGCGGATAGCCAACGGTATCACTAATCCGCTTGCCACACGTGTCGTCTGTATCTCCGATAGCGTCTACCGATCGTTCACCCGCTGGGAGCGGGCGATACTTCGCAAAGAAAAGGTTCGGCGAATCCCGAACGGCGTCCACTTAGACCGCATAGATGAGACTGCACCCGCACTACCGAACGGCGCCAACTTCACGGACGGCGCTTTCCTCGTTGGCAACGCAGCCATGCTACACGAACAGAAAGCCCAAGACACGTTAATCCGGGCTGTCGCAAGGCTGAATGAGCGGGCGGACCGACCCGTGGAACTCGCTATCTGCGGCGACGGACCCGAACGATCACGTCTGGAATCCCTTGCCGAGACACTCGGCATTCCATCGCGGGTCCACTTCGCTGGTCTGGTTGAGCGTCGGGCCGTCTACGCAATGGCAAAAGCAGCTGATGCCTTCGCGATGCCGTCCCGCTGGGAAGGGTTCTGCTCAGCCGTCGCTGAGGCGCTGGCTGCGGAAACCGCAACGGTTCTCTCGGATATCGACACGTTTAGAGAGCTGTACGATGGCGCGGCGCTGTATCATGAGGTTGATGATGTCGATGGCCTCACGAACTGTCTGGGTCTGTTGCTGTCGGACGAATCACGTCGCGAGTCACTATCACGAGCAGGGCGCGACTTGGTCGAAGAAAAGTATACTATCAAAGCTATCGCTGGGCAGTACGGCGCACTGTACGACGACATTGCCGGGTAGTCTCAGTTTGGCTGCCGAACACTCTCATACTCCCAGATCAGATCGAAGTACCGCTTCATCCCGGCGACGAATGACCCGTTGTCTGTAATCGCGGCTTGGCGCATGTGGTTGGGAACGTCCGGTTCCTCGACCAGCAGAATCGCCTCGCCGCTGTCGTAGTCCATGCTCGGGTCGACGAGCGTGCCGCGCCAAGGGAGTTTCTCTGTGCTGAACCGCAGGTCGATTGCGGGATATTCCTCTTTCAGCCGGTCGACGATGTCGGCCTGGACAGCAGCCTTCTTCGCTGGGAGTGCATCGGGATGCAAGAAGAGCACGCTGACATCGATGCCACGGTCGAGGGCGTCTTCGAGGGCGCGCTCGACGCTGTCGAGGTAGGCAAAACTGTTGGTGATAACTCGTAGCGTCTCGTCGGCGTCGTCGTACAGCCGTCTAGTTTCGCGTTCGCTCGGTTCGCCCACGTCGACGACGTGGAACAGTTCGGCCGTCGGCGAGATGTCTTCGCTGGCGCGTTCGAATTGCGGTTCATACTCGGCGAGGAAGACATCGCGGTAGGAATCGATGTCTGCGGAGAACGACTCGTATGATTGCCTGCGGTTTTCGACGGCCCGTTCGAGAATTTTGCTGGGGGATTTCGGCTGGTACTCCTTGGGCCGACCGGGAATTACCTTGATGAAGCCGCGGTCGGACAGCGACTCCAGCACGCCGTAGACGCGAGCCTTCGGGATGCCGCTCGCTTCCGCGAGATTCGGAGCCGTCGTTCGGCCGAGCGAGAGCAACTGTTCCAGTGCCGTCGCCTCGTATTCGGTGAGCCCAACTAAGTCGAACACGTCCGCGGGGTCGCTCATACACGCTCATGAGCAGGAGGGGTATAAAACGCGTCGCCCGCCGCCCAAATCTATTAGTGGGTGGCGGCGAGTAGTTACTCGCAGAGTGAGTAACATGACTACGTCATCCCAGACTGAGGAAGACGATCACATGGCAGACATCGAAGACGGCTGTGGCTGTGCGGAGGTCTGGGAGCACATGAGCGAGCAGCGCAACGACTGAGACAGTTTGTTGTCGGCTAGTCCCGGCTGTCATCAGCTAGTCCCCCAGTCACCGCTGCTTCACCGACGACCGGCGGGAAGCTGGAACGAACATCCGCCCGCGGCCAGACCCGCATTTATTTGCCTTCGCGTGGCTGACGTTGAGTCGATGGCCGACCGAGACGACGTCTGTATACTGTTGCCGACATTCAACGAGGCTGAGACTATCGAGTCGGTCGTGTCCGGGTTCCGTGAGCAGGGCTTCGACAACGTCCTCGTCATCGACGGCGGGTCGACCGATAAGACACAGGAAGTCGCCGAATCAGCCGGTGCACGGGTCGTCGAACAGTCCGGCTCGGGGAAGGGGCAGGCCGTCAGAGAGGCGGTGGCGCGCCACATCGAGCAGCCGTACGTCCTGATGGCTGACGGCGACGCGACATATCGGCCCGACGAGGCAGACCGGTTGCTCGAACCGCTGCTCTCGGGACAGGCCGCACACGTCATCGGAAACCGCTTTGCGGATATGCAGCCCGGCGCGATGACGAAACTCAACCAGATCGGCAACCGTATCATCAATAGTGCCTTCGAAACGATCCACGGACGGGACCTCACTGATATCCTCTCGGGGTATCGTGCGTTTACGCGGCAGTCGTTCCAGCGGAGTTCGCTGACGGCGTCGGGCTTCGGTATCGAGACCGAGATGGCTGTCGAGTGTGTCAAACACAACATCTCGACGGCGGTGGTGCCGATCACCTATCTGCCCCGGCCCGACGAGTCCGATACGAACCTCCGCCCGTTCCGGGACGGCGCAACGATTATCCTGACGCTGTACCAGATGGCAAAGACCAACAATCCGCTCTTTTACTTCGGGAGCGTCGGCCTCGGGAGCACTGTGGTCGGGTTCCTGCTCGGAGCGTACGTGGCCTACGACTGGGTTGTCAACAGCATCTCACACGAGGTGATAGCCGTTATCGGCTCGTTCGCTATTCTGCTGGGGATCCAACTTCTCATGTTCGGTGTCCTCTCAGATATGCTCGTGGCGGTGAACCGCGAGCAGACGCGCCGGTTGGAGGACATCGCTGTCCAACTCACACACGAGAGCCCCAATCAGCCGGCGGATGTGTTCGATGACCAGCAGACCGGCGACGCGGAAGGCACCGAGGAGAGCGACAGCGGGACAGAGCCGGCGGTATCTCCGCGTCAGCCCGACAAATAGCTCAGAACGGGACCAACGCGCGCAGCTGGGAGAGAAGACTGTTTCTGGTGGCTTCCCGTTTCCGTTCGAAGATCGGATGGAGGTCGTTGAGTAGCTCCTGTTCGTTGTCGAACTCCGTGGCGTTCGTCTCCTCAAGCGCCTCGGCGACGGTCATCGAGTGGCCCGACGCGTCGAAGGGTACTGCGATGTGGCCGGCGGCGTCCCGGACCTCTCTCGTGGTCGCGGGATACTCGATGTCCACGTCCGACAGGCGGGCGTCGAGTGCCGCGATACCGAACTCGATGACGTCTGGCTCGTCGCTGTTATCGGCTGGTGGCCGTACTCCCATTGGTAAAGCGATGGGGCCGGGGGATAGAAAAGTCTGCGTTGTCGGTTAGCTCTGGCAGCCGGCCAGCCACTCCTCGGCCCAGTCCTCGATCTCGTCGAACACCGGACAGAGCGATTCCCCCTTGGGGGTGAGCTGGTAGTACGTCGCGACCGGGGCGTCCTCTTCTAGGCGACGGTCGACGAAGTCCATCTCCTGAAGGTCATCGAGGACCCGCGAGAGGGTTCGAGAGCTGGCGTCGGTGGCGCGTTTGAGCTCGTTGAACCGCTGTTCGCCGTTCTGGAGTTCGTGGAGCACGACTAGTCGCCAGCGCGACCCGATCTGTTCCAGCGATTCGATGACGGCACACGGCCCGCTCTCTTCCTCTTCCTCAGCGGCAGTGAATACTTCAGATGACATCGATGCTACCTAGTATCTCTGTTGTCCGGGAACGTACAAATAGGTTCGGATGCGAACCAAGTAACGTAATGAAACTACCAATCGCGGTTCGACAGTCACGTAGCGAAACTCCCACTGCTCCGGAGGTGAGCGCCTGATGGCGTTTGAGTCCGCCGGGGCGGCCGAACTGTTCCTGCTGGGGCGGCTCCTGTTCGGTGGGGTTCTCGCTTTCATGGGTCTGAACCACTTCCAGAGCGCCGAGCAGATGACTCCCTACGCGGAGGCAAAGGGACTTCCGGCACCCGCGGCATCAGTTTACGGGAGCGGCGGGCTGCTCCTCGTCAGCGGCGTCCTCCTCATCCTCGGCGCGTACCCCGTCATCGCGGCCGGGGCGCTGGCGACGTTCCTCATCGCTTCCGCCGTCATGATGCATAATTTCTGGGCCGTCCCGGACGACCAGATACAGGACGAGATGACGCAGTTCCTCAAGAACGTCGCCCTCGCCGGCGGCGCGATAGCGTTGCTGGCGGTGGCCGGCACATCGTGGCCGTACAGCGTCGGTATGGCCCTGTTCTGAGGCGACGGAGCCGCTGGCACGGTTGCCTGACTCCGGTCCGCTCCCGGCTTGTCACTGTTCGGGAGTGACACCTGCCGCCATCCATAAGCCGTCGCGTACCCGAACTGTGCGTGAATGATGCAGTCGCTGCCGACGCCGGTCATTCCCGCGTGGCTCCCGTGGCAGGAAGCGGTTGTGCTTGCCGTGGTGCTTGCTGTCCTCATTGCTGCCCGTCGCTTCTCGGACGTACGGCTTGGGGACAAGATGCGGGCACGGCTCCTTCTCGGGGTCCCGTGGGGGACCTTGCTGACAATGGCCGGCGTCGCGGCGGTGTACCTGTTCCTGCAGGGCGCGTGGTGGCACCCGCGGAACCCGCTTGTCACACCGTTCCGGACGTGGTCGTACTTCTATCCGTTCGGGATGCTCACCGGTGCGTTCACCCACGGCAGTCAGGGGCATCTCACGGGCAATCTCATGGGGACACTGGTGTACGGAACGGTCGCGGAGTACGTCTGGGGGCATTACCCTCGTAAGCGGGGCGTCCAGACCTTCACAGCTCTGCAGACGAATCCGCTCGCCCGGATTCTGGCCGTTCCAGTCGCCATGTTCACTGTCGGCGTGTTCTCCGCGGTGTTCGCCATCGGGCCGATAGTGGGCTTTTCCGGCGTCGTGTTTGCCATCGCTGGATTCGCGCTTGTGACGCGGCCGACGCTGTTTCTCGGTGCGCTGCTTGGCTCCCGCGTGCTCGATCTCCTGTTATC
Source organism: Haloarcula sp. CBA1129 (assembly GCF_008729015.1). Classification (NCBI taxonomy): domain Archaea; kingdom Methanobacteriati; phylum Methanobacteriota; class Halobacteria; order Halobacteriales; family Haloarculaceae; genus Haloarcula; species Haloarcula sp. CBA1129. The sequence goes on from NZ_RKSM01000001.1 coordinate 451,795, forward strand.
GGCACTCCGCTACCCTGTATCGACGGCGTCAGGCCAGACCCGGTTCGTGACGCCATGGTGGTCCAGTATCGCTATTCAGGGCCATGCTCTCGGCATTCTGGCCGGTGTCATCGTCGCTCTCGCGCTCCTCTGGAACCGGGACGAACGCCCCGACACGCTTCGGGTGTTCTTTGCGACGCTTGTGTTCGCCGTCGCACAGGGGCTGTGGGCGGTGTATCTCCCCCTCGGCGGCGGCCGGTTTCGGCTGTTCCGCTGGGTCGGGACGGCGCTGGTGTTCGTTCTGGCGCTCACCGTCGCGGCGGCGACCGTCGGCTCCGACCGCTCGTTCCGACTGGGAGTCGACCGGCGACCGGCGTCGCTCGCAGTGGTCATCCTACTCGTCGCCCTCAGCGCACTGAGTTTCGCTGCCATCCCGACGAATCTCGTTGACCTGCAAGCGGACCAGCTCCCCGAAGACGGTATTGAGGTCAGAGACTACGTGGTGACCTACGACGAGAACGTCCCGAACGCATACTTCGAGAGCATCTGGGTCCCAACGCAGAGAGAGGGGACAAGCGTCAACGCCAGTGGCGTCATCGTCGCCAGCGCAGAGCGGGAGATCTGGATCGCCGCCGTCCAGCCCGGCCGGCTCGCGGTCAACGGGCAGGAGCGGGTCACGGTCGGCGGGCCGACTTGGCGCGAGTCGGTGTCCGCGAAACGGACGGACTGGTCGGTGCTCGGCAATGCTAGCGTCTACCGGGTCCAGCTCAGGCGCGAGGGGGGCCAGCCCCGAACGGCCTACACTTCCGAGCCGTCGACGGCGGACGTGATACTGGACGGACGGAACGTGACGGTGGCGGCCCGGCAGAACGGGTTCGATGTGGTCGTAACACGGGGGAACGAAACGGTCGGGCAGGCACCGCTTCCGGCGAACATGACGCGGACGCGGGTCGGCGGGCTGACCTTCGAGCGGAACCGCTCGCGGCTGTACGCGCGGACCGACGGCACCCGCGTCAAGGTCGCGGAGCGCCGCCAGCAAGCGGCGCGGAGCTAGGTCCAGTCGATCCGGTACACTTCCGCGGTAATGGCCTGTCGGTCCGACTCGTGGAACTCGAACTGTCGCGGCAGGTCGAACTCCGTCTCGAAGGCGTGAGTCACCTCGCCGCCGTTATCGGCGGCGAAGGACTCGACGAACGCTTGGCTGCCCTCGTTGTGAATCGAGTACGAGACGCCCGCGATGGCTGCGGCGGTTTCGAGGAACCGACGGTCGGCGTGTTCGTTGTCCGACTGCGCGCCGAACGGGGGGTTCATCACAACGGTGGTCTCGTCGGCGGAGGGACACAGTGGGGCCGTGGTGGCATCTGCTCGAACCCACGACACTGGCGTCGTCGACCCGACTTTCCGCTCGTTTTCGCGCGCCGTCGACAGCGGCGCGGGGTCGATATCTAGCCCGACAACCCGCGCGGGCGACCGCAGCGCTGCACCCAGCGCCAACATACCGGTTCCACAGCCGAGGTCGACGACCGTCCGTCCCTGAATGTCGTTCTGGAGGTCCGCGGTGTGGACGAGATGCGCCGCCAGATCCGGCGGTGTCCGGTACTGTTCGAGACTGGCCCGTGGATTGTCGAACCCGGCGACGACGGCGAGTTGCTGGGCGAGCGCACTCTTTGTCGGCATTACCTGAGATACGTCAAGATCATTCAAAAACGTTTGGAAATGCTCAGTAGTTATTCTAGTGGGAGTTCGACGACGAACTCGCTGCCGCCGAGGTCACTGTTCTCGACCCAGATATCGCCGCCGTAGCTGTCGACCATCACCGACACGAAGTAGAGCCCGAACCCGGTCCCCGTCGACTCGGTTCCACGCTCCCCTTTCTCGAAGATCGCCTCGCGCTCCCCGGGCGGTATCCCGGGGCCATCGTCCGCGATGCGAAGGTGAACCATTGAGCCGACGCGTTCCGTCGTCACCTCGACTGTGGTGCCTGAACCGCCGTGCTCGACGGCATTGGTCAGGATGTTCCCGATAACATCGTCGAGGAGGTCGTCAGCCACAACTTCGATGCCGTCAGGGACGTCTGTTTTGAGCGTACACTCCGTGTCCATGGAGGCCGCCTTTCTCGTCGCCCCCTCGACGACCGGCCCCAGTTCGATCGTCTCTGCCTTGGTCAGCCCGTCGTCCGACATCGTGCTCAGGACGCTCCGGACCTTCTGTGTGAGGTCGACGATGTCCCGGCTCCAGTCCAAGATCGTCTCGGCGTAGGTTTCCTGTGTCCCGGACAGTGCGTCTGCAAGCGTTTCTGCCCGTGCCTCGATGACGTTCATCCCGTTGAGAATGTCGTGTCTGAGAATGCTGTTGAAAAACTCCATCTGCTCTTCGCGGCGCTTGAGGTCCGTGATGTCCGTCCCCTCGACAATTATTTTTTCCACAGTGCCGTCGACAGCGACCGGTCTCGCCACAACTGACGTTGAGATACGCTGGCCATCTGCGCCGATATGCTCGGCCTCGAACCTGACCATCTCTCCGGTACCTGCCCGCTCGACAGCATCCTGACAACGGCGCGCTACCGCCTCATCGTGGTTCCACCACGGAGCCTCCCAGAACGGTTCCCCGAAGACGGTTTCATCATCAACGTCGATGAACCCGAGCGCCCTTTCGTTTGCCCTGATAAGGTTCCCGTCGGCGTCGAGAATCCCGATGAACGTCTCCGGTGAATTAAATGTCGCCTCCAGTAGCCGCTGGCTCCGCTCGCGTGTATCGACGGCCAGTTCGCGCTCTATCTCCGCCTCGACCCACTGCATGAGATGGTTGAACAGCGTTTGCTGCCAGTCTGAGAGCTCCGCAATCGCCTCATCGTCGTTGACGAAACACAGCGTTCCGTACTCTGCTCCGTTCGCCTGCAACGGAGCACCGATGTACGCCTCCAGTTCAAACCGCTCGTACGCGGGGTCGGTCACCATTGACTCGCTGGCGTCTGCGATGACGTGAATCCCGGAGCCGTCGAGGGTGTGTCTGCAGTACGTCTCCGAAAGCGGTGTCTTGGCACCGGCGGCGATTGTTTCAGAGAGGCCGCTGCTGGCGACGATTTCGTGTTCGTCGCCGGAGACGACTGTGATATGGCCGTTCGGAAACCCAAGATGTTCCCGGCCGACAGCTAGGACTGGCTCGACGCGCTCCCGGAACGACTCTCCGCTGGCCGCCATCGCCGCGGTGAGATCCTGCATAGCCGCGAGATAGCGATCCTGCTCCGTTGAGTCGCTACCCTCGACACCGTCCAGCGGGTCATCCATAGCTGGTAACTCGACCTCCCCGGAGTTGAAGATTCGGCCCCGTTTCTCAGGAGGTGAAATGCGATTGACCGATGGCGGCGCGACAGTTGGCCACCCCTACAACGTCGCGTGCGGGAGCTCGACATAAAAGGCAACTCCACCGAACTCGCTGTCCTCGACCCAGACGTCGCCGCCGTAGCTCCGAACCATCGTGTCCACGAAGTACAGCCCGAAGCCCGTGCCGCCGGACTCGGAGCCCTTCTCGCCACGCTCGAAGATGCGCCGGGCCTCACTGTCCGGAATCCCGGCCCCGTCATCCGCGATACAGACGGTCACGACACCCTCCTCGACCGTCGTCGTCACGTCGATAGTCACGTCCGCTCCGCCGTGTTCGACCGCGTTGAGAAAGAGGTTCCCGAACACGTCATCAAGCAGTTCGTCGGCGACGACAGTGACCGACTGTGGCTCGATGGTGACGGTACAGTCGTCGCTGACCGAGCGGGCGCGGTCCGCCGCCTCAGTGAGGACGGTCTGTAGCTCACGGTGCTCGTGGTCACGACTGCCCTCGTCAGTGACCGTCTCCAGTACCGACCGGACCTTCTCGGTGAGTTCGATGAGGTCGTCGCTCCACTGGACGACCGTCGAGGCGTACTCGCGCTCCTCACTGTCGAGCGTGTCCTCAAGGAGTTCCCCTCGCGCCCGGATGACGTTCATCCCGTTGAGGATGTCGTGTTGCAGGATGCTGTTGAAGAGGTCCATCTGGTCGGTCTGGCGCTGAATGGCACGCTGCTGGCGACTCCTGACGACTGCGTACCGGAGCGCTCTCACCAGTCGGTCACCGTCCAGATCCGCTTTCGGAAGGTAGTCCTGTGCGCCGCGGTTGATCGCTTCGATAGCCATCTCTTGGTCCTGCATCCCCGTGAGAACGATAATCGGGACAGCCTCCACCATTTCGGTGGCCCGGTCGAGTGTCGCAAGTCCTGTCGACTCTGGCAGTCCGAGATCCAGCAGCAACACGTCGTAGGCCGCCCCGGAATGGTCGCTGACCGGTGCCAGCGAATCGACGTGCGAGATTGTCACGTCGTCGACAAAATGTGCCACTGCCGGGGAGTTCAGGTGATGCTCGACGAGGCGGGCGTCACCCGGGTTGTCCTCGACGAGGAGCACGTCGAGATGCACCGTCTCGGCCATCGTTATTTCGGCGGCCGCTTGACGACCGTGAGGAAGAACTCCTCGACGCTGCTCACGATGTCGACGAACCCGTCGAAATCGACTGGTTTCGTCAGGTGGGCGTTCGCGTGCAGGTCGTACGATTCGATGATGTCCTCTTCCGCTTCGGAACTGGTCAGCACGACGACCGGAATCCGTCGGAGCGACTCGTCGGCTTTCATCTCTTTGAGGACTTCCTGCCCTCCCTTACGGGGCATATTGAGGTCGAGCAACAACAGGTCGGGGCGGGGTGCGTCCGCGTACTCGCCTTCCTGCCGGAGGAATTTCAGCGCCTCGACGCCGTCGTTGACGACGTGGAGATTGTTCAGCACCTTCCCCTTCTCTAAGGCTTTCTCGGTCAGTCTGACGTCCCCGGGATTGTCCTCGGCCAGCAGAATCTCGACTGGCCGGCCCTCAGCGCTATCAGTCATCGCGATTCGCCCCCGTCGCCGCGGGCAATGTAAATTTGAACGTCGCCCCGCTGTCCGACGGTTCGACCCAGATGCGCCCGTCGTGGCGCAGGACGATCCGCTGGCAGACAGCCAAGCCGATACCGGTACCCTCCGTATCGTGCACGCCGCCCCGGTGGAAGATGTCGAACACCTCCTCGCGGTCCGCCGCCGGTATCCCCGGTCCGTTGTCCGAGACGGTGAACACGACGTCGTCACCGTCCCTGTCGGCGCTGATCTCGATACGGGGTTCGATGCCGGCTTCGGTAGCGTACTGGATGGCGTTTTCCAGAAGGTTCTGGAACACCTGCCCGACCTGATTCGGGTCAGCGTCGACGGGCGGTAGTGTCTCCATCGTGACAGTGGCGTCCGCTTCTTCGATTCGCATCTGCAGGGCATCCAGCGTCCGATTGAGGACTCCCTCCGGGTCTATCTCCTCGAAATCGCTGGCGTTCGTTTCGACCCGCGAGTACCGGAGCAAGGCATCGACCATCTCCTGCATCCGCCGAGCGCCGTCGACGGCGAAAGCCATGTACTCGGCGGCCTCTTCATCGAGGTCGTCGCCGTATTCGCTGTCCAGCAGGTCGACGTAGCTTGAGACCATCCGGAGCGGCTCCTGCAGGTCGTGGGACGCGATGTAGGCGAACTGCTGGAGCGCCTCGTTCGAGCGCTCCAGTTCCGTCTGCTTCGATTTGAGCCGTGTCTCTCGCTCGATTCGCTCCAGCGCGGCAGCCGCTGTGCTCGCAAGAATCTCCAGCAGGAACCGCTCGTCACCGTCGAACGAGGACACCGTCTCGGAGCCGATACACAGCATCCCCCGGTCATCGAGCGGGAGACAGAGGAGCGTCCGCATCGGCATTGCCGGCGCTGACGGACTCGATAGCTCCTGATAGTCCTCGATAACGGCTGGCTCGCCAGCGTGGAAAATACGGTGCTCGTCGCTGTCTGGACCCATCGCTGGAGGTCTGTAGGCGTTTCCACACCGGCGAAGTCAGTCGCTGCCGCCGTCGCACCGATGGGATAGAGCGTGTCGTCGCTGCTGTCGTATGCCCAGATTGCGGCGAGCGGTTGGTCGACGATACGCTGTGCGATCTGTACGACCGTGTCCGCAGCCGCCGTCTCCGTGCGGCTGTACAGCAGTTCGTTCGTCGCGTCACTGAGTGCCTCGACACGCTCCTCGCGGCGCTTGAGAGCAGTGATATCTCTGGCAACACTGACCACCTGCTTGAGCTGTCCGCTGTCGTCGAACACCGGCCGATACCACGTCTCGAAAACGAAGTCATCGACTGTCTGGGTCACACGGAGCTCTTCGCCGTCGAGAGCCTGTTCGACAGCAGCGATGATGTCCGGATACTCGGCGTACGTCTCGAACACCGACGTCCCTTCGAGCTCGCCGGGCGCTATCCCGAGGCCTTCGAGCCCCTTTCCGGCCGAGTACGTGAAGGTGCCGTCCGGGTCGAGCGTGAACACCACGACAGGGAGGTTTCCGATAAGCGTCTGGAGTTGTTCGCTCTGCTCGGCGTGTTTCTGTTCCCGCTCACGGACGTCGGTCACATCGTGAATGAACGCCACAACACGGGTCGTGTCATCGATGACTGCTCGCTTGAGCGTGACCTCGACCAGCCTGTCAGTGCCGTCGGGTCCCGTTATCGCCCACTCGACCTGCGCTGTCCCTGACTCGGCCGCCTCGGCTATCAGACCGTTCGCGTCCGCCGTAGAGAACCCCTCTGGACTGAACTCGCCGACGTGCCGCCCGACGATGTCGTGTGGATCGCACCCCAGCAACGCCCCCGCTGCTTGGTTGGCTCGGACGACAGTCCCGGTATCGGCGTCGTGGATCATAATCGGGTCCGGGTTCGCCTCGAAAACATCCCGATAAATGACGCCGTCCTCGGTAGAAGCCATACCGGAATTCGATTTGCACGGTACAAGACTGTGTCCCCGCCGTTCTCAGCTGTGAGAACGTTACCAAGTACCGTGGAAGGTGTCGAACTCCAGAGAGTCGAGGGGTTTCTCGCCGATAGCAATCTCGTACTCGCCGGGCGTGAGCATCGGCTTTTTGAACTGCGGCCCGTCGTCGGTGGTGATGCGCGGACAGCCCGTGTTGACGTAGGCGTCCATCCCGAAGTTCGTCAGCCGGTCCGGCGTCACCTCGTCCATCGTGATGAGGTAGGCGTTCTCGTTGTTCTCGACGATCTCTTCGGCCTGATCCCAGCGGCCCTGCCCGATCTTGGTACAGAAGATGACGCCCCACGTCTCGGCGTCCATCGCTCGGTGGACCGCGCCGTAGCGCTGTTTCATGAACTTCTCCGTGTCCGCGACGGTGACGACGTTGTTGACCGGGTCGGCGATGACGACGTGCTTCTCGGGGTGTTCCATCGCCAGCCCGAGCGGGTGGAACTTCCCGCCGCCGACGTACAGCATCTGGTCGGCGTCAACGTCGGCGCTGGCGTAGTTACAGCCCAGCACCTGCCCCTCGTGGGTGAGCCGCTCGTCGCCGCGACGCGTGTGGACGTTATAGCCGCGTTCCTCAAGCCACTCGCGCATCTCGCCGAACTTGTTCATGTGCTGGGCCGTCGTCACCAGCCCCACATCGGGGTCCTCCTCCGGGTCCGAAAGCTGTTCCTCACGGGCCTGTTCCATGATGGGAAAGACGTCGACGTTCGAGAACAGCGGCACGTAGATGATCTTGTCAGACTCTTTCATCGGCGAGTGCCCGAAGTGGACGAACACGTCCGTCCGGCGCATCATGTAGGTGTCGAGGTCGCAGGCCCCATAGCAGGGCTGGCCCGAGAGCAGCACCGTCACGTCGTCGGGGAGGTTCTCGCGGAGGTCGTCGGCCACGGCCGGACCGCGGCGTTTCAGCCCCTCGGGGAACTGCAGTCCTACCTTTTCGGCGTCCCGTTCCTCGACGGCTTCGACGATTCGGTCGAGTTCGTAGTCCCACTCTCGGTCGTGCTTGAGCGACAGTCCGGTGTTCCGGAGGTCGCCGTCAGTCCGCTCTTGACTCATTGCAACCCTGTATCCGTTCGAGCGGCATAACCCCCGTGTTTCGGTGAGCGGGGATCACTCCATAATCTCGGCGAGCCGTCGCTCGACCCGCTCGACGTTTTCTTCTAGGTCACGGGCCATCTGGTGCTGGGTCTCGTTGGCGTCAGCCACTTCATCGATAGATTCGGAAACCTCGGCGGCACGCTGGGCGATTTCGTCGATCATGCTGGCGATTTCTTCAGCGCTTGCGGCCTGATCGTCCGTCGCCGCCGCAACCTCACCGATGCCCTGTTCTGTCTCCGAGGTCGCGTCGAGGATGGCCTGCTGGTTGTCTAGCACCGTCTCCAGATCAGAGAGGGCCTGCTGGATTGCGTCCGTCGTTTCCTCGACGTTTTCGGCGGTGTCGTCGGCCATCTCGCGGACCTCCCCGACGATGCGCTCTACCTCGTCGGCGTGCTGCTTGGACTCGTCGGCCAGTTCCTTGATCTCGTCGGCGACGACCGCGAACCCGTCGCTGTCGCTGTTGCTTCGCGCGGCTTCGATGTTCGCGTTCAGTGCCAGCATGTTCGTCTGGTCCGCGATGTCGTTGATGACCTCGACGAACTCGTCGATCTCCTCGATGTGGCCCCGGAGTTCCGTCGAGTCCGACGCGACCTGTTCGGCGGACTCCGTCGCATCCTCGACGCGTTCGATGGTTTCCTCTGCTGTCTCGACGGACTCCTCGGCGAGTTCTCTGGCCTCGCCGCTCTGGCTGCTCACTTCCTCGGCGCTGGAGGCGATTTCCTCGACGGTCGCGCTGAACCCGGAGACCTCGGACTGAACCTCATCAAGATTGTCGGACTGCTCGCCGGCCATCTGCTTGATGTCGTCGGACTGCTCGGTGACGGCCGCGGCGGAGTCGCTGATCTCGCCGACCGCCGACTCGACATCCGTTGCCATCTGTGACTGGAGGTTCTGGAGCGCCGCACGCTGTTCGACGATATCGCTGAAATCGATCAGTAGCTCCAGCGCACCGATAGCGTCCCCACTGGGACCCATGAGCGGGATAGCAACCGCTCGCGCGTGCGCCATCGTCCCGTCCGGCCGCTCGGCCGAGCGGAACTCGTTTTCGCGGACTGGCTCCCCCGTTCTGATGACCTCTTGGGCGAGCGTCTCATCTTGGCCTTCCGTACCGAACACGTCGTAGGCGTTCATCCCAACCGCCTCGCTCGCTGGGAGCCCGAGCATACCTGCGACCGTCTCGTTCCAGTGCGTGATGTCGCCGTCCGAGTCGACCACGAATGCTGCTTCCGGTAAATCCTCGATAAGGGACTCGAACGTGTGGAGCCAGAACTCCTCGCCGTTGTCCATAGATTCTGGTAGCAGATCGTTTCCAGCAGCTGTTTTTGGCATTGTAAAGCCTATTCCAGAACCGAATATACCGTTTTCGACCGATTATATCAGTTGATAACTGATTTAAACTGGCCATGTCGCAAGCGAAGCTACGTACCCATCAGCATAGCGATGCCCAGTAAAAGACAAAGACTGTACAAACACGGACGCAAGACACACCGTTGCACGCCTGCCAGTCCGAGATAGTCGATGGAAGAATAGACACAGTCAGAGTCATGTCTGCTCTCCCCGTCTGACCCAGAACAACCCGGTTTCGGCAGGCCTATACCGCCCGAGTCCATACATTACGTCGATGAGCATCGAGACTGATACCGCCGCTGATATCGACGGTGACCACGTCGAAGCGCTCGCTACAGAGTTCGGCGAAGCAATCGCCGAGCTACCGGTGTACCAGCGATTCAAGGAGACGAAAGACGCCGTCGAGAACCACGACGAGGCACAGGCGGCCATTCAGGAGTTCGAGCAGATCCGTGAGGAGTTCATGCTCGCCCGTCAGACGGGCAACGCCTCGCAGGAAGACCTCCGGAAGGTCCAGCAAAAGCAGGAGGAACTCCACGACATCCCGGTAATGAGCGACTACCTAGAGGCCCAGAACGAACTCGAACTGCGCCTGCAGGAGCTCAACGAAATCGTCTCCGAGGAACTGGCCGTCGACTTCGGGCAGAAAGCCGGCGGTTGCTGCGAGGACTGACCACCGGTATTTTTCGCGGTCACGGTTCGCACTGACTCCGGAGCCGCCGGTCAAGAGCGCCGACGCCGTCGACAGCCGTCATCCGTCAGTGGCACCGTGCTGTCGACAGTTAGCGTCGGTCAGCGATACACGCAATCGACTGGGCAGTTACTCCTCCACTTCGGTTTTCACCACGACCGCCGGTCGCTCGGTCAGTCGAAGCACCTTGTCGGTGATGCTGCCCAAGAGACTCCGGTACTCCGCCGGCCGCCGCTTCGTCCCGAGCACGAGCAGATCGACGTCCGCCTCGTCAGCGGTTTCGATGATGGATTCGGCCGGCCGTCCGTGTTTCAGGGTCGTCGTTACGTCGACGCCGGACGCCTCCGCGTCGGCCTGTATCCGGGCCAGCGTCTCCTGACCCGTCTCTTCGAGGCCGTGCTCCGGCCCTTCCGATTCGTCGACGTACTCGTCGCCGCTGTAGGCCGTGTACACGTCTTCATCGACGACATACAGGACGTGGAGGTCCGCACCGTGTTCTGCTGCGAGGGCAATCGCGTGGGATTCGGCATTGGTCGACGCTTCTGTCCCATCCGAGGCGAGGAGGATGTGATCGTACATACAGGTGGTCTTTCACCCAACTGGGAAATAAACTGGGGGCCTCGTTCTCAAACATCGGGAGACGACCCAGCGTCTTCGAAACATCTTAGCGACCGGGCGTGGCATCTCCCGCCATGACAGTCGAATCCGATTGGGACGACTGGCTCCCGCGTGCGGTGGAGTCGGCGACGCCTGACGGACTGGCGATCTGGTATCTGGGCTGTAACGGCTTCATCGTGAAATCGAGCGGCGGGACGACCGTCTTCATCGACCCGTACCTCGGCACGGGCGACCCGCCGCGGACCGTGCGGATGGTCCCGGTGCCGTTCAACCCCGACGACATCACCGAGTGTGACGCGATTCTGGGCACCCACGAACACACTGACCACGTCCACGGGCCGTCCCAAGCCCCGATTCTCGCCGGTACGGGTGCGGACTACTACACCACTGACAGCGGGCACGATGTCATCCGGGAGGAGGCATGGCTTGAGAACTACGGCGTCACCGACGACCAACTCCACGAAGTCACGGAGGGCGAGACGCTCGAAATCGGTGACCTGACGGTCCACGTCGAACCGGCCAACGACCCCGACGCCGAGCATCCGGTGTCGTACGTGTTCGAACACGAATCCGGCACGTTCTTCCACGGCGGCGACGCCCGCCCCGGTGAGTTCGAATCTGTCGGCGAGCGCTACGATATCGATGTCGGCGTCCTCGCATTCGGGACGGTCGGGATGATCGACGACAAGGAGACCGGCGAGCCCACCCGAACGCAGTGGTACAACGACGAGAACATGATTATCGAAGCCACAAACGAACTCCAACTGGACACCCTCGTCCCGACCCACTGGGACATGTGGAAGGGGATGACGACGGAGCCGACCGTGCTGCACAACCACGCCAACAGCTTCACGCATCCCTCGACGCTTTCAATTGTTGAAATCGGCGACCGGTACGATCTCGACTGAAAACAGCCTGCCAGTGCCGCATGGACGGACCGTCCGCCCTTCACTGCTCACGCCCTGTTCTTGTTACTGAAGTTACCTACCTATATTATATTAACCTCTACAGTGTAGAAAAAAGGCGTAAATGTTGGTCAGGTACGTACCTTTAATACTATTGCTGAGACCATACAGACCATGAGCAATTCGCAAGCCTACGACGAAGTCACTGTCGCCGCAGATGGCGTGACAGTGACCAAGCGGTTCGAGGCGGACGAGTTCCCTGTCCCCGCGATAGCGTTCAATCTCACTTCGCGACGGTCCGTTCCGGTGACAGTCAGACTAGTCGACACCGTTCCGGGAGACGTCGCAGTCGAGGATCTGGGCTTCCACCCCGAGTACGGCAGTGAGTACTGGGACATCAACGAAAACCGGATCGCCTTCGAGAAAGAACTCGAACCTGAGGCCGACTACACGACCGTCTACGGTATCCGTGCGACGGGAACCGACGATGTCGAGAAGTTCCTGACAGAACCCGAAATCGAGAGTGTGGACCCGCCTCTGGACGAAGACGAGGAAGACCTCGTCGGTGGGGGCGACGAGGCTGTTCGAGACGTCATTGCCGGCGACGCCGACAGCGTTCCCGGCCTCGAAGAGGATGACGACGAGGATATCGAGACGCTGGACCTCTCGGACCCGAACAACCCGGACTCAGGCGTCGAAGCCCCGGAGGAGAGCAACGCCGCACCGGCAGATTCCGAGGTGCAATCCGGCGCGGTCGTCGCGACGATGGCACAGGAAATCCGCGATCAGAACGTCTCGCCCGAAGACGTGAAGCTCCTCAAGCGTGCGCTTGACGCCGTCTCCGAGGACGATAGCGACGCCGGCGGCGTCAACGACGCCCGGATCCAACGTATCCAGAGCGACGTCGCGGATCTCCGTGCGTACACCGATGCGCTCGAAGAATTCCTCGAAGAGAACGGGACCGGCGAGGACATGATTGAGGAGTTCGGCGAGCGGCTCGACTCCTTCGAAACGGCTCTAGAGAACTTCCAAGACGAGGTCCAGTCGGCGACGGAGACAGCCACGTCTGCCTCCGAGCAGGTCGACGACCTCTCCGAGGAAGTCGAGAGCGTCGAAGGGCAGCTTGACGACCTCGAAGACGACATCAAAACCGTCCGCGAGGAGATCGACGATGGCGAACTCGCTGACCGGATCGACGAAACCGAATCGGAGATCGAGGAGCTCAAAGAGTGGCGCGAACAGCTCTCGTCGGTCATTGGCGGCGGCGACTAACCGAACTCGTTTTACCGATCCCCCGTCTGTGCCTGCATAATGACGACGACGAGAGTGGCCGTTCCGCGCAAGGGCCGGCCCCTCGAAGCAGTGCTGGAGCGACTCGCCGGACGCACGGAGACGACCGACTTGGCCGACGACATCATCTCGACGCTCCGCTACGAGAAGGCCGTCACCAAGGGGAGTCAGGACGCGGTCGCCGATGTGTACCATCGCATCAGCGACTACTCCTCACTCGATGAGCCGCACAAGCCGGAGTACACGCTGTTACGGGACGACCGCGACGGGATGCCCCGACGGATTGTCTTCGACAGCGTCACCGTTCCGACCGAACACGGTGATGTCCAGCTAGTCGGCCGCGAGGAGCCGTTCCGGGCGCTCCGAACTCACGAATTCGCACTCGGGTTCGACAGCGCTGACCTCGTTCTCGAAGAGGTCGTCCAGCTTCGGGACGAACCACTGACCGCCATTCACGAGATCAACGACCGCATCGACCCGCTGGATACGGACGTACGGGTCGTGACCGGGCTGGGCGATACGGTGTACCACACGCTGCTGGCGACGCCGGAGGTCATGGACTCACAGGACGGGCCACTCGACCGGGGTTTCGTCACCAACTACGAGGGCGAGCTCTGTATCTCACCGCGCTACGAACGGCTTGTCGAAGCGGTGCTCGGAACGAGCGCGCTCGATGGGATTTCATTCACATATCCCACAGAGGGTGGCGAAGAGGAGGAAGACATCGCTGCGACCGGCTTGGGCGTCTACCTCACTGTCACGGGCTCGACCGCACGCGACCACGGCCTCGAACTCGGCGAGCGGCTGTTCCCGAGCGAGACTGTGCTTCTCGAAAACGCCCACGAGCGCACAGAGACCACGAAGCGGGTCGCCAGTCTGTTCGAGGAGCCCGAAGAAACGGCACTGCAGTCGGTCTGAAACGCGTTCTTTTCAGAGGCGTCGCCGCTGGATGAGTTTCGTCGCGATGCCGACAGGCACGACGACCCACGCCGCGAGCGCCGCAGCGACCATCGGCGCGGTCAGGCCGGCCTGTGCTAGCACGCTGCCGAAGCCACCGGCGACCACGTCCACCTGCGACAGCGCGAGCACGCGGAAGCAGTCGACGGGATTGAGCAGTATCGCCGCAGCGATAGCGCCGGATCCGAGGTCGAACCCCGCGACGGCCCCCAGCGCGACTAGGTCGTGCAACAGCGCGACCCACAGCCAGATAGCCAGCGCGGCACCGAGTGCATGCGTTTTCGTCCGTGCGACCGTCGAGACCAGCACCGCCACGCCGAGCATCGCACAGGCGGTCAGCACCGCGGCGAGGGCGACGGCCGCGTACGGGCCGACGCTGGCGAGACCGATGTGGCGAACGGTCAACAGCGCGCCGGGGACGAAACCGAGCAACATCGCGCCGGACAGCACCGCCGCCCGGCCGATGGCAGTTCCCACGACGACGCGTCCTTTCGTGACCGGCAGGGCGAGCAGGAGTTCGAGCGAACCGCGCTCGTCGGCCCCGACGATGGCGTCGTAGCCGACCGCCAGCGCCGTCAGCGGCACGAGGTAGACACCGAGCTCCGCGATGGTCGCGATCACCGCGTCGAAGCGGCCCGGGCCGACCGAACTCGCACCGAACTGGACCACCGCGGCAGTAAAGAGGCCGAACAGCAGCGCCACGCCGAGCGCCCATCGGCTTCGGACCGCGAGCCGGTACTCCCGGCGAGCGATAGTGAGCAGGCTGCTGTCGGCCAGCCGGGCGAGTGCGGAGTCGTCGGTCGCGGTTGTAGTCGCGTTCTCCTCGGTTCCGCCGTCGTGCAACCGGGTGGCCGGAGCGTCGACCGCGACGACGCCGCCGTCGGGGGCCGGGTCCGTTGAGGATTCCCCGTCGCTCATGCCGGCTCACCTCCCGAGTCCTCGGTCGCTGCCTCCGCAGGCGTTTTGCTGTCTGGGCTGGGGCGTTCGTCGCCGTCGTCCGTCCCGACTGCCTCGTAGAATGCAGCCTCAAGACCGGGTTCGCGGACCTCGAATCGGTCGATGTCGTAGGCCTCACCGACGGCGGTGAGCAGGTCGTAGGCGTCGGCTAGCGCGGTGGTTACGGTCAGGTCGACGCCCGCACGGGCGACACTCGCCGCGGCCCCGTGTTCACGAAGTATCTTTGTTGCGTCCCTCACCGCCGACTCGGATGCCAGCGACAGCGACACCGTCACCTCGTCGGCGGCGGCACGGCGAAGCTCCTCCACTGGCCCCACAGTCGCCACCTGTCCGTCAGCGATGATGACTGCCTCCGAGCAGAGCCGCTGAATCTCCCCGAGTGCGTGCGAGGAGAAGACGATAGTCACGTCGGTCTCGGCCGCCAGTGCCTCCACAACCTCGTGGAATGCCCGGATGCCGTCGGGGTCGAGCCCGGCGGTCGGTTCGTCGAGTATCAGCACGGCCGGCTCGCCGACGAGTGCCGTGCCGAGTCCGAGCCGGCGGTTCATCCCGTTGGAGTAGCCGCCGACCCGGCGGTCTGCGGCGTCCGAGAGCCCGACAGTGTGCAGGATGCGCTCGATGTGGTGGTCCCGATTCTCGCGGGGCACCGAGCGCATCCGGGCGTGGAACCGGAGCACCTCGCGGCCGGTCAGACTCGGCGGGAAGCCGGCATGCTCGGGGAGATAGCGCACCCGTTCGCGAACGGTGGTCCCGTCCGTCGGGTCCGCGCCAGCGACGGAGACGCTGCCGTCGTCGGGTCGGTTCAATCCGGCGAGCAGCTTGAACAGCGTCGTTTTGCCGGCCCCGTTCGTGCCGAACACGCCGAGGGTTGCCCCTTGCTCGACAGACAGACTCAGTCCGTCAAGCGCCTGCACGTCGCCGTAGGCTTTCGATACGTCGTCGACCTCAATCACGTTCATAGTAGCTCCTCCAGTTCTCGTGGGGTGGTTCAGTGAGCGGACGGGCATCGACCACGCCGGGCGACTGGACGACCGGAACGGACGACTCGGCCAGCCGAACGGCGTCGAAGGCCGGACTGCTGGCGAACACTCGCGCGGCGGGCTTTTCCGCGGTCACCTGCTGGACGGTCCCGGCCGGCTGGTAGCGGGTGTCGCCGACGCCGTCGTCGTCGATATCGGTCGGGTTCGCCCGGGACCAGTAGTTCCCGACGCTTTCGTTCCAGTGGACCTGATCGCTCATGACCGCGAGTACCGGCCTGTCGTTGCGGATGAAACTGTTCTTCGTCACGGTCCCGTCGGTGCTGCCGGCGGCAATGTGGACGCCCACGTCGTTGCCGACGACGAGGTTACCGACGATGCGGTTGCTGACGGAGTTGTAGACGAACAGCCCGTTCTCGTTGCCGACGAGGTGATTGTCCCTGATATCCGTGTCGTCGATGCTCTTGACGAGGATGCCGTGGCCGGACTGGCCGCTGTTGTTCACCGCGACGTTGCCCTCGATGACGAGGTGCTTCGACACCATCAGCGCGTATCCGACGTCGTTGTCGAAGGCGGTGTTGTCCCGCAGGTGCGAGTCGTCGGAGTACATGTAGTGGACTCCATAGCGGAGCTCCCACATCGTGTTGGCACTGGCGTTGACGTCCTTGGCCCAGTTGAAGTAGAGTCCGTCACGGACCGTGGTGATCTCGTTGTTGCGGATGACGCTATCCTCGGTCTTCCAGATCTGGATGCCGTTGCCCCGCTTGGTCAACTGCGTTATCTCCTCGCGGCCGACGATGGTGTTGTTGCGGATGTCGGCATTGTCGACGCCGTCGAGCCAGATGCCGAACGTCATGTCGGTCACGCGGCTGTCGCGGACAGTGGCCCCGCTCGCGTTGACGAATACCGCGGCGTCATTCGTCGCAGTGCTGTAGCCGCTGTTGCGGACCCAGAGGCCCGAGACGGTGACGCCCTGTGCTTCGATGGCGAGCACGTCGCCCTCGCCGTCGCCATGCAGCAGGGTCGACCCGGGGCCGTTCCCGGCCAGCGTGATGTTCGGCGTCGTGACGACGACAGTCTCGTTGAAACGGCCATCGAGCGTGACGGTGTCGCCGGGGTCGGCGGTATCGACCGCCGCCTGCGCGCTATCGTAGGTCTCGCCGTCGACCGTCGCGGTGCCGTCGGCCGACGGGGCGCTGAACGAGTCAGTGTCGGGCACGTCGGGGTCGAAGGCGAGGTCGTCGCTACCGGACGGGCCAGCGCTTGCCATCCCGACAGCGGCGACCGACAGCACGAGTAGAACCGCGGTGCCGGCGGCGAACACGCGCTCGAAATCGTGGGACAGTAGACTCATGAGTGGTCGGTTTCGGTCGCGGTAGTCGTTGGGCGGTGCGGGGCGTCGTCCTCATCGTCGGTCTCGTCATTGCGGCCGAGGCGGTCCCGAACGGTGTCTGGAAGGCCGCGCATCCCGTTCCAAACTCTGGCAGGGAGTTCGCCGAACGTCACGGACTGGTCGCGGTAGTAGTACGACACCGCGAGCAGTCCGACAGCCGTGGCGGCCATGTACGCGCCGAGGCCGAACCGTGAAACGCTGGTGATGTTGGCGACCTGATACTGGCCCCACAGCGGCGGCGTGAAGCCGTCGACGCCCATCACCGGCGCACCCGGATCGAGCGTGTGTCCGGCCTGCCAGAGCCGGAACTGGATGTCGACCAGCATCACGGTGAACACCAGTACTGTACCGCCGAACTGGTATCGCAGACCTCGCGTGAGCTTCTCGGCGGTCGGCGCGACAGCGACGAACACCGACAGCAGCGACACGGCGACGAACGCAAACGGCCCCAGCGACCACTCGGGGACGTCGATAGCCCGGTCGTTCACCGGGAAGTTCGGCTCTAACAGCACCGGGTCCGGGAAGTAAAAGCCGATGTAGTGGTTCAGCCGCGCCATCTCGGTGAAGTCGCCGGTCAGCCGCGGGTAGGCGTACAGGTTGACGTGCAGCGTCGTACTGGGGTACTGCACGGCGTCAACGCTGATGTGCCACATCGGGAACGCGAGCGCCGCGACGAACAGCAGCGCCGCTACCGCGGGGAGACCCCGTCGTATCTCACGGAAGTCGTCGAGGGTGGGTCGTTGCATGGCTGGACACCTCCGAAGTGGTTCGTGGCGCTACTCCTCCGCCGGTTCGACGATCATCCGGCTGCGCATCTCAAGGTGCAGGGCGCTACAGAAGTACGTACAGTAGATCCAGTACACGCCGGGGTCATCAGCCGTGAACGTGACCTCGCGGGTGTCCTGTGGGGCCACGGCGTAGTTGATGTCGTGCTCGGGGATGGCGACGCCGTGGATGATGTCCTGAACGCCCTCGATGTTGGTCGTCGACAGTTTCACCTCGTCGCCCGCCTGAACCGTGAAGTCCGGCAGGCCGAACTCCGAGCGCTTGGTCGTCATCTTGACGTGGACGCTGTTCTCGCCCGTTCGCTCGACGCCGGAGTCCGCCTCCGTGATGTACGTTTCTTCGTAGTCGTTCTTGTCGTACACCTTCTTTGCGTCTATCTTGTCCTTGTGGGCGAAGACGCAGTCGTGTGGCTCGGGATAGGCCGGGTGGTCCGCGACCAGTTCCATCTCTTTCTCGCCCTGCCCGATGTGGATGAGCTGATCGTTGTCGGGCATGATGGGGCCGACTGGGAGGAACCGGTCTTTCGAGAGTTTATTGAGGCTGACGAGCCACTCGCCGTCGGGATCGGTCGTCATCGCCTCCAGCGCCTGAATGTGGCCCGGGTTGTAGTGGACATCCTGCTTCTCCATGATGGGGTCCTCGGACCCCTCGTCTGCTTCGACAGCCGCTTGGATGTCCCACTTGGCGACCTGTGAGTCAATGAACAACGACGTGTAAGCGTGTCCGTTCCCGTCGAAGGTGGTGTGTAGCGGACCGAGTCCGACACGGGGTCGTCCAGCGACGACCTCCTCGGGGTCGGCGGAATCAGCCAGTGCGTTCAGGTCGAGCATCGTCACTGTCGGGGAGAGTTTCCCCGCGATGAAGGCGTAGTCGCCGTTCGGCCCGACCTCGACGCAGTGTGGACTCTTCGGCGTCGGGATGTATTTCACGATAGGCCGGTCGCCCTGATTGAGCGAACTGCTCTGGGTGCCGTCGACGACGGGGATGCCGTTGACCTCCTCGTAGTTACCGTTCTCGACGGCCTGCTCGATGGCCGGAATGTCGAAGGCCTTGACGTTGTCTCGGTCGTCCTTCGTCATTCCCTGAATATCGGTGGCCTCCTCGCTGTTGTACGCTGAGGAGATGGCCCACCGACCCTCTTTGCCGGTGTCGACGATGTCGAGGTTGCCATCGACCTTGACTTGCCATTGGGTCTCCATCGACTCAGGGTCGACGGCGACGAACAACGACGTGTAGTTGTCCGGGTTCTTCGCGTCGGTGCCATCGTTGGGGAGCGGCGCGCGGAACTCGCCGTTGCCCAGCACGTACTTCGTATCCGGCGAGAGGATAGTACAGCCGTGGATGGCCTGCATGTTCGGCACGTCCGTGATGGCATCCGTCTCGAAGTACGTGAGGTTCACGCGGGCGATGCGGCCGTTGGCCTTGTCGTTGACGTACAGGTACTCGCCGTCGTAGTCGCCGTCCGTCTCCGAGAGGCTCGGGTGGTGGTTGTCACCCCAGCTGTAGCCGCCGCCCTCCTCCAGCATCTCTTTCGTGCCGTCGGTGTAGCCGTAGCCGGAGGCGCAGTCGGTGTTGAACACCGGGATGCGTGTCAGCTCGCGCATCGACGGGATACCGATGACTCGAAGCTCCCCCGAGTGGCCGCCCGACCAGAAGCCGTAGTACTCGTCGTGTTCGCCCGGTTCGACGGCGTGGCTCGCGCCACTGCCCGAAGGCGTCGACTGATTGGCCGCGCCGCCATCGCCGCCGGTCAGCGCCGAACAGCCGGCGACGGACCCCATCGCACCGGCGGCCACGCCGGCCTTCATGAAGTCCCGGCGGCCAAGCGAAAGGCCGGGTAGTCCCAGCGAGAGGTCGTCTTCTTCAGCCGTTTCGTCCGGGGACTCGACCTCTGCCAGCACTGAGTCGAGCGTTTCTTCGTACTCATCGAGAACTTCGTTCGGGTCGCGTGGGGTTTCGTTCTTGCTCATATCAGACCACCTTGATTGTGCCGACCATCCCGTTCATCTCGTGGGGGATGCAGTAGTACTCGTACGTCCCCGTCGTCTCAAGCGTGACCTCGTAGCTCTCGCCTTTCGGGACGTTGCCTTCCTGACCGTTACTGTAGCCGTCTTTTGCAGCCTGCTGGGAGTCGAACCCGCCAGAGGCGAAGTAATCCGCGCCATCGGGAATCTTGTCCTCGTAGGCCGTCACCGTGTGGCCGATGCTGCCGACGTTCTCGAACGTGACCGTCGTCCCCGCTTCGACCTGAATTTTCTTCGGCTCGTATGCCAGTTCGTCCGTCATCTCGACGGTGCTTGTCTCGGTCCACTCGGACCCGCTCCCGCCGTCGCTGGACTCGGTGTCGCCGCCATCTGACCCGCCACCGCCGCTATCCGACTCGGCGTCACCGCTACTGTCGGACCCGCCGCCCGATGAACAGCCAGCTAGCGCGACTCCAGCCGCGACGCCCAGACCGCGTACGAATGTTCTACGCGTTTCCATGGTAGCTCACGGATGCAACTCGAAGACCAACCTGTATATATAGGGAACCGGACTCTCAGCTCGCAGGAAGTGGGGCGAATATGTTCGCCGATAAATAGTGAATGGTGTCTGCTCGCGAACGTCGCCGCAGAATACAACGACTGTGCAATCGCCGCCACACTCCCTGAGTTGGGTGGTGGGTGGCGGCGTTAAGCGTACCGCGCTTCGGTAACGCCTATGACGGTCTGCTACAGGGGTCGCTTTCGTTCAACTGTCCACAGATTCCTGTAACCGCGCAAGACTGGTCAACACGGGGTACGTCCAGAGTTGCTCTTCGTACATATACGTGCAGAACTCGTGTGTCTCGAACCGGTGAACGCTAGAGTGGAGTTGGTCCTGCCGCTCCTGTAGAAGCGCAGTAACGTCGTTCTGGAACGTCTCGCGATACCACTCGGGCACGACTGTGCTGTCGAGCGTCTCGATAATCTCCTGTAGACTGCCACGGTACCCCTGCATCGACTCCCGTTCGATTTTGACGGCACGGTCCAGCGAGGTCCGTTCATCGATGGCCTTCTCAGTCGCGGCCACCAGCGAGCGTTTGAGCGGCGGCGAAAACCCGACGTTCGTCTCAGGATGGAACAGCGCGGCGTAGTCCGACCCGAACTCGATGGCGACGTTCTCAACCAGCGATTCGTCGTACACTGACTCGTAGTGGTCGACAGCCAGCACTGTGTCGGCGTAGGCGTCCCGCAACGTTTCGACGTGGTCGGACGCGGACTGTCGACTTCGCGCACCGACGGGGGAGGAGGGCTGTTTGGCGGGGTCGACGGCACGCAGACGCTGTAGAAAGTCTTCGAGACCGTCTTGCTCGGCCGCGAGCTCTGTATGTTCCATGTCAAGCACAGTGAGGGCCGTCTCTATCGGCTCGAGAATGTGGTCTCGCCATGTGTGCAGGAACCACTGCGTGCCGTCCTGCGCAGGCGTCGTTGACATGCTAGTGTCTCGTTCAGTAACAACAATAAGTGTTTTAGTTACCGGTCAACACCCCCGTGTTCTGGACGGCTATTTATATAGTCCCTCCGCGGTAGTCGCGTTATATCCGGGGTGCGTCGTGTGGTTTCGATCTATCGGCTGCGTTCAGTTCTCATACCATAGCATCTGATTGTGTGTCCCAAGCTTATCTGTTAGGCTCATTCAGATATGTGTACTATTTAGCGTTGTCTCGGGGAGAAAATCAGAATATTAGACTGGATATACAAGGCTTGGACTTGAATATAGAAATTCTACCTGAGATTAACTATTATATGTATGTACTAGTGGAATCTATCTGTAAACTTTGGCAGAGTATACTTTTAGTACCAGAATAGGGACTTCGACCCGCTCTGGCTTCCAGTACTTCGGTAAACAAGTCGCCGGATGATCGTACTGTGTTAGGTATCACTCCCTGTCGCTCGGTAGCGCCCGAGCGGTCCTTATCGGCTACATCCGGGTTTTTAAATAATGACGGGAACTCTACTCGGGTAATGACCGACGACGCCGACACACAAAACACGGGCCGCCGGATACAGTCCGTGGAGAACGCCTGCGAGATCATCGAAGCTGTCCAAGAGTCAAACAGCGCGACGTTGCAGGAGTTGAATGGGCGGATCGAGCTCTCACAGGGAACGCTTCACACGTACCTTGCGACACTGACTGACTGTGGCTTCCTCACGAAGGACAACGACACATACCAACTCGGCTTTCGGTTCGTCACGATGGGCGAACACGTCCGCAACGAGACGGAACTCTACACCGCTGGCCAAGAGGAAGTGGACAAACTGGCGGACCGGTCCGGCGAGTACGTCCATCTGGTCGTCGAAAACGATGGGCGCGAAGTCGCCATCTACGAGCGGCGAGGCGAACACGCCGTCGGGATGGACTATCACCTCCAGTTGCGGGAGGCACCACAACACCTCCACGACAGCGCTTCGGGCAAGGCAATCCTCTCGCGTCTCCCGGACGAGCGTGTCGAGAAAATAATCGACCGGGAGGGTCTCTCACGACAGACACAGCACACGATTACGGACCGAGAGACGCTCTGCGACGAGCTAGAGACCATCCAGGAGCGGGGGTACGCGACGAACGACGAGGAAGAGATCCGCGGCCTCCGGGCAGTCGGTGCGCCAATTCTGGACAACGACGGGACCGTTGTCGGCGCGGTCAGTGTGACTGCACCGACCAGTCGCCTGAAAGGGAGTCGCTTCGACACCGAAATCCCCGAGATGGTCATGGAGGCAGCGAATCTCATCGAAGTCAATCTCGAAATGACTTCGTTCGACCGGAGCACCTAACAGCAGGGCCTTCCACCCGTTGCTCTGTGTCGGCGACGAACACTACCCGACGGCGTCGTCCAGCCGCCAACATTTGGATAGCTCAAATAACGGGTACGCTACTGTGACCGTGGTGCGGAGCGACTCTCCCGCTACATGAGCCACAATAACAGTCGTACCATCGTTAGTAAGGGACTGTAGATAGCGTATCAGGCCCGATAGTACGTCTGCAGGCTGTTTCCAGTAGGTACTGTGTGACTAATACCTGCCGCTGCTGGGATGTCCCGGGACGGTGCTCCGCTACGACAGCGCCGAGTCTATTTTTGAATTGGTCAAAGCGCTTGCTGGCTCGCCCTTCGGTACCATGACCGCGGCAAAGCGCGAATACGGGAACCTCTGTGCTATCAGGCGCGGCTTTCTTCGACGAGTGCCGCCTCTTTTCTATTGAGTATATCAAGCCAACCTTGTGCGATATCCCGCACATACACCGCTAATTTGGCCTATTATAGCTTATAGGCCCTCAACACAGGCATTCAATAATTTTTGCTATATTCAAACGGATTGCCCCACGGACAGTCCCAAATATTTATTAACAATACCGGTATTGATGCCGATACACTGTCTCACTCCAGCCGTCGGATGCTGACAGTCAGTACGGACACAGCGTGCTGAACCACTCAGCGTATTCGCCCCATTGGTCCCGAAGCGAGTGGGCGTACGCACCAGAACCAACAGCCGAATCCACCAACCAATCATGAGCACACAGAAGGAGCCATCAGAGCAAGCGCCAGACGAGGACGAATCGCCAATCGCGACTGCCCGCCGCCAGTTGGAGCAGGCGGCCGAACACCTCGACCTCTCCGAGGGGCTGCTTGAGCAACTCCGCCATCCATCGAAAACCGTCGAGGTGTCTGTCCCGATCCGCCGAACCGACGGAAGCGTCGAGGTGTTCAGCGGTTATCGCGTCCAGCACTTCGAGGTCAGAGGACCGTATAAAGGAGGGATGCGCTATCATCCAAGCGTCTCCGCCGAGGAGTGTACGGCGCTGGCGATGTTGATGACGTGGAAGTGTGCGGTGATGGATCTCCCCTTCGGCGGCGCGAAGGGCGGCATTGTCGTCGATCCGTCGACGCTCAATCAACAGGAGACCGAGCAACTCACCCGTCGGTTCGCCGAGGAGCTACGCGAAGTCGTCGGACCGACAAAAGACATCCCCGCACCCGATATGGGGACCGACGAGCAGACGGTCGCTTGGTTCATGGACGCGTATTCGATGCAGGAGGGCGAGACGGTCCCCGGAATTGTGACCGGCAAACCGACAGCAGTCGGCGGGACACACGGCCGCGAAGAGGCACCCGGCCGGAGCGTCGCTATCGTTGCCCGCGAAGCGCTCGACTACTACGACGGGAGCATCGAGGGGGCCACTGTGGCCGTACAGGGCTTTGGCGCTGTGGGCGCAAACGCCGCACGCCTCCTCGACTCTTGGGGCGCTTCTGTGGTCGCTGTCAGCGACGTCGACGGCGGCATTTACGACGAATCCGGACTCGATATCGAATCGATTTCGGCCGACGGCGACGACCACGGTCAGTTAGGAGATGTCGACGCACCACGTCAGCTATCCAACGCCGAACTGCTGGAACTCGACGTCGATGTCCTCATTCCCGCAGCGGTCGGGAATGTCCTGACCAAGGAGAACGCTGCGGACGTACAGGCAAGCATCATTGTCGAAGGGGCAAACGGCCCCACAACAACAGCAGCCGATACGGTGTTCAAAGAGCGAAACATCCCCGTCATTCCGGACATCCTCGCCAACGCCGGCGGCGTCACCGCGAGCTACTTCGAGTGGCTCCAGCACATCAACCGCCGGAGCTGGTCCCGCGAGGAGGTCAACGACGAACTGGAAGCCGAGATGCTCGACGCTTGGGACGCGCTTCGGACCGAAGTCGAGGACCGCGATGTCACGTGGCGAACAGCTGCCTACATCGTCGCGCTCTCGCGAATCGGTGACGCTATGAACGCCCGCGGGCTATGGCCGTAGTAACGAATGTCGCTCCAGTCTACACACTCGCAAGACCACAGTCGTCCCGTGCCACCCGTTGCGGTGCTCGGTGTCCCGTTCGCTCTCGGTGCCGACCGACGCGGCGTCGACATGGGGCCGTCGGCGATTCGCTACGGTGGCCTCAGCGCCGCGCTTGATACGGCCGGTGTCGACTACACTGACGCTGGGGACCTGTCACTGCCGACGCTACGCTCTCAGCCGGCGACCCCCGACGACGGTGCGAAGTACCTCGACGCTATCGCGGAAATGACCGACACCCTTGCCGACCGGGTGGCAACCGAAATAGCCGACGGAAGCGTGCCGCTGGTGTTAGGTGGCGACCACTCTATCGCGATGGGAACTATGCGCGGTGCGGCCCAGACGGCCGAACTCGGCGTCGTCTGGTTCGACGCACACGGCGATTACAACACCCCGACGACTTCGCCCAGCGGCAACGTCCACGGCATGCCGCTCGCGGCCGCCCACGGCTACGGTGACTTCACCGAGAAGCCGTGGGCCACCGCCCCGAACGTCTCCGAGGAGAACACCGTCATCGTCGGAGCGCGGAGCCTCGACGCCGACGAGCGAGCGGTCCTTCGGGACAGCGAAATCTCCGTCTTTACGATGGCAGACATCGATAAACGGGGCATCGGACCCGTCACTGACGAGGCGCTCGACATCGCGACTGATGGCGTCGATGACATCCACGTCAGCCTCGATCTCGACTGGCTCGACCCGGACGACGCCCCGGGAGTCGGGACACCGGTCCCGGGCGGCGTCACGTACCGGGAGGCACATACGGCGATGGAACGGGTCGCCGACCGCAACGCTGCCGAATCGGTGCTGCGCTCGCTCGATGTCGTCGAAGTCAATCCTATCCTCGACAAGCGCAATACAACGGGCGAACGGGCGGCCGAACTCGCCGCCAGCGCGTTCGGCAAACGGATCCTGTAGCCCGGGTTCGAACCACGGCACGTCCTCAGTTGTGTGGCCGCCACGCGGTGCCGGAACACAGTGATTTATTACCAATGATTCCGATTGTGATAACATGGACCGCGATACTGCAGAGCCGCGTGTCGATAGCCTTCCCGGCCCACAGAGCAGCGAGTGGGTCGAGTACCACCACGAGACTGCCGCGCCAAGTACGTACGTGTACGATTTCGTCTGGGACATCACTGAAGACGCAATCGGTCCGTTCTGTACAGACGCGGACGGCAACGTCCTACTCGATTTCACCTGCCACGTCGCCGCGTCACCGCTTGGCTACAACAACCCGAAAGTGCTCGACCGCGCCGACGAGTTCGACATGGTCGACCCGCTGAAAATCGCCGGCCAAGATTTCTATATCAGCACCGGCGGTTCGCCCGATGAAACGTCGCTGCCGGGGCCCGCCCACCTGATGGATCGACTGACCGACATTACCAGCCATTACGACTTCGACACCGTCTTCCTCTCGAACTCCGGGGCCGAGGCCGTCGAGAACGCGATGAAGGTCTGTTACGACAACTGCGAGACGCCGAAATACGGCATTACTTTCGACGGCGCGTTCCACGGACGGACCCTCGGGGCGCTTTCACTGAACCGTTCGAAGTCCGTCTATCGCCGGAAGTTCCCCGAGCTCAGCGGGATTCACGATGTGGAGTACTCCGAGGCCGGCGTCGAACGCCTCCGTTCGAAACTCGACGCAGACACCGGCCACATCCCGCCCGAGGAAGTCGCGTTCCTCATCTTGGAGCCGATACAGGGCGAAGGCGGCTATCGCGTCCCGAACCCCGAGTTCCTCTCGGCCGTCGACGACCTCTGCCGGGAACACGATATCCCGATCATCGCCGACGAAATTCAGTCGGGAGTCGGCCGCACGGGTGAGATGTGGGCCGTCGACCACTACGACATCGAACCGGATGTCATCACGAGCGCGAAAGCGCTTCGGGTCGGCGCGACCGTCTCTCGGTCGGACATCTTCCCGTCTGAAACGTCGCGGCTCTCCTCGACGTGGGGGGCCGGCGACATCCTCGGCTCGATGCGCGGAGCCCTGACACTCGCCGCCATCGAGGATCACGACCTGCTTGACAACGCCGCCGAGAAGGGGACGTACTTCATGGACCGCCTCCGAGATATCTCGGCGGACCGTCAGCTGGTCGAGGACGTTCGTGGTCTCGGTCTGATGACTGCTCTGGAGTTCGATACGGCTGACCGCCGTGACGCTGTGATGGAAACCGCACTCCAGCATGGCCTCCTCACGCTGGGCTGTGGCCAGAAGTCGCTCCGACTCCTCCCGCCGCTTGATGTCACCGAACGCGAGCTGGAACTCTGTCTCGACATCCTCGATTCGGTGTTTACCGAGGTTGCAGGCGCTGTCGCGTCCGCCTGACCCTCGCTGCTTCTGCGGTAACCGAAATGTTAAAATATGACTGATTCGACTGTGGGACTATGCCACGAGAGGCACGCGTAGACAGACGGAGGTATCTGCAGGCAATCGGTGGCACTGTCGCGACACTGTCAGTGGCCGGCTGCCAGTCAGGGAGCGGGGACTCACAGACGCTCACCGCTGCAACCGCGCCGGGCTTTCCGCCGTTTGAGATGAAACAGGACGGCGAACTCGTCGGCTTCGACGTCGAACTGCTGGAAGCCGTTATCACGGCGACGGAGTACGAACTGGGCGGCTGGGAGGAACTGGAGTTCAAGTCGCTCATTCCGGCGCTGAACAACGGGAACGTCGATGTCGTCGCTGCGGGCATGACCATCAACGACGAACGCGACGAAGCGATCGACTTCTCCGACCCGTACTACAGTTCGAATCAGGCCATCGTCGTCCGGGAAAGCGGGTCGTTCTCACCGTCGTCGCTAGACGACCTCTCCGGATCGGCAGTCGGTGCACAGAAGGGAACGACTGGTGAATCCGTCATCAAGGACCAGCTCATCGAAGCGGGGACGATTCAAGAGTCGCAGTACAACGCGTACGGTAACTACGTGCTTGCTGTCGAAGATTTGCTGAACGAAAACGTCGACGTCATCATCATCGACGTCCCCGTCGCGAACTCCTTCGTGGCAGATCGACCCATCGAGTCTGCGTTCGTCCACGAAACCGGCGAGCAGTTCGGGTTCGGCATTCAGTCCGGCAGCGACGAACTCGCGGGCGCGCTCAACAGTGGGTTGACCGCAGTTGAGGACGATGGGACGTACAAGGACCTGACCAAGAAGTGGTTCGGACAGAAGTGAGGCCATGGCAGCAACCCTACTTCAGACCGCTGACTGGCTGTTCGTCGTCGACAATCTGGGCCTGTTGCTCGGCGGGACAGCTGTCACCATCGGGCTCACTGTAGCCAGCATTCTTCTGGGATTCGTTGTCGGGTTCCCAGCGGGTGCAATAGAGGTGTACGGCTCGGACAGGGCCCGTCGACTGGTCGAACAGGTCGGGGTCGTCCTTCGCGGTACCCCGCTGTTGGTCATCATTATGATCCTGTACTTCGGCCTGTCCGTTTCCAGTAGCGCGTTCGTCACGGCGACCATCGCGCTCGGTCTCCGGAGCGCCGCCTATCAGTCACAGATATTCCGCGGTGCGCTCCAGAGCGTTGATGACGGACAACTGGAAGCGGCACGTGCCGTCGCGATGTCCCGTTTTGAAGCGATTCGGCACGTCGTCGTCCCACAGGCGCTCCGCCGGAGCGTTCCGGGATTCCAGAACGAGTTTACCATCGTCCTCAAGGACACGAGCATCGCTATCGTCATCGGTATCGGCGAACTGCTGACGACGGGCCAGAACCTCTACGAGGGCGGGCGGTCGACCGCGGCACTCGAGATATTCCTCGTCGTCAGCCTCGTTTACTTCGTGCTGACGTTTGCGACGAATCGATCACTCGACAGACTCAGCGACTACTACGCGGTACCGGAGGGAACGACATGACACAGCCATTACTCTCAATTGACGACCTGCACAAGTCCTACGGGAGCGAAGAGGTACTGGAAGGCGTGGGCCTCGAGATGGAGCAGGGCGACGTGACCGTCCTCATCGGCCCCAGCGGCTCAGGTAAGTCCACGCTGCTCCGATGTGTGAACCGACTGACGGAGATCAACAGCGGCCGGATCGCCCTCGATGGGCAAGACGTGACTGGATCTGACACCGATGTCAACGAGCTGCGAAAGCAGGTCGGCATGGTGTTTCAGGATTTCAACCTCTTTGCGCACCTGACGGCGCTCGAAAACGTCACGCTCGGCCCGAAAAAAGTACTCGGCATGGACGCTGCTGACGCCGAGGCAGCTGGACGGGACTACCTCGAACAGGTCGGATTACTGGAGCAAGCGGATTCCTATCCCGCTGAACTTTCCGGCGGGCAGAAACAGCGCGTCGGCATCGCGCGCGCACTCGCAATGGATCCAGAGCTGTTGCTGTTCGACGAGCCGACCAGTGCGCTTGATCCGGAACTCGTCGGCGAGGTCGTCGACGTGATGCGTGACCTCGCCGCCGAGGGCATCACGATGCTCGTGGTCAGTCACGAGATGGATTTCGCCCGGTCGGCGGCGTCGGACATCGTGTTCCTCGACGACGGTGACATCGTCGAACACGGTCCGCCGAAGCAATTGTTCCAGAACCCGACTGCGGACCGAACCGAACAGTTCCTGAGCAGACTGCACGCACACGAGGAGACGCCATGAGCACGGCTGAATCTACGACGTCACCGAACCCGGGGCTCCGCGACCGCGTCGGAACGGTCTTTACTGTTCGCCCGCTTACCGTGGGCCTGATGTTGTTCTGGGTCTGGGTTCTCGCTCGCTGGACCACCGATTTCGTCCTCGCAGGGACACTTGGCGTTGCCCGTGGCACACCGTTTATTCCGGCAGCCCCGATTCTGACAACAGCGGATACCGCCGCCTCGCTCGCCGCATCACTCGGTGTCGCCGGCGCGCCGCTGGTGTGGCTCGCTGACACGCTCCGGTTCGCCGCCGACGCGACGGCGTACCTGCCGGCGCTGGCACACGGTATCTGGACGACGGTTCTACTGACCGTTTTCAGTGTCTGTCTCGGGTTCACGCTGGCGCTCCCGCTCAGCGTCGTCCGCGTGTACGGGGGGCGGTGGGCCCGCTGGCTTGCCCTGTCGTACACGGAACTCATCCGCGGAACGCCGCTGCTCGCCCAGTTGTTCGTGCTTTACTTCGCGACGTCACTGACGCAGGTTCTCAGAGGCGTTCCGGGAATCGGTGTCGGGTTCGTCCCGGCACAGGCGTTCTGGGTGGCCGTCATCAGTTTCACACTGAACAGCGCTGCCTACCAGTCCGAATACTTGCGTGCGTCACTGGAGTCAGTTGACGGCGGGCAGCTGACCGCCGCACGCGCCATCGGGCTCTCGAAGCTCGAAGGGATACGGTACGTCGTCGTTCCACAGGGCCTCCGGCTTGCACTTCCCAGTTGGACGAACGAACTCGTGTACCTCATCAAGTACTCCTCGCTGGCGAGCTTCATCACTGTGCAGGAACTGTACGGCAGGACGAGTACCATCGCTAACGAAACGTACCAGTACACGGAACTCTTCGTACTGGTGGCGATACTGTACCTTGCTCTGGTTGTCTCGGCATCAGCATTGATGGACCGCGTCGAATCGCACACTGCAACCGCAGGTGTCGGACACACCAGACAATGACCACTCTCTTAGGGTCACCAATCAAATATTTCAGCACATTCCATGAGTCAAACCGATAGCGCCGGAGCACGGCTAACACTCGACCTGTGGCACCCGAACTGCTGGGCTATCGAAGCGACCGACCGCACCGATGGCGGCATTCTGGCACACACGGTGCAACAGACCGTACAGTCGCCGACAGCATCGGTCAACGGCGTTTTTACAGCGTATGGACCGACAAAGTCGGCTGTCGAGGACTGCCTCGACGCAGTCCGTGCGTCATCCCACGCCGGAGAGATACAGGAACTTCAGGCACGTATCGGACACAAGCGTGAGGCGCCGGGAACCGTCGTCAGACAGTTCCTGCTAGAGTACGACCCGGACGAGCTGGTCTGCCCGACGCTCCTCCAACACGGGTTCGTCCACAGTGCGCCCGTTCGTATCGAAGACGGTCGCGAACGGTGGCAGGTGAGCTTCACCAGAGAGCGCCCCGAAATCCAGTCCGCACTCGATGCCGTCGAGGCTGACGCCGACGCTGACGTATCGGTCGAATCCATCGTCACACCGGTCAGCGATTCCGAACGGTCGGTGGGTGGGCTGCGAACCGACTCACTGACGCCGGCCCAGCGACAAGCCTTCGAAGCGGCCCGCGAGGCAGGCTACTACCAGTGGCCGCGCGGAATCTCGGTTCGCGAGCTAGCCGACCAGATGGACATCTCGAAGACCACGTTGCTCGAACATCTCCGAACGGCTGAGTCGAAACTTCTGGATCCCGAGTAGCCCTATCAGTGGCCCTTCTCCCGGGTACGGTCTACACTGTGACGCGTGTTAGCTTGGTGTCCGTAGTCTCTGGTGGCACATTCTTTTCAGCCCCCGATGGTGCACTGACGGAGCACCTTCGGCAAGCAGGTGACAGAGAACTGGTCAGTCGTGTACCACTGGACCGTCCTGTAGGGCCAGCCCGAGCATAGGCCCCTACTGCCCCCTATGTGGCCACCGCGATTGTCCATTGAGAGAGTACAACTGATAAGCAGAACGCGGCCAGTTTTGTATAGCGGTATATGATTCACAGGTTCCGCAGCGACCATCTTGCATGCGGACCGAGAACCAAACAATAATACAGATATTACAGTAGCGAGTAGATTTCGGCCTCGTACACATCCCTGACTCGAGTCCCCCATTCGTGGGTGTACGTATCGATGACGTCCTGTGCTACGTCACCTCTGAGGTACTTGACGACGCCGCGCTCACCGGTCCGGTCCCGGAGATGTGTCGTAAAGAAGTGCCGGAAGTAATGCGGCGTAACGTTCTCTTCGGCTCCCCCACCGTCCGTGTACCAGCCGAACTCGCGGGCGTGGGATTCGACGATGTGGTGGACCATGTTCGGTGTGAGACGCTCTCCCCAGCTGTCACTCGTCGACACAAACAGCGGCGCTGCCGGGGACTGCGTATCCGGTCGAATCGCGAGCCAGCGCCGCAATACGGATGCTAGCTCGGTGTCGACTGGGATCGTCGTCTCCCGTTTGCGCTTATTCGACGCTGTCCGTTCTTCCCCATTACTGGCCTCGCCGCGAGTCGGTCCCGTCGCGACGAACAGCGAGTCTGGACGCCCGTCAAGCCCCGCTCGGACCGGGATATCCGGTCTAGGCCCGGGGGTTTCGAGGTTGAGATCCCGGATATCGAGGTTGCACAGTTCACCGGCTCGCATTCCGGTCTTCAGCAACGTCACTACGATAGCCCGTTCTAGCGGATGTGACACGCTGTCGACGAACGTACGCATCGACTGGAGGTCTATTTCGCGACGGGTTGGGTCGGTGTTGATGGACTCGTCCATCTCTTCCATGACAAGTGTCATCGGGTTCGATTCGAAGACCCCTACCTGTGTCATGTACGCGAAAAAACGGTGCAGATAGGAGGCGTACGTTGCGACGGTACTTTCTTCGACGGTGCCACGGAGACTGTGCACGTATGCCATGCAGTCGCGGTGGGACGCCTCTTGGACGGGGAGCGACTGGTGTCCCTCCGCCAGATAGGATTCGAAGTCCCGAAGGACGCGTTCATAGAATGCGCGAGTCCGGTCGCTCTTTCCGTGATATGTGATGTCATCGAGGAAATATCCGATCGGATCCGATTCGGCGTCCGACGTAGCTGTATCCGTGCTCATTCGTCGCGAACGTACCCCCCATGTCGCCCGCTGTACTGCACTTCGTTGTTAGATTGCAGTTCCTGTAGCGCATCTTCGAGGCGCTCCTCGATATCGTCAGTCAGTTCGGCAAGCAGGTCGTCCCACTCGTAGTAGTCACCATCCTCAAGGATTTCCTGCACCCTGTCTTTCAACCCGTCACCCCCGGGGGTAGCGTCCGAAGAACGGTGTTCCACACTATTGCTCTCACCGGCATCCGATTCGGCTGTTTCGGCCGCTGCTGGCTCGAAGCCGCTTCGGCCCGCCTGTACCATTGCCCGGACAAACTCGCTCTGGCTCATATCCAGTTCCTCGGCGTGGGCCTGCCACTGTTCTTTCTGGTAGGCCGGAATGTACGTCCGAACCGTCGTTCGCTCACTGTCACTGGACACATTTCACTCTCGGACGCCGGGGACTTCAATGTAGTCCCATACTCAGGGATAAACACACTTATTTGGGTGTGTGACACCCTATTTCGCCCCAGTATGCCGCTATTATGGCAACCAAACAACATTATTGCGACAGATGGGACTACAGCCACAAATATAAACACGGGGCCAAATTCACCAACTCTATCTGATTTGCCCGCCGTCCAACCGAATCCATGTGCAGTAGTACAGCCCGATGCGTGGTAGTCTGCATCCATACTGAGACCAAGCGAACAACCACGGTGGGTGAGTCTGAGACTATTCAGAGCCAGTTGGTCACTCGTCAGTGTCAAACGAGGGATGAGATAGTCTGACAGTCACTGTCTAGTTGACCGAGTTTGAGAAACGAGTCGGTCGTAGCGAGAAGTGTCCATGCCACTCGCAGACCTCCTCAGCGAGACGTTAGATGGGGACAGCCAAGACGTTGGGTGAACGAGCGCACCCCGACACCTGTCCAGCGATTTGGGGCGTGTCTCCATTCTGCGGGGCTGTCGATCAGGGAGACGCTGACAATCTTAGACCCGCTGGATGTCGAACGCTCTCATGGTGCGGTTTGGAACTGGGTTCATACGTTGTCTGAAGCACAGAATGACCTGTCGACGGCGCAGTCGCCTCGGGCCGTGGTTGACGAGAAACAAACCGAGGTAGATGGCGAAAAGAAGTGGCTGTATGCCGCCGTCGACGCTGAGTCGAAGCTGTTGCTATATGTTGACGTGTTCAGCCGCCGCGGGACTGACTCCGCGGGGTTAACGAGAGCGATGCTCTCGTTCGCACATCAAAAATCTTCGATTTCTGAGGACGGCGTTCCTACATCGGCTCACTCAGAAACACGATGTCGTCGATTCAGTGCTTCTCGTTGATGCTGGCGGCTATCTGACTGCCCTCTCTCGCCACGATTTGAGCGGTCGACTTGACTCTCGAATCCGGAACCACATCGAAAAGTGGTTCCAGACTGTGAGCATGTGAATCGACCGCTTTCACTCCTTTTGGAGGCAGTCAATCCAGCTCGAAACATGGCTACAACGCTTCAAACACCACCATAACCACGAACGACCGAACCAAGCCCTTGACGGAAAAACGCCAGCTGAGGAGATCAAGAACTAGACAGTGCCGTCTGACAGTTCTGTGTACTGCTGTTCCCAAATAGTCGGTCCGTCCTCCGCAGGTTACATACCAGCATCTGCGACTTCTTCACCGTTGGGTGCGTGCCACTTCTGGTACATGCCCAGTGGCGCGATCACCAGACAGGGCTGTCGCCGGCATCCTGACTTACTTGTCCACTTCTCGGTTGATTCTCGCCACAGACCCACCGTAGCCAACCGAATAGGATGCTAGAAACGGTGCTCTCCGGTTCTGACCCAGACTGCAGTCGCCATAGCTGCTGAAGCTGGGATTCTGTCACAGTACCAGCCCTGACACTCCTTGCTGTTCCGACACACAACTGCAAATCGCTTCGTTTGGCGCTATGAGCGAAATCACCGCCTCCTTTGGGTGAACGACGATGGTCTAGTCTCTCTGTGACTCGGTTGTGAAACACGGACAGCCGTTTGAAGCCTCTTATCGGGTGTTCCATCACGATTCTCGGGAAGCCGGTAGAGCCCCAGTACGATTCAGGCGATTTGTGTCTTGATGGCCGCTTGGCCCTGTACGCTGGTCTAGCTGGGTGGACTGCACGGACTTCTACCCCGTGGTTCAGTTCATCGTACCGCCTGCAAACAGATTGTGGCCCTTCCGGGCCTGTCACTCGCTTATGTACGTGCCACTGTGCCGATATGAGACGAATTCAGCATAGACCACAAGCGCCACAGAATGCTGAGTCCAAAACCATACTACATTAGCGTGTCCAGACTGAAGCTAGCGACATGCGTCCTCGACGACACGCAGCCTCTCAGGCGGGTGGGCCCGATGGCTAACGACGCACTCGTCCTTCTGTTCATGATTGCGATCGTACTCGTGGTGATGGGTGTCACCCTTGTCGGCGGGTTCTACTTGGTCAAATACCTCGTCGAGCGTACGTTCAATTCGTAATCTCGGATCTCCCAGAGAGAGTTGACTGGCTGAAATTTGCGTGACTACTTCAGCTATACATTACTTGAAGTAATCTCTACACTTCATCCGTAGTGGCTCGCTTGGAGCGTATAAACTGTATATCGATATATAGAATTCGTGTTGGGCTCTTTATTCGGATCTGGGATCAGGTACCCATACGCCAGACTGTAGACAGCCAAAAACGTCTGCGCCGGGCTATCCATCTCGTAGCAACGACAGTCTCTGCCAGCGGGCTCCTCGGACGTCAGCGCCGGGCCACCGTGGAAACAATAGCTGCCATCAGAAACGGCCCTGTAGAGGAGACGATTCGTTGTCCGGTTCCACGCTGTCAGTCCTGATCTCCTCCGGTCGCCACTCCCAGAATCGTCGTCTCGGCGTCGAAATATGTCGGAGCATCGGTCTCGATTTCGAACTCCAGAACGGTCTCAAGGTCACCGGAGCCCTCGGCAAGTCGCTCGGCAAGATCCGTATATCCCGCAGCGAGCGTCCGGTATTCGTCGATTGCCGCCTGTTTCGCCTGCGCTCGCTCCTGCTTGGCCTCGACCTCGGCGATAGTAGTTTCCGCATCACCGTCCGGGCGCTCGGAACTCTCGGTTACTGTCGCACGAGCGTTGGCAGTGTCTTGTTCGATCTCGTCGAGCAAATCGGAGAGCTCCGCGCTGCGCTGGTCCAGATGACCGGCAAGAATCGCAGCTTGGGTTCGACAGTACTCGGCGAGTTCAGCCCGTGAGATATCGCCCACGTCGTCGCTCATTGAACGCGATACGTCGCCAGCGCGAAAATCGGTTTCGGTGAACGCAGCGAAGCGAGCTACTCTTCTTCCTCTTCGCCGAGACTCTGTGACGGACCGCCCGAGAAAACGAACTCGTGCTCGGCTTCGGTTTCGAAGCGATTCAGGATGTCACCGAGTGGCTTCGCGTAGCGTTTGAGCTGCTCGGCCCGCGACGACACTTCGTTGAGCTCTGCGGCCTGCTCTTCGGCCGCCCCAGCGACGGTCTGGGTTTCGGCCATCATCTGGTCACTCGTTTCGGCGGCCGACTGTAGCGTCGTCGCTACCGTCCGGAACCGTTCAAGCGAGTCACCAAGCTCGATATCCGGATTATTGGCTTCCAGTTCTTCGAGCGTGTCCACGAGGGCATCGAGGTCTTCCGAGATAGTCGCAAGACGATCCTTCTGGTCGTAGGCGTCGTCGGAGATCTTCTGTGTCGATTCGGCGACCTGTTCGGATGCGTCACGGACGGACTCCGCACTGGACAGGACGACGTCCCCGGATTCCGCGACTTCGTCGGCGAAGCTATTGAGTTGGCCGATCGTCTTTTCGAGTTCGTCAACCATGCCGTTGAATTCGCTGGCGATACGGTCCATCGACTCGTTCTCGCCATCGGTCGCCATTCGCTCGGTGAGGTTTCCAGCGGCTGTTTCCTCCATCACGTCGGAGAATTCTTCGGCCTTCTTTTGCAGGTATTTGTTGACTTCGAGGGCTTCGGCGCGGGAAACTTCTGCCTCTTTCTGTGCACGCTCGGCCTCGTTGATCTGCTGTTTGAGCGCGTCACGCATGTCAGCGAACCCGCTGTACAGACGGCCGATGTTGTCGATACGGCTGGTGGTGATCTCGACATCGAGGTTCCCCTGTCGCATCTGGTCCGTTTTTCGGGTCAGGCGGTCAATCGATGTCGCCGTGTTATACCCGAGTATCGCACCGACACCCGCGATGAGTAACACCATCAGTGCCGTGCCGATGAGTCCGTACTGCTGGACGTTCTGGACGAAGCCAAAGACCGCGGAGTTGGGCGCGTGCACGAGGACGACCCAGTCCGTCCCCTGTATTGGTGCATAGCCGACCGTGTAGCGCTCACTGAGCACGTCGGCCGCCGGCATGTCAGCGGTGACACCGGATTGCTGCTCCGACGACCGGAGGTCGTTCGCCTCGCTGATCGGTCCGGTGGCACGGCTGTTCTCGCTGTACGGCTGCAGCATATTCTCACCGACACCGCGGCTCCCGTCTCTGGGTTCGTCGATCATGACGACTGCCGATCCGTTGACGACCTGCGTGAATCCGCCTTCGGCCCTGTTGTTCCCCTGAAGCGAGTTCGCGATTTCGTCAAGCGAGTATTCGATGAGGATGTACCGGTTCTGCGAGGCATCGACAGGACTGACGAAGCCGACGACTGGGCCGGAGTTCGTCTGGTACACATCGGAGACGACGACATCGCTTGCCGCTTCGAAGTTCGCACCGGTAAACCAAGCCCTGCTCGTCGATTCCAGCGCTGAGCTAGTCAGCACCTGCGAGTTAGACGTGCTAGCGATGACTTGCGACTGGCTGGCACTCTGTTCGATCAGATGGATGTCGGCAGCATCTGCGGACAAGGCGGCTTTCCGATTGTTGAGCTCGATATCAATATCGTCTGTCTCACTACTAGCCCAGACGTCGTCAGAAGAGACGAACTGGGTTGATAGCCGGTTTCGGTCAACCCACTGTGACAAGATGTCCGCTTCCTGTGCGGCGGCGTTTTCGTAGTCACTCAGAACTTGCTGTTCCGTGTAGTTCCTGACCTGTTCAGTTGCGGCAAGGCCGATGAGCCCAACCGACAGCGCCATGATGAAGAGGACAATCCCGAATTTGAGTGCGAAGTTTCGCCGTATAACGTCCGGAACGACTGTCGCTAAAATCCCACCGGAGGCGTTCGAATCGGTCTCTGAACTGTCTGGTATCTGTGTATTTCCTGAACTCATAATTAGTTCCCTCCAAGCGAGCAGTTAGCCGCTGGGCCGCTGTCGCACGCGTACTGTACATCCGCTGGTTCCCCAACTAGGCCGTAGTAGGTGCCATAGGACTGCTGTACCTCTGGCTTTCCTTTCACAACTGGCACTCGGCGCATCGCCTGATGATCGCAAGCCCGGAGCGTCTGCGGTCCGAGCCCGGCGTCGTACTCATGTCCTTCGAGTTCTCCGATGACATCGAGCGGATTGAACGTTCCTGCCCGCTCGACTGCGCTGGCGTATTGAAGCGTTTGGGTATATGCAATATGCGCCGACCCCGATGGAATCGCCGATTTCGAGGACCCCGTCGTACTGCCGTACTCCTCACGGAACGCCTCTCGGAAGGTGTCAGACAGTGGCGAGTTGATTGCCGGGCTCCAAGCGACGGTTCCGATAACACCGTCGATTGCACCGCCTGCAGCCTGAGCAACTTCTATCGAGGCCGACGGAAGGACGATATTTGACTCGGGGAACTTCTCACGGAACGCTCTGAGTGCGTTTACTGCGTCAAGACCACGGAGTCCAAGCACAATTACGTCGAAGTCGACGGACTCGATATCTGCCGCATACTGGGAGTAGTCGCTTGTCCCGACCTGTGAACTGGTGTCCCAAACAGGTGCCCAACCGAGTTTCCCGAGGACGGCATCCATATCATCCCGAAGCGACTGTCCCCAGTTGTTGTCCTGGAAAAATTTGACGTACTCGACGTCGTCTCCGTACGCCTCGCTGAGGGCCGGGGCCAGCGCCTCGGCCGCCATGTGGCTGTTGAACATCTCGCGGAAGGAGTACCGGTTGCAGTCGATACCCGTCAGCGAGTTCGCGCTAGCCATCGTCGCCATATACACGACTTGGTTCTGTGCGGCCACCTCCTGAGTGGCCGCGCCAGTGTTACTGGACGTCCCTCCAGCGAGCATAATCACCTCTTCACTGTCAACAAGCCGCTGTGCGTTGCTTCGGGCGGTATCTGAATTGCCACCCGTGTCTTCGACAGCGAATTCGACATCCTTATTCAGAAGTCCGTCACCGTCCAGCGGTGAGTTGTACTTCTCGCTCATTACCCACCCCCCGCCGTTGTTAATGTGCTTGACCGCGAGTTTGAAACCTCGTAGCTCCTGCTTGCCGGCCGTTGAGTACGCCCCCGAGGAAGCGACGTTGAAACCGAACGTCACCGAATCCCCGGACACTGGATAGTTTCCAACTGGAGTTGGGGTCGGCGTCTCGTCCCCAGCTGTTACACCCTCGCTGCCACCACAGCCTGCAAGCCCGGTCAGCCCGGCCGCACCAATCGAACGGAGTAGGTTCCGCCTAAAGACCGACGGCCCACCACCATTTCTCCCTGAATCCATACTGGCGTGTGTAAATTACTATTGCACATAAACTTTTGGAGAAGACTGAACGACCAATAATTCACCACCACGAAGTACCGTTCTACCAGCCAGTAGGGAGATATTAACAGCTCCGTCAGACGACCGGTTCTCCGGGATTTATACCCAGCCAGTGAGCAACGTCGGCTATGACGGAGTTAGTTACGTTCGGTGAGACAATGTTGCGGTTATCGCCACCTGCCGACGAGCGACTGGAGACCGCAGACCAATACACCGTCAGGGCGGCTGGCGCGGAGTCAAACGTCGCAGTCGCTGCCCAACGGCTCGGACTCGATGCACTGTGGACCTCAAAACTCCCGGATTCTCCGGTCGGTCGCCGAGTTACAGGTGAACTCAAGCACCACGGCGTGTCGGTCGATGTTGCTTGGGACGACTCGGACAGCGCCCGACAGGGAACCTACTACCTCGAACAGGGAAGTCCACCGCGGGGCAACGATGTTATTTACGATCGCCAAAGCGCCAGTGTCACAACCGCCACACCGACGGAGCTTCCGACAGAAGCCATCGCAGACGCCGCGGGATTCCACACTTCGGGTATCACACCGGCACTCTCTGAGACGCTCGAATCGACCACTGCTGATCTCCTCTCGCTCGCACAGGATGCGGACACGACCACGACCTTCGACCTGAACTATCGCTCGAAGCTCTGGACACCAGCCAAAGCCCGTTCAGTGCTGACCGAGCTATTCCCGTCCGTCGACGTGCTCGTGGTCGCCGAACGCGACGCGAATGCCGTGTTGGACCGGACCGGTGACGCGGAAACGATTGCTCGGGACCTCGCGGCCGAGTACGGGTTCGAAGCGACAGTAATCACCCGTGGTAGCGACGGGGCGCTCGCGCTTGCTGACGGGACTGTAACGGAGCAATCGACGTTCGAGTCGACCGACGCGCATCCGGTCGGAACAGGCGACTCGTTTGTCGGCGGATTCCTCTCGCAGTATCTCTCCGGGGGCACCGTTGCAGACGGCCTTGCTTGGGGTGCCGCGACGGCCGCACTCAAACGGACGATTCCGGGCGATATTGCCGTCGTGTCGCCCGACGAAGTCCGCTCGATTCTCAGCGGCGACACGGAAGCGATTTCGCGGTAGCTACGGCGTCCAGCAAGCTTCTTATCCCTTCGCGGGGAACGGCAGGGTATGATTAACTATGAACGCTGTAAACTGTGGCTCCCCGGAGACGGAGGTCACAATGCGTAGCGCAAAGATCGTTTGTACCCTCGGCCCCGCGTCGGACTCGGTCGACGACATCGCGTCACTTGCAAAGGCCGGTATGTCTGTTGCCAGACTGAACGCGAGTCACGGCTCGCCGGAGCACCGCCGAGAGATGATTGATCGCATCCGTGAGGTAGACGAGGCGGTCGAGGAACCGGTCGCGGCAATGCTCGATATGCCCGGTCCGGAGGTCCGAACTGCGGAGATCGACGAACCGATTCAGCTGACAGAGGGCGCCACCATCCGGTACGTCGTCGGTGACGACGCGACGCCCGAAGAGGTCGGTCTCTCGCAGTCGATTACGGCAGTCGAACCGGGTGACCGGGTGTTGCTTGATGACGGCCGCATCGAGACGACTGTCGAGCGCGTCGAAGACGACACAGTGTTTGCGACCGTCGAGAACGGCGGCGAGCTGGCCGCCCGCAAGGGCGTCAACGTCCCCGGTGTCGAACTCGACCTGCCGACGATTACGGCAAACGACGAGCGAGAACTCGACGTGGCCGCCGAGAAGGAACCGGATTTCGTGGCCGCGTCGTTCGTCCGTGACGGCGAGGATATCTACGAGATCAGTCAGGCGCTCGAAGAGCGCGGCGTCGACATCCCGATCATCGCCAAGATCGAACGGGCCGGGGCCGTCGAGAACCTCGACTCAATCA
The DNA here is from genome assembly GCF_008729015.1 of Haloarcula sp. CBA1129. NCBI lineage: Archaea > Methanobacteriati > Methanobacteriota > Halobacteria > Halobacteriales > Haloarculaceae > Haloarcula > Haloarcula sp. CBA1129. The sequence goes on from NZ_RKSM01000001.1 coordinate 492,769, forward strand.
TCGACGAGGCCTACGGCGTGATGGTCGCCCGCGGCGACCTCGGCGTGGAGTGCCCGCTTGAGGACGTCCCGATCATTCAAAAGCGCATCATCCGCCGGTGTCACGAGGCCGGCGTCCCGGTCATCACAGCCACCGAGATGCTCGACTCGATGGTTCACTCGCGGCGACCGACCCGCGCGGAGGCCTCAGACGTGGCAAACGCAGTGCTCGACGGCACCGACGCGGTGATGCTCTCCGGGGAAACGGCAATCGGTGACCATCCGGCCCGCGTCGTCGAGACGATGGACCGCATCATCCGCGATGTCGAGAGTAGCGATGAGTACGCCGAGTCACGCGAACAGCGCGTGCCAAACGCCGGTGACACCCGGACGGACGCGCTCGCACGCTCCGGCCGGTTCCTCGCACGCGACATCGGAGCGTCGGCGATTGTCGCTGCCTCCGAATCCGGCTACACCGCCCTGAAATCGGCGAAGTACCGGCCGTCGATTCCCATTGTCGCGTCGACGCCGAGCGAGCGCGTCCGCCGGAAGCTCGCACTCTCATGGGGTATCACGCCGGTAACGACCGAATACACTACCGAAGGCGCCGATGCCGTCATCCAGACTGCAGTGCAGGCGGCTCTCGACACCGAGGCCGCGGACAGCGGTGACACGGTCGTCGTCCTCTCCGGGATGATGACCGAACTGGAGGGGATGAACACGGCGAACATGCTGAAAGTCCACGTTGCGGCCGAAACTGTCGCCAGCGGTCGGTCTATCGTCGATGGACTGGTAACCGGCCCTGTCCATCGGATTTCGACGGCCCCACCCCGCGAATCGCCCGGCGACCTCTCGAACGTTCCAGACGGGGCGATACTGGCAGTACCGGAAGGGTTCGACGGCGAGTTCGTCGGCGATACCAGCCGCATTGGGGGCATCATCGACGCCCACGAAGGCGTTACGAGCTACGCCGCGATTATCGCCCGCGAGCTTTCGATTCCGATGATATCGAACGCGGACCTGCCTGATGCTGTCTCTGACGGGTCGACCGTCACACTGGATTCCGAGCGCGGCGTCGTCTACGAGGAGGCCGTTGGCCGAGAAGACATCTCGGGCAGAGAGCGAGACTACTGATCGCAGTAGAATCTGTGTAGTTAAGTATCGGTGGGGCAACCCTTCGACCAGCATGGGCGCTTACGCAGGGGTCGACCTCGGAGCGACACATATTCGGGCTGTTATTGGTGACGAGACAGGTTCGATAGTCGCGTCACATAAAACTGAGACACCGCGTGGACCGGCAGGTATCGCGGTCACGGAGGCAGTCCTCGACGCGATCCGGCAGGCGTGTGACGCCGCCGATATCGCCCCCACAGACGTGGTTGCCGCTGGTATCGGGTCCTTCGGTCCGATGGATCTGGCCGAAGGTGTCGTCGAGAACCCCGCGAACCTTCCTGATACTATCGACCGGATCCCGCTGACCGGACCGGTCGAAAACCTCATCGGCAGCGAGCGGGTCTCGTTGCACAACGACGCTAACGCCGGCGTCATCGGCGAGCGGTTCTACTCGGACCGGAGCCCCGACGACATGGTGTATCTCACTATCTCCTCCGGGGTCGGCGCTGGGGTCGCTGTCGACGGGAACATCCTCTCAGGCTGGGACGGCAACGCTGGGGAAGTCGGCCACCTGACCATCGATCCACACGGCTTCATGACCTGTGGCTGTGGGCACGACGGCCACTGGGAAGCGTACTGCTCGGGCGAGAACATCCCGCGGTATGCCACACAACTGCACCGAGAAGACCCCGTCGAGACGGCGCTCCCAATCGAGACTGAAGAGTTCTCCGCGGCGGATATTTTCGAATATGCCGGTGAAGACGAGTTCGCATCCCACGTTCTCGATCAGATCTGTCACTGGAACGCTATCGGCGTCGCAAATATCGTTCACGCGTACGCGCCCCTCGTCGTCTATGTCGGCGGGGCCGTCGCACTCAACAACCCCGAGCAGGTGCTAGAACCGATCCGAGAACGGCTTGACGACATGGTGATGTCGAACATTCCAGACATCCAGTTGACGCAGTTCGGCGACGATGTCGTGGTTCGCGGCGCACTGGCGTCAGCGCTGACTGGTGGCACAGGCGATCCGTCACAGCGCGTTTGAAACGCACCGACTTGGCCGCAGAACTCGGACTACTGTTGCAGGTCGTACAGTCGCCGGAAGGCTGTCGGGGGGAACCGCGGTTCGACACGGCTCGGCGGGCGCCCCTGACCGTTGGTGGCCGTTGCCTCGACACGATTGACGACCCCGGACTCAGCCATCTCATAGAGGAACCGCTTGACGGTCCCGGGTGAGAGATCGACTGATTGTGCCGACGCAATCGCCTCTGTCGTCGCCGTTACCGAGGAGCGTTCGCTCTCCGCTAAGTCGATGAGTTCTCTGAGGACGATCTGCCGGTTCGTCGGCAGGGAGAGGACGACGCCCAACGAAACGCAGGGGTCGGGCACTTCCGCGATAGCCGCGTCGACATTGGCCTGTGTGATGCGGCCCTGCCCCCGCTCCTCGGCCAACTCTGCAGCGATAAACAGCGCGGCAAGGGCGTCGTGGGCGTTGCCGTCCGCCCAGTCCGCGATATGCCGCGCTAGGCCGTGGCCGAGTCCCTGCTGGGCCAGTCCGTTCGATGTTCTGGTCATCAACACGTCGACGAGCATCTGCCGCTGATAGCGGTCGATGCTGATCGACTCGGCGGTGTATCGAGTCAGTTCAGTTGTCGACGGGTCATCGCGACCGATAGCGAGCCAGCTGACGTTGCTCGGTAAGCCAGCAAACAGGTCAACGAGGGTTGGAGCCTGAATGCTCTCCGGTTCGCTGATGTGGTCGACTGCAATGACGATGCCCGTGCGCTGCTCTCGTACCAGCTCGTGGAGTCGTGACTTGAGCGTCTCCGTCCCGATCCCGTGTTCCGGCACCGAGTCGTCCACAAGCGAGTCCAGCACCGCATGGTAGAACGCGAACTCGCTCGCAGTTTCTCGGGCGTTCACGTAGACAAACGACGGAGAGGTCGGTGGCTGTGCACGGGTCGTCGTGTGGATGATCGCCTGTTGTTCCGTCGGAAGCTGTTCTAAATTGGCGAAAAGCGCCGTAATAACTGCGGACTTCCCTGAACCACGGGGGCCGTACACGTACGCGTTCGGCGGAAGCTGCCCATCGAACACCGGATCGAGGTGGTCGAGGAGTCGCTCAAGCACCGGACCACGGTCAGCCGGCTCCTCTATGTGGACGACCGGTGAGATTGACTCGTAATCCTGAATGAGCCGTGGCTCCCCGTTCCGGCGTTGTCGACGTTTGATTCTCGCTTCGATGTCCATGCTTGGAAATTAAATCGTTAGTATGTCTGATTGGACGAGTAAATAAAAAGGCGTGTGGCTTACGGCAGGGGGACAGCTGCAGATGTCGTGAATACTCCAGCCAGTGCCAGAATGCCAAGGATGAGGGTCGTCGTGATGATGGAGGCGGCTGGCGGGTCGAAGTGCGTGTCGGAGTGCGCATAGAAGATGCGCTGGTACACTTCACCGAGCAGTGCACCTAGGATGCCGAAGAACGCACCCAGACCGAGCGCGACCAGCACACTCGCTCCGTCTGTCATCGCCATACTAGCGACGAACGTGGCTGGGAGCGTCATGTGGTGTGTGACCGGGAACTTCTCCACGCCGAGGTTCAGGAACAGCAGACTCGCTGCTGAGATACCGAACGGCAGGAAGAGACTCCCGGTTTTGGCGAAGATGTACGCGCCAAGGATGCCGGTGATGAGTCCGAGCATTGCGACGTGTGTCCACTTGTACTGGTGTGGCAGCCACGGCTCGACAGCCGGTCGCTCGGCAGCCATGGCTCCGCCATCCGTTGCGACTTCTTCACTGCTGCTCGACCGCATTTTTCCGCTCTCGAACGGCGACATATCGAGCAGACCGCTTCCGCGGGCACGGCCGATGACCGGGTACCCAAAGACCAGACGGGCGATAACGGCCGTCAGGATGACGCCTGCTGCAGGCGGATCAATGGGAACACCGAGTCCACCGGACGTCTGCCGGATTGCCATACCTAGGACACCGAATACCCCACCGACTGCAAGGACGTCCGGTCGGGTACCAAGGGCGTAGGCGATGTCCTTTGCCGGGTGGTAGTCACCGTCGTCCGGCTCGTACATCCCGTCGTACTTCGCAGCGTACGCGGCTGCTGCCACACCACCAGCGAAGGCGACGTGTGGCCCGAACACGGGACCGAAGGCCAGTGGGCCGACAATTCCGGCACCGTACCCACCGGCGGCACCCGAGATAACGTCAGGAGAACCACCGACGAACGACTCCGAGACGACGTTGCCAGCCTCTCCGATAAGGACCATGAAGCCGGTGAAACAGAACGCTGGGAGTGCACCGATAGAGGCCCCGAATGCTCCGCCTGCAAACGCCGCGATAGCGAGGACGAGCATATCGACCGCCGTGAGTCCGAATGCGATCGCCATCTGTTATTCCTCCTGTGCCCAGTCGCGGGACCGGTCGACGGCGTCGTCCCAGCGGGCGTACATCTTGTCTGCATCCTCGGCGTCCATCTCCGGCGAGAACTCCTTGTCGACTTGCCAGTTGTCCCGGAGTTCGTCGACAGTATCCCAGTACCCGACGGCGAGACCGGCCGCGTAGGCCGACCCAAGGGCGGTGGTCTCGTCGACCTGTGGGCGGGCGATGTCCGTCTGGATGATGTCCGACTGGAGCTGACAGAGGAAGTTGTTCTTGACGGCACCGCCGTCGACTCGTAGCGTCGTCATCTCGACACCGGAGTCTTCCTCCATCGCTTCCGCGAGGTCGCGGGTCTGGTACGCGATGGATTCCAGAGTCGCACGGACGATGTGTTCTTTTCGCGTTCCGCGAGTCATCCCGACAATCGTCCCGCGGGCACGGCCGTCCCAGTGCGGAGCGCCGAGGCCCGTGAAGGCCGGCACCATATAGACACCGTCGGTCGATTCGACCGAGCGGGCCAGTTCCGCCGTCTGGGCGGCGTTGTTGATGAGGTCGACGTCTTCGAGCCATTCGATGGCCGCGCCGGCGATGAAGATGGAACCTTCGAGCGCGTACTGGACTGGCTCGCCGGACATCTGGAAGCCGACGGTCGTCAGGAGGCCGTTATCCGAGGCGACTGCTTCGGAACCGGTGTTCATCAGGTAGAACGCGCCGGTGCCGTAGGTGTTTTTCGCGTCGCCCTTGTCGAAGCAGGTCTGACCGAACAGCGCAGCCTGCTGGTCGCCCAGCGCGCCCGCAACGGGGACTTCCTCTTCGAGGAAGCCGTCCGCGTCGGTGTGGCCGTACAGGCTCTCGTCGGAGGACGGACGGACTTCCGGAACCATGGATTCCGGGACGCCGAACTCGTCGAGGAGTTCATCGTCCCACTCCATGTCGTGGATGTTGTACAGCATCGTCCGCGATGCGTTCGAGACATCCGTAATGTGGTTGCCGGTGAGCTTGTAGATGAGCCACGCGTCGATGGTTCCCATCAGGAGTTCGCCATCCTCGGCTCGGTCGCGGAGATCAGCGCCGCGCGAGCTCTGCATCTTGAGCGGCTCCGCGTTGTCGAGAATCCACTCGGTCTTTGTCGCCGAGAAGTAGGCGTCACATTCCAGCCCGGTCTTCCCCCGAATCCATTCGACCTTGTCCTCTTCTTGGATTTCCTCGACGCGGTCGGTGGTTCGGCGGTCCTGCCAGACCAGCGCGTTGTGGACCGGTTTGCCGGTCTCCTTATCCCAGACAATCGTCGTCTCACGCTGGTTCGTGATGCCGAGTGCTTCCAGCTGTTCGGCACCGACACCTGCATCGGCAAGCCCCTTGGTCACGACTTCCTGCGTGTTTTCCCAGATTTCGACGGGGTCGTGTTCGACCCAGCCGGGCTCCGGATAGATCTGTTCGTGTTTCTCGTAAGCGTTCGCAACGACCTGGCCGCTATGGTCGAATACCATGAAGCGAGTGCCAGTCGTTCCCTGGTCGATTGCGCCAACGTATGTGTCTGCCATTGTTGTTTTCTCCGTGGTGGAGGTAGCTTATTTATGAAAGCTACCACCTTGCCAGTAAACAACATAGTGAACCATTATAAAGATTACTAATGGTGATGTTTGGCTAGTAAAGAAAGGGTGCGGCGGCGTTACCGGTCAGAATCGTACCGCTCAAGCTGTTTTGTGACCTGTGTGTCGAGTCGGTCGAGCACGCCCGGGACTGAATCGGGCCCCTCCATACTATCGACGGCGTCTTCGATGATCGTTCGAACCGTATCGAACGGGCCGATCTGTGCGCCTCGTGTCGCCGTTGTGTCACGTGTGTCTATGAGCTGGTCAAACGCTGTTCGGTAGTGAGGGTTCTGCTCGAACCAGTCTGCCGACCGGAGCTGTGGAATCGCGTCAGCGTGAACCGGGAAGTACCCGGTTTCCTGATGCCACCGGCGCTGCTGGGCCGGTTCAGTGAGCCACGTCAGGAATTCGCCGACAGCGTCATGTACGGCCCCGGAAACTGCCTCGCCGACCCAGAGAGATGCGCCGCCGACGAGCACGCCAGTCCGGTCGTCAAGTACGGGGAATCGGCCGGTTCCAACATCGAAGTCAGCGTTGCTTTCGATGCTGTTCAGGGACGATGTCGAGCCGATCAGCATCGCGGCGTTCCCCTCGGCGAAGTGAGTTCGGGCGGCACCTCTGGCTTCGATGCCGGGATCGTGGTACAGTCCGTCCGCTTCGAGGCCCTGCCACCACTCGAACAAGTCGTGGGCGAACTCCCCGTCGAGATAGCTCTCCGTCGGCGACCCGGCGCGACCGTTGCGCTGGTCCACAAGAAGCTGGTCAGCCTCGGCGAACCACTGCTCGACGAACCACGAGTAGTTCGCAAACGTGATACCGGCATCTACGCCACTCTCGTCGACGAGCTGTTCAGCCGCGCTCCGAACGTCAGCGAGGGTTTCCGGCGGCGAATCGGGATCGAGTCCAGCACGTCTGAACGCATCGCGGTTGTACGCCATCACCGGGTTCGACGCGTTGAACGGCAGCGAGTGGAGGGTTCCGTCGAAACGATAGTAGTTCGTCACCGGGTCGAGCAGCGAGTCGATATGGGCTGTCGGGAGGAGTTCCTCAACGGGCGTAAAGTATCCACTGTCGCGCGCACGCGTAGTGCCGATCTCGAATATCTGTGCGATTGCCGGTGGATCGCCGTTTTCGGCGGCATTCAGCGTCGCATCGAGAGTTCCGCGGTAGCTCCCTTTCGACCGCAGTGCGAGACTGATCCCCTCCGTCTGTGATTCGAACTCACGAACCAGCTCTTCAAGCAGTAACGCTTTCTCACCGCCCATCGCGTGCCAGAACTCGACGACGGTTCCGTCTGTGTTCGCCGCCACCGACCCAGTCGCCAGCTCGAAGGAATCAAGCGATGCTTCCAGCGATTCGGCCCGTTCAGTGAGTGTCGAAACCCGCGTCGAAACCTCCGCGAGCTCCGTCGTCTGGTCCGCTGCGGCGTCGGCAGCGACAGCTGCTTCTTCGGCTGTCCGAGCGCTGATATCCTCGACATCGTCGACCATCGACACGACTTCCTGTGTGGAATCAGCCTGCGTATCTGTCGCGTCATCGATTTCTTGGACGCTCGTATCGACCTCCTCGACCATCGAGACGACGGAATCCAGCTCATCGAGTGCGCTGGCGACTGACGACCGGGTGTCTTCGACACTCTCTCGGGTGTCGTACATCTCCGAAACCGTCGCGTCGGCCTGTTCGTGGACCTCCTGAATGGAGGCCGCAATCTCGTCAGTCGCCTCTTTCGTCTCGGTTGCGAGCGATTTGACTTCTTCGGCCACGACGGCGAACCCGTCGCCGGATTCTCCCGCACGGGCCGCTTCGATGTTGGCGTTCAGCGCCAGCATATTGGTCTGGTCCGCGACATCCGTGATGAAGCCGACAATCTCTTCGATGTCCGACAGCAGGTCGTTCAGTTGTTCGACCTTGTCGACGGTCGCTTCAGCGTTGTCGGTCAGTCGGTCGAGCGTCGTCATCGCCGAGGACGCCGACTCCAGTGCGGATTCGCCTCGAACGCTGGCTTCGCTGGAGGTGTCTGCGACCTCGTTTGCGGCGCTCGCTATCTCCTCTATCGTCGCCGAGAGGTTCCGCATCTCGTCGGAGATTGACTGTATCTCATCGCGTTGCTCGTCCGACCCGGTCGAAATCTCCCCGACAGCACCGCTCACATCCCGGCTGGCGGACTTGACCGACCCGAGACGGGTGTCGACCTGTTCCGTTGCGGCGGTCACCTGTTCGCTGAACGACGCCATCCGGTCGACGGTGTCTGTCCACTCACGAAGCAGTTCGTCGTATGCGTCGTACAGCGGTTCCGCCGCCTCAGCCGGTGGCTGTCCCGGCTTCGCCGTGAGATCACCATCAGCGTTTTCCCTGGCCACAGCGGTGAGACGGTCGACAGCGGTTTCGAGCGCGCGACGCTCCGCCCGCTCCTGTTCGAGTTCCGCCGCCAGTTGCTCACATTGTGCTTTCAGTTCCGCCCGTTCAGGGCCGCTTTCCGTCTCTGGTTCTTTCTGGAGGGATTCTGCCGACGGCGATTCATCTTCCGACTCGTTTCCATCCCGCCCCTCTGTGACGCCGCCGTCGGTACGTTCCTCGTCAGGCGGGCCGTCTTCTGAATCAAGTGGGTTCCATTTACTCATTGTCGCTCCCGTTGGCCGAACGGCCAACACGCTCTCGGGAATAGTCCACTATCAAAATATATAATAGTTACTGTCGAAACGGTATGAGTGATAACTACTGTTTGGGCAGAGATTCAGTGCCAAGATGGCAGTCCTCACCCCATATAAATTGAAATAATTAAGTCATTATTCGAAAATGTGTTTATACTTCTAACAATGCCTCTCAGAACCTACTGAGAAGTGTGTGCCAATAGTCCACAATCACCAGTGTAGGGTGACGCTATTCCTCATGATTACATAGAAAATTTACTACCCAAACACCAGCAACGGTAAAGTGAAGTGTATGCGCTCCAAACCCACGGAAAGATAGATGGGACCGACACCACACATCGCCGTCATCGGTGGCGGCTCGACTGGGGCGGGCATCGCGCGGGACCTCGCGATGCGCGGGCTCGACGTGACCCTCGTAGAACAGGGGAATCTGACCCACGGGACCACCGGTCGGATGCACGGGCTGCTCCACAGCGGCGGGCGATACGCCGTTTCGGATCAGGCCAGCGCGACCGAGTGTATCGAGGAGAACCGTGTGCTTCGGGATATCGCAAGCCACTGTGTCGAGATGACCGGTGGTCTGTTCGTCAAGCGACCGGAGGACTCTGAAGAGTACTTCCAGAAGAAGCTCAGCGGCTGTGAGGAGTGCGGTATCCCCGCCGAAGTCGTCTCGGGGGAAGAAGCCCGCGCAATGGAGCCGCACCTTGCGAAGGACATCGACAAGGCAATCAGCGTTCCTGACGGGGCTATCGACCCGTTCCGGCTGGTCGTCGCGAACGCCGCGAGCGCACAGGAACACGGCGCACGCATCGAGACACACAGCAAAGTGACCGACCTCCTCGTCGAGAGCGGTGAAGTCGTCGGGCTCGAGGTCGAGCACGACTCCGGCCCCGGGAAACGCGTCCACGGGACCGAGGGCGGGACCGAGGAAATCCGCGCCGATTACGTTGTGAACGCGACTGGGGCTTGGGCCGGTCGCATCGGCGACATGGCCGGGCTGGACATCGAGGTCCGCCCCTCCAAGGGCGTCATGACCATCATGAACATCCGGCAGGTCGACACCGTCATCAACCGCTGTCGGCCGAAAGGCGACGCCGACATCGTCGTGCCCCACGAGACGACCGCGATTCTGGGCACGACAGACGAGGAGGTCGAGGACCCCGAGGACTACCCAGAGGAGCAGTGGGAAGTCGATATGATGATCGACACCCTCTCGGAACTGATTCCGATGCTTGACGAGGCACGGACCATCCGCTCGTTCTGGGGCGTCCGTCCGCTGTATGAACCGCCGGATGTGGGCAGCGACGACCCGACGGACATCACGCGGGACTTCTTCTTGCTCGACCACGACGAGCGCGACGACCTGCCCGGCATGACCAGCATCGTCGGTGGGAAGTTCACCACCTACCGGATGATGGGCGAGCAGATATCCGACCACGTCTGCGAGAAGTTCGGCATCGACGCCGACTGCCGGACGGCTGACGAGCCGCTCCCCGGCAGCGAGGACTTCTCGGTGCTGCGGGACTACATGGACGAGTTCGGGCTTCGCTCGCCCATCGGCCGCCGGAGCGTCGAGCGGCTGGGCTCCCGAGCCGACGACGTGCTCACAACCGACGGTCCCAATCCAACGGTCTGCGAGTGCGAGGGCGTCACCCGCGCCGAGATTCAGGACGCAATCAAGGGGTCCGGCTCTGACCTCAATGCCGTCCGCATCCGCACCCGTGCGTCGATGGGCAACTGTCAGGGCGGCTTCTGCTCGCATCGGATGGCGAGTGAACTCCACTCGGAGTACGACGAACCGGTCGTCCGCGAGGCTTGGGACGAACTGCTACAGGAGCGCTGGAAGGGCCAACGCCACGCTCTCTGGGGCGAACAGCTCTCACAGGCCGCGCTGAACTACGCGCTGCACGCTACTACGCAGAACCGCGATCAGGACCCTGCCGACGGCGACCCGCTCGACTTCTCGGCGTTCGACTCGGGCCGCGGGCAGGCAGGCAGTAGTGTCGACAGTGCTGATGTCGCTGCCGACGGAGGGACAGATGGCTATTGAGTCGGAGGTGCTCGTCATCGGCGGCGGTCTCGGTGGGCTGACCAGCGCGCTGGCTGCTGCTCGCGAGGGGGCCGACGTGCGGTTGGTCTCCTACAAACAGAGCACGCTCAGGCAGGCGTCGGGGCTCGTCGACGTACTGGGCTACACGCCCGATGGCGACGGCCCGCTAACTGACCCATACGAGGCCATCCCGTCCCTGCCCGACTCCCACCCGTACCGGAAAGTCGGCGTCGGGACGGTCCGGGACGCGCTGTCGCTGTTCGACGACGCGGTCCCGACCTACGAGGGAGAGCACACGGACACGAACGCGCTGCTGCCGACCCACGGCGGGAGCATCAAGCCGACCGCCCGCTATCCGGCCGGGGCCAGCGCCGGCCTCGCCAGCGACACCCGTGACACGCTGCTCGTCGGCATCGAGGAGATGGTCGACTTCGACGCGCCCCACATCGCCGCCCATCTCGACGCGACGGGGGTCCCGTTCGACGTGCGCGGCGAGACAATTCGGTTCCCGGGCGACCTGCGTGCGGACGCGAAGGTCACGCGCTACGCCAAACTGCTCGATACCAACAGCGAGGTGGCGGTCCGCGGGCGCATGGTTCCGGCCCGCGAGGCCCTCGCCCAGCGTGTGAATCCGCTGTTGGAGGACGAACAGCGGGTCGGCTTCCCCGCGATTCTGGGCGACGACAACCCCGGCGCGATCCGCGACGCGCTGGGTGAGCACCTCGGCGTCGACGTGTTCGAGGTGCCGATGGGGCCACCGTCGCTGCCCGGTCTCCGGCTGGAAGACGCCCTGTTCGCGGCGCTGGACGAGGCCGGGGCCAGCATCGAGACCGGCAACCCGGTAGTCGACTTCGATGGCGAGGACCGTATCGAACAGGTGTACATCGAGAAGAACGGCGCGAAGATACCCAACAGCGCCGACGAGTACGTTCTCGCGACCGGCGGCTTCGTCGGCAAGGGCGTCGAGTCCGACCGCGATGGGGTGTACGAGCCCGTCTTCGACTGCCATGTCCCCCACGCAACGGACCGCTACGACTGGTTCGAGGGCGAGTTGTTCGGCGACCACGAGTTCGCCCGCTACGGCGTGGCGACCGACGACGACCTGCGACCACTCGATGCGAGCGACAACCACGAGTTCGAGAACCTTCGGGCCGCCGGCTCGGTGCTGGGCGGCTACGACTTCGCCGCCGAGAAATCCGGCAGCGGCGTCTCGATTGCAACAGGCTACGCGGCGGGCCAGCGCGCCGCAGAGGAGGCACGATGAGTGACGCTGAAACCCCACCAGAGACAGATTTTGACCCGGTAGCACCGAATACAGGCGAGGAGTTCGAACCAGTCGACGTCTTCCCCGACAGCGACGACTTCGACCTCCGCCCCGGCGCGGACTCCTGTTACAAATGCTCGACCTGCGACACGAACTGCCCCGTCGCGGAGGTCGACGACGACTTCCCCGGTCCGAAGTTTCAGGGCCCCGAACAGTGGCGGCTCAAGCAGTCCGACGACGACCACGAGATCGACGATTCGGTGATGGACTGCTCGAACTGCATGCGCTGTGACAACGCCTGTCCCTCGGGCGTCCCCCTCAGCCAGATGCACAACACCGCCCGCGGGGAGTACGTCAGCGAGCAGATGGACAAGCTCTCCGTCGAGTACATCCGTAACCGCATCCTCGCGAACTACCGCACCTCCGCGTTCTTCGCCAGCAAGGTCCCGCGACTCGCGAACTTCGCGATGAACTTCGGGCCGGCCCGCTGGGTGATGGAGAAGACGCTCGGCGTCACCAGCGAGCGTGATTTCCCGGCCTTCGCCCGGCAGACCTTCCGCGACTGGTGGGCCGACCGAGGCGGTCAGGTCCAGTCACGCGAAAACGCCCGCGAAGCCCGCAAGCGCCGCGGACTCCCCGAAGACGCCGACAAGAAGGTGGCGTACTTCCATGGCTGTTACTCCAACTACAACACGCCGGAGGTCGGCAAGGCGATGGTCCGGGTGTACGAGGAGTTCGGCTACGAGGTCGTCGCGCCCGAGCAGAAGTGTTCGGGGACGCCGATGTTCGCCAACGGCATGCTCGACGACGCCCGCCGCCACGCCGAGACGAACGTCTCGTCGATGTCCGAACTCGTCGACGAGGGGTACCACGCAATCGCCTCCTGTACCTCGTGCTCGATGGCGCTCCGGCAGGAGTACCCCGAGCTATTCGACATCGATGGCATCGACAAGGTCGCCGAAAACACCTTCGAGGCCGTCGAGTACCTCCGCATCCACGAGGACCTCAAAGGCGAAGTGCAGGCGGCCGACGTGGACGGCGAGCTCGCGGAGGAGTTCGCATACCATGCCCCGTGCCACTCGCGCAATCAGGGGCTTGACCGTCAGGCCGTCGAGCTGTTCCGCGACCTCGACGGCGCTGAAGTCGAAGACGTGGGCGACTCCTGTTCCGGGATCTCAGGGACTTACGGCTGGAAAGAAGAGAAATACGAGAAGTCGATGGAAATCGGCGAGGAGATGTTCGAGCACATGGAACACGCCGAGGGCGAGACCGGCATGACCGAGTGCCCGACCTGCGCGATGCAGATGGAACACGGGAGCGGCTACGAGATCCGGCATCCGCTCGAACTCCTCGAAGCCGCGCTGGTAGAGTAAGTAAAATCCGCGTTTCGCCGCCTACTCTGCGCCGCGGACGAAGGTGACCGGACACGCCGCGTTCAGCATGACTTCCTGAGCAGTGGAGCCGAAGACGGCCTTTCCGGTCGGCGAGCGCTTGCGGCCGCCGACGACGACGAGGTCCGAGCCCGTCACTTCAGCGAGGCTGACGATCTGCTCGCCGTGGTTGCCCACGGCACCGCGGACCTGTGTCGTCAGCCCGGCGTCGTTGAACCGCGAGACGAGTTCCCGGACGGTTGTGTGGCGGTCCGCGACTTCGTCGGGGTCGGCTTCGCCGGTCGATTCGAATTCGAGCCTGTCGACGACGCCGTCGTACTGGTCGTCGGTGAATACGTGTGCAACGATGACCGTCGCGCCGGCCGGACTCGCGATATCGAGCACGGCATCTGCGAGTTCGTCGATTCGGTCGGCGTCGTTCGGTCCAACTGCGAGAAGAACTGTTTCGAGTGCCATACCGGCTACTCCGAGGGAAGACGCCTAAATCCTTCGATGGGTACTACTTTCGTAGTAATTCGGTTGTGTGACGTCTTATCCGGTGTTTTTCATCCCGGCTGCGATACCTTGAACGGTCAGTCGCAGCGTCCGGCGCTCGGTTTCCGTCCGGTGGGACTGCTTGAGCAAGCGGACCTGCAACAGGTTCAGCGGATCGACGTACGGGTTCCGGCGCTCAAGGTTCTCCTGCAGCCACTCACGCGAGAGGAGGCCGTCCTGCCCGGTGATTTCGAGGACCTTCTCGACGGTCTCTTCGTACTCCTCGACGATCCGCGGGTAGATGCGCTCGCGGAGGTCGGGGTCGGCAAGGTCGGCGTACTCCTCGGCGATTCCGAGGTCGGTACGGGCGAGCGCCAGCGACGCGTTGTCGAGTTTCGTCCGGAAGAACGGCCAGTTCTCGTACATCTCCTGCAGCGTTTCCATGTCGCCGCCGTTCTCGAGATAGGCGTCCAGCCCCGTCGAGATGGAGTACCAGCCGGGGATGATACAGCGGGCCTGCGTCCAAGAGAACACCCACGGGATGGCCCGGAGGTCTTCGACGCTTCGGTCCTCGCTTCGGGAGGCCGGTCGCGAGCCCATGTTGAGGTTCTCGATGACGGTTATCGGCGTCGCCTGCTCGAAGAACTCGACGAAGCCGTCGGTCTCAAGCAGGTCTTGGTACTCGTTCCGGGCGGCGTCGGCCGCCGTCTCCATGGCTTCCTCCCACTCCTCGGGGATCTCCTCGACGGGCTCCTCGATAGCGTTTTTGCGCGCCCGAATCTGGGCGTTGAGCATCTGTTCGAGGTTGCGCTCGGCGATGTCGTGGTTGGCGTACTTCTCGGCGATGGCCTCGCCCTGCTCGGTGAACTTGATCTGGCCGGTTACCGTCTCGTTTGGCAGGGCCAGCATCGCGTCGTTCATCGGACCGCCACCGCGGGAGATGGAGCCACCGCGGCCGTGGAACAGGCGCATCTCCACGTCGTAGTCGTCGGTGATGTCTGCCAGTCGCTTCTGGTTGTTGTACAGCGACCAGTTGGCGGCGAGGAAGCCGTTCTCCTTGTTCGAGTCGGAGTACCCCAGCATGATCTCCTGAATGTTGTCTCGGGCCTCGAGTGCCTGAGAGTAGGCTTCGTTCTCGAACAGCGTGCCCATGATGCGGCGAGCCCCGGAGAGTGCGTACTCCGATTCCAGCAGCGGCACCACGTCGAATCCACAGTAGCCGGGCAGGTCGACGATATCGACTTGGTCAGCGAGGAACAGCACTTCGAGCGCGTGGCTGGGCTCCTCACACCACGAAATAGCGTATGTATCGATGGCGTCGATGCCGAACTCGTTTTGCCAGTCGGCGGCCGCACGGAAGCGGTCGAGGACGCGGATGGCGTCCTCCGAAAGGCCCTCGGTGTCTTCCATGTCGATGACAGTGTTGTCCTGCAGGATCGCTTCGGTCAGGAACTCGACGCGCTCGTCTTCGTCCATCGACGCGTAGTCGATACCCTGCCGGTCGACGGCCTCGGCGATGGCGTCGGTGTGCATCTTCCGGTGGTCGCGCAGGTCGAGGCTGGCGAGGTTGAAGCCGAAGGTCTCGACCTTGCGGATCAGCGGATCGACGTGGGCCTCGGCGATTACCTCGGCGTCGTTTTCTCGGAGACTGTCGGCGATGACACGGAGGTCGGTCAACAGTTCCTCCTCGTTCTCGTAGCCGCCCTGTCGGACGTCACTAACTCGAATGACGGATTCGCGCATCAGCCGGAGCTTCTGGCGGTACGGTTCGTCCGGATACCGTTCCTCGGCCTCCGTGGCGATGCCGGGGAGTCTGGACTTGTGACGGTCGAGTCGTTCGTTGAACAGCGCGTCGGTTGCGATGTTCGAGGCGTCCTGACTCAACACGCCGGAGAGTTCCTTGAGCTTGTTTCGGTACAGCGGCAGCACGGTTTCGCGCTGGCGCTCAAGCGTTTCCTCAGTCACCTCGGTCGTGACGAACGGGTTGCCGTCGCGGTCGGAGCCGGCCCACGAGCGGAATTCGTAGAGGGTATCGATATCGATGTCCTCGTCGTAGATGTCGTCGAGAGTCGCTTCGAGTTCGTCGTACACCTCGTCGATGACATCGAACAGGACGTTCTCAAGGTACCACTGGACGTTCAGCGCCTCGTCGGTGACCTCTGGACGGCGGTCCCGGACCTGCGGGGTCTGCCAGAGGCTCGTCACTTCGGCGTCGAGGTCGCGCTCGATGCGCTTCTGTTCGCGGTCAGTGAGCCGTCGCTCGTCGAGTCGCTCGATGTCACGGGCAACCGACCGGAGCTTCGCCTTCACGGTTTTCCGGCGGGCTTCGGTGGGATGGGCCGTGAACGTCGGCTGGATGAGCACGTCTTCGAGTACCTGCTCGAACTCCGCGGGGTCTGCGCCACGCTCGGCCAGATCCCGGACGGCCTCTTCGACGCTGTCGGCCAGAACACCCTCCTGACTCCCCTCTCGGATTTCTCGGACCCGTTCGCGTTCCTCGGCGAGATTGATGAGTTCGAAATACGTGGTAAACGCTCGTGCGACAATATCCTGCGTCTCCGGGTTCAGTCGGTTCAGTGCCCGGTGGACCTCGTCCCGTGTCTCGGTGTCTCCGCGTCGGTAGTCGATACACGAGTTCCGGATAGTTTCTACTGTTTCGAACGCCTCGGTTGAGGTTTGTGCCTCCAGCACTTCGCCTAGAAGCGCACCCAGCTCCCGTACGTCTTGGTTTATCTCTCTGGCGTGCAAAGTCATACCACTTCTTCCAGAACCGAGCCCTAAAACACTATTGAAACGGTGTATCAGGGATAGACGTTCGTGAAGAATCCGGTTGCGAGTATTACGCGTCATTAATCGTGGGGTTCTTTACCATGTCACACGAACGTCATCTGAGACAGTGGACTGCCAATGATAGATATCGCACTGGACATGGAGCAGTACGACTGCCCCTTCATCGACACGACGGCAGACCACGATGTCGCCTTTGCAGCGGTACACTGGGACTTCGACCAGCGTGCGAGAGAGCTTGAGACGCGGATGGTTGTCGAAGCCGAGGACGCAGGGGTACTCGATACGGGGCTTGAGAGCCTGCAGGCCCACGGGAACATGAACGATTGCGCGCTGTTGCGCCGCGAGGACAACGCCGCTCACATCCGAACGACCATCGAGGAGACGGCAGCGATGCAGACCATTAGGGACAACGGCGGGTACATCACCGGGCCGTTCCACATCGAGGCAGGCAGCGAGACTTGGCACGTCGGCTTCGACCGCGGCCGGGACGCCGACACGACGCTCTCGGAACTCGACCGCGCCAACGAGTACGACGTGATCGAGCGCACGTCGACGACGCTCCCGCAGCTACAGGACCTCGTGCAGAACGCCGGCGCGGCGATGACGCTCGTCGACGGCTGTCGTGACCTCTCGGACACCGAACGCGAGACGCTGGAAACCGCCGTCTCCGAGGGGTACTTCGAGTCGCCACGGGACGCGACGCTGGGGTCACTGGCCGAGGACTTCGGCGTGTCAAAGCCCGCCGTCTCGAAGAACCTCCGGCGCGGCGAGCGGAAGATGATCGAGCGCGTCGTTGACGCGCTGGACGACATCGACGATTGATTCTAGCCGTAGCCGTCAGCTCGGTTGCCTTAGCGCACGAGATATCCTCTCGCGTTAACATGTTAACTCAGTACACTATGTGGCCGGCAAGTCTACAGTAATTTGTTATGCAGAACACGGCTACACGGCGGCGCGTTCTCGGCGCGCTCGGTGCCGGCGTTGTCGGGCTCAGCGGCTGTGTCAGTGACGACTCATCCATGACTGAACAGGACGGTTCGGACGGCGGTACGACGGACAGCGGTACGAACGGCGAATCGGGCGGCGGTGGCTCGACACAGACTGTCAGCATCGGCGTCCTGCAGCCCCGCGCCGGCGACCTGAAGTACTACGGCGACCAGTCGCTGTGGGGCTTTCTCTCCGGGCTGGCGTACAAGGGCGATACAGACCCGCCGACCGACGCTGGCACCGGTGAGATAACGATCACCGCTGGCGACACGGAGTACCGGCTGCTCGTCCGGGACACGGAGTTCTCGGCGGATACGGCCCAGACAGCGGCGACGAACCTCGTCGAGAACGAGGACGTGGACCTGCTCGCCGGCTGTGCGTCCTCGGCGGTCGCCAGCCGGGTCGTCACGACGGTCGTCAATCAGGCGCAGGTCCCCATCATGCTCGGCCCGGCAGCGTCGGCTGATATCACGTCCAACTCCGAAACCTGTAGCGACCTCGTCTACCGGGCGAGCGAGAATACCGCGATGGACGCCCGCTCGGGCGGGAAGTACGTCGCCAGAGAGACGGACGTCTCCAGCGTCTACCTGTTCGGCGCGGACTACAGCTTCGGCCGCGCTGTCGTCAACAACTACCGGGACGTGCTGGAGGCCGAGGGCGTCGACATCGTCGGCGAGCGCTTCGTCGAGCAGGGCTATGCCGAGTGGGAGGGGCTGCTGGACAACGCCGAGGAGGCCGGAGCCGAAGGCGTCGTCGGCGGGTTCACTGTCGCGACACTCCCCGCAATGTTCAACGCCTTCCTCTCGGGCGACTACTCCTACCGCGTGTTCGGCGGGTTCGCGACCCGCATCACGAACAGCGTCGTCGGCGGGACAATGCAGAGTGTCCTCGGTGAACCACTGACCGAGGACAAAATCAGGGATTCCCGGCTCGGCCCGTTCACGACCCGCTACCACTGGAACCAGTACGACAACCCGATCAACGACGCCTTCGTCGAGAGCTACACCAGCGCGTACGGCGTCGTCCCGGACCTCTTTACAGCGGGGACGTTCACAGGTGCGTCGGCGATTCACCAAGCGGTTCAGGAGAGCGGGTCGACCGAGGGCGCGGACATCGCCGACGCCCTGAAGGGGATGACCGTCACCGACACGCCGAAAGGCGAGAACGGCTACACCTTCCAAGAGTACAACAACCAGGCGCGGTCGGCGATGACCGTCGCGAACCCGATTCCGACGACCGACGAGTGGGCCGCCAACTGGGGGGCGGCCATCATGCCCGGCGAGCCGCTGGCCCGCATCAGCGCCGACGAGACGACCATCCCACAGGACAGCGACCAGATGGGCTGTTCACTGTAGGCATGCTCAGAACACAGGGACTGACCAAGCAGTTCGGCGGGCTCAAAGCCGTCGACAGCGTCGACTTCGAACTCGACGCCGAACTCTGCTCGCTCATCGGCCCGAACGGGGCCGGCAAGACGACGTTCTTCAATCTGCTGACCGGAGCCCTCTCGCCCACCGAAGGCACGGTCGAACTCCGGCGGAACAGGACTTGGGAGGATATCACCGACGCCTCGCCACACGAGACGGCCAGCAAGGGAATCCACCGCTCGTACCAAGTGACGAACGTCTTCCCCGACAGCACAGTACTGGAGAACGTCCGGGTCGCGGAGCAGGCCCACAGCGACGACGCCACGACGTTCTGGCGCAACGTCGACCACTACGAGGAGTTCACCGAGCGCGCACACGAGATTCTGGCCCGGGTCGGGCTCTCCCACCGGGCCGACGACCTCGCAAGCACACTCAGCCACGGGGCGAAGCGGAAACTGGAAGTCGCCATCGCGCTGGCGGGCGACCCCGCAGCCCTCCTGCTCGACGAGCCAAACGCCGGCGTCTCCTCGGAAAGCGTCGACGAAATCCGGGACCTCATCGAGGCGGTCGCAGAGGACTACCCCGTCCTGTTGGTCGAACACAACATGGACATCGTGATGGGCGTCTCCGACCGCGTGGTCGTCCTGCATCAGGGCGCTGTTATCGCCGACGGCCCACCGGCGGAGGTCCGGGCCAACCCCGACGTGCAGTCGGCGTATCTCGGCGGCTACGAACCGGGCAGTCTGGACGATGAGACGACAGCAACCGGGTCCGAACCGGACTCTGAGGGGGGAACAGCGTGAGCCTGCTTGAACTCGCCGGTGTCCACACGTACTACGGCGATAGCCACATCCTCGAAGGCGTCGACCTCTCGGTTGAGGAGGGGGAAGTGGTCGCGCTGGCCGGCCGCAACGGCGTCGGCAAGACGACCACACTCCGGACGATTCTCCAGCTGACGCCACCCCGCGAGGGGACGATTACGTTCCGCGACGAGTCACTGGTCGGCCTGGAGACACACGATGTCGCGTCGCGGGGGCTGGGCTGGATTCCGGAAGACCGCCGGATATTCGGCCAGCTCACGGTCGAAGAAAACCTCCGGGCGGCGATTCCGGACCCCGACGAGGTGAGCGACGGGCTCGGACTGGCTTTTGAGTCCTTCCCCATTCTCGAAGAGCGACGGGGACAGGACGCCGGCACGCTGTCGGGCGGCCAACAGCAGATGCTCGCCATCGCCCGCGGGCTGGTCGGCGACAACGACCTCCTGCTGGTCGACGAACCGAGCGAGGGACTGGCTCCCCAGATCGTCGCCGACGTGGCCGAGGCGCTGTCAAAAGCCAGCGAAGACGTGACGATGCTGTTGGTCGAGCAGAACCTCCCGCTGGCGCTGGACCTCGCCGACCGGTTCTACATCCTCGATAAGGGCCGCGTCGTCGACGACGGCGAAACGGCAGCGGTGACGGCCGACGACGAGCGGTTCCGGAGGTATCTTTCGGCATGATCCTGGAAGCGCTCGCGGAGTTCCTGACGCTCGGGGAACTCGGCGGGGTCATCGTCAACGGGCTCGCCAAGTCGGCGCTGTACGTGATGATAGCAAGCGGCTTGACGTTGATTTTCGGGCTGATGGGCGTGTTGAATTTCGCTCACGGGTCGCTGACGATGGTCGGGGCGTACCTGGGCGGCCTCCTGATGGTCGTCACGGTAACGGGCGGGACAGCGCCCCTGGCCCGTCTCGGCCTTTTCTTCGTCGCCATCGTCGTCGTGTTCGCGCTGTTGACGGTGCTTGGCGGCGCCATCGAGACGACCATCATCCGGCCGCTGTACGACCGGCCGCCGATATACCAGATTCTGTTGACGTTCGGGCTGACGCTGGTCATCGAAGAACTCGTCCGCATCGTACTGGGTATCTACGACCTTCAGCCGCTGTCTGACTGGCAGGCCGCGCTGGCGACCAAACCGCAGTTCCTGCGGGAGTCGGTGATGCTCGGCCCGGTCAGCGCCGGCTGGATGTCGCTGTTCCAGATACTGCTGGGCGTCGTCACCGTCGTCGGCATCTGGACGTTTCTCACGAAGACCCGGTACGGGCTGTACATCCGCGCAGGGAGCGAGGACGCGGAGATGGCGTCGGCGCTCGGCATCGACGTTCGGCAGGTGTTCACCGTCGTGTTCGCGCTGGGTATCGGCCTCGCGGGAGCGGCCGGAACGTTGCTGATGTGGGACCCGACATGGGGCGCGAGCGTCCCGCTGGCGGCCGAGACACTGCTGCCGGCGTTCATCGTCGTCATCGTCGGCGGCCTCGGGACGTTCCGTGGCACCGTCGTCGCCGCCCTAGTCGTCGGCATGGCCGACGCGGTGACGACTTGGTGGTTCCAGAACGCCATTCAGTTCACGGGCCTGCCGGAACTGGTCCTGTTTCTCGTGCTCGTGGTGACGCTCATCGTCCGCCCGCAGGGGCTGTTCGGCGTCGAGGAGGTGGGGGGCCATTAGCACCGAGACCGAGGCCGACGCCGACGCCGAGACGGCGTCCGAGCCACAGGCCGCCACGACCGTCGAGACGGAATGGCCCCGAGAGTACCTCCGGGACCACACCGCCCACATCCTCGTCATCGCCCTGCTGGCGCTGTACCCGTCGGTGTATCACACGCTGTTGAACTCGCCGGTCAGTGCCGAGACACAGATGCTCCTACCGACAGTGGAGACGATGGTCGGTGTGCTGTACTTCGGGCTCTTTGCCATCTCGTTTGACTTCATCAGCGGCTACACCGGCTACCTCTCGTTCGGCCACGCGGTGTTCTACGGCACCGGCGCGTACACGGTCATCCTCATCGCCAACGGAAAGCTGCCGCTGCTGGGGCCCGGCACGCCGTTCATGCTGTCGCTCGTGGTCGGCGGCCTCGTCGCTGTCGTACTGGCGATACTGGTCGGACTGGTGTCGTTCCGGCTGTCGGGCGTCTATTTCGCGATGATCACGCTCGGCTTCGCGCAGGTGCTGTACGTGTTCGTCCGCGGCTGGGATTACGTGGCGACCAACCCCCGCGACGGCCCTGCGGTCGGGCCGAGCCACGCCGAAGGGTTCCAGATCGGCGTCCCCGGTATCGACCAGTTGTCGCTGTCAATCGGCGTGCTGACCGGCGATGAAGTGGCCCTCCTTGGGTCGGTACTGTCCGGGACGGAGGTGTCCTACTACATGATCGGCCTCGTCGTTCTCGCCTGCTATTTCGCCATGCAGCGCGTCATCCACTCTCCGTTTGGCAGAGTGCTGATTGCCATTCGGGAGAACGAAGAGCGCGCCATCGCTATCGGCTACAACACCTACCTCTACAAGCTCGGTGCCTTCGCCATCAGCGGCTTCTTCGCGGCCGTCGCCGGCGGCCTGTTCGCCGGATTCAAGCGTTCGGCCAGTCCGGAGAACGCCTTTTACTTTCTGGTGACCGGCGACGCTCTGCTGGCGAGCATTATCGGTGGGTTCGGCACGCTCGCCGGCTCACTGTACGGCCATCTGTTCGACGAGACAGTGCGAGAATTCCTCTCGAAGGCCGGACAGGGGGGCGGCCTGTTGCCGTACCTTCGCGCGTTGCTGGGCCAGAAAACGCTGGACGCCACGCTGGTCGGAGACACGACCATCGGCGGGCTCATCGACCTGCTGTTGAACGGGCACGCGAGCCTGTACGTCGGTCTCGTGTTCGTGCTGTTCGTCCTCTACGTCCCCGACGGACTGCTGGGGACGCTCCGGGCGCGCGTCGGCGGGACGTTCGCCGAGGCACTGCCGGAGAGGCTCTGGGGTGAGTCGGAATGACGAACACAGTGACAACGACCGTCGAACCGCCCGACAGAACGATGACTTGGGCATGGGGTGGCCGCGCACCGCGTGGCTCCTCAACAGAGATGTATCGACAACTGGACGACCTGCCGTGTGACCACCTGCAGACGGAATCAGGAGAGCAATGAGTACGGAACCGGACCACTTGAAGGATATCCAACCAGAAACAGCTAGTATGCACTACGCGACCAACGACGGCGTCGACATCGCCTACGAGCGTGATGGACCGTCGGACGCCGAGACCGTTGTCTTCGTCGAAGGCATCGGCTACGGCCGCTGGATGTGGCTGTGGCAACAGGAGGCGCTCGTCGACGAGTACGAGACCATCGTGTGGGACAACCGCGGCACCGGTAACTCGGACGAGCCCGAGGGGCCGTACACGATGAGCCAGATGGCCGGCGATTTAGAGGCCGTTCTCGATGATGCCGGCGTCGAGCAGGCCCACGTCGTCGGGGCCAGCATGGGCGGAATGGTCGCCCAGCAGTACGCGCTGGAGTACGACCGGGCACAGTCGCTGACGCTCATGTGTACGTCGCCGGGCGGCCCCGAAGCCAGACCGGTCCCCGAGGGGACACAGCAGCGGATGTTCGACGTGCCCGACGACCTCGACGAGCGTGAACTCCGGCGATACAAGATGCAGCCGGCGCTCTCGAAGCGATTCATGGCGGCCCACGAGGACCTCATCGAGCGCATCATCGACTGGCGCATCGACAGCGACGCCAGCGACCGGGCCCTCGAATGGCAAGGGGCGGCAGTGCAGGCGTTCGACGCGTCGGACCGCCTCGGGGAACTTACGGAGCCGTGCCTGATCATCCACGGGACCGCCGACGAGGTAGTACCCTACGAGAACGGGAAACTGCTGGCCCGGCGCTTGCCCAGCCCCGACTTCATCACCGTCCACGGCGGCCCGCATCTGTTTTTCATCGAGGAGTACGAGCGCGTCAACACACAGATACGGGAGTTCATCGACGATGTCTGAGTTCGGTCCCGGCACCCCACAAGAGTGGGTCGGTGCGTGGAGCGAGCGCCGGGCCGCGCTCACGCCGACCCGCGAGGGACTGGTGGACGCGACGACCGGTGAGCGGTTCACCTATGCCGAACTGGACCGCCGCGCGAACCGGACCGCTCGCTTGCTCCGGCAGTACGGCGTCGGCACGGACAGTGATACCGCCAGAACTGACACAGCCGGGAGCGTCGCCGTCGTCTCGCGGAACCGGCCCGCCGTCGTCGACCTGTTCTTCGCCACCGGCAAGACCGGGAGCCGGCTGGCTCCGCTGTCCCACCGACTCGCGCCCCCCGAACTCGCCGCGCTTCTCGACCGCGTGAACCCGGAGATACTCGTCGTCGAGGCCCCCTTCGCCGACGCTGTCTCGACCGCCCTGGAGACAGCCGACGCGACTGCGCCCCAACTCATCCATCTCGAAACCGCGGCAGACGGCGCGTCCTCGGTCGCCGAACTCGATAGCACGCCCTACGCTTCGGCCCTCCCCGAGGACGGCTCGTCCGTCGAGACAGCGACTCCGGCTCCCGGCGACACGCACCTCCTCCTGCACACCGGCGGGTCGACGGGGACGCCCAAAGAGACGGAAATCACCCACCGCGGTATCGTCTGGAACTCCCTGAACACGATTACGGCTTGGGGGCTGCGGGCCGACGACGTGACGCCGATGGTGTTTCCGCTGTTCCACACCGGCGGCTGGAACGTCCTCACCGTCCCGCTGTGGCATATGGGCGGGACGGTCGTCATCGCCCGCGAGTTCGACCCCGGCGACGTACTGGAGACCATCGATGCCGAGGGCGGGACCGTTCTCGTCGCCGTCCCCGCAGTGCTTCGGATGATGACCCAGCACGACCGCTGGGACAGCACGGACCTCTCGACGCTCCGCTTCGCCAAGTCCGGCGGCGGCCCCTGTCGCAAGAGCGTGATGGAGACGTGGTGGGACCGCGGCGTCGACCTCTCGCAGGGGTACGGCCTCACCGAATGCGGCCCGAACAACTTCGCGATGCCGGAGGGATGGCCCCGCGAGAAGGCCGATTCGGTCGGCAAGCCGGCGATGCACGTCGACGCCAGAGTCGTCGAACCAGCGGACGCGGCCGACGGGGACAGCGCCACCGGCCAACGAAAGACCGTCGACCCCGACACCGTCGGCGAACTCCAGTTGCGCTCACCCCACGCTGCGACGGGCTATCTCGACAACCCCGAGGCCACGGCTGAGACGTTCAGCGACAACTGGGTGTCGACTGGCGACCTCGCCCGTGTCGACGCGGACGGCTACTACTACATCGAGGGCCGCACCAAACATATGTTCGTCAGCGGCGGCGAGAACGTCTATCCCGCGGAGGTCGAGGACGCTATCGCCGCCCATCCTTCGGTCGCTGACGTCGTCGTGATTCCAGTCCCAGATGACAGGTGGGGACATGTCGGGAAGGCTATCATCGAACCTGCGCCCGATGTCACGACGGAGGGAGCCGGCGACAGACCGCTCACGCTCGACGACCTCCGGGCGTTCCTCGATGACCGCCTAGCCCGGTACAAACACCCCTGCGAAATCGCGTTCGTCGAGGCGATGCCGACCAGCGGCCCGGACAAGATTGACCGGGGTGCAATCTCGGATCGATTCGGGACATAATCCAGCAATGCAGGTGTATCTTCAAGAGGGGGGATGCAGTTCTATTTACACAAGATGGCTGACACATATGCGACGGCGGACTCGATACACGTGTTGCAGGTCGACGACACCCCGCTACTCGACGAACCCGTCGAGTTCCCGGACGGGGAGAGTCCGGACTCGCTGACACTGACCACGACTGACCGGGCTGACAGTGCGCTTGCACGCCTCGAAGACAACACTATCGATGGTATCGTCGCCGCGGACGACCTCCCGGACCGGTCCGGCTGTGCGTTTGTCGACGCGGTCCGCGAACGGGACAGCAATGTTCCGGTACTGTTGCTGACCGAGTCGGAATCCGTTGCCAGTGACGCAGTCTCGAACGGAGTCACTGACGTTTTCAGCAGAGACACGGCTGTCGGGTGTGGCGACCTCCTCGCCAATCGGATTCGATTGCTCGTCGAACATCACCAGTCGACAGAAACCGCCAGCCGGACCAGACAGCGGCTCACAGAGCTAACCGAACAGTCCAACGAACTGCTGTGGGTGTTCTCCGGGGACTGGACCGAGATACAGTTCGTCAACTCGGCATACGAAACCATCTACGGCCGCTCCGTCGAGTCCTTGCAGGCCAACCCCGCGGAGTTCATGACGGCGATTCATCCGACAGATCAGGACAGGGTCGTCCAAGCGATGCAGCGCGTGTCGGCGGGCGAGTCCGTCGAGCTCGAATTCCGCATCACCCGGCCCGACGACGACCAGCGCTGGGTACGGGCCGAGGCGCAACCGATTGTCGAGGACGGCACAGTCACCAGAATCGTCGGTGCCTCACGTGACATCACCGAGCGGAAGCGACGCGAATCCGAGCGTGTCGCGAAACGAGAGAGCCCCGACGCGCCGGTTGATGCAGTACCGGATCTGTTCTATGAACTCGACGAGAACGGCGGTCTGGCTCGTTGGAATGATGCACTGGCGGCAGCCACCGGCTACGCAGACGCTGATTTGGCACAGATGGAGCTGGCAGCGCTCTTTGCTCCATCTGATCGTGAGAACATTCGCAACCGTATCGAAACGGCTTTCGAGACCGGTGAAACATCGTTCGAAGCCGACCTGCTGACCGCCGGTGGATCGACCGTTCGGTACGAATTCACCGGCAGCCGGGTACCGGCTGCTGACGGCTCGACTCCCGGCGTGGCCGGTATCGGGCGGGATATCTCCGACCGCGACAGCCGCCAGCAGGCGCTTGAACGGCAAAACGAGCGCCTCGAAGAGTTCGCCAGCGTCGTCAGTCACGATCTCCGGAATCCTCTAGACGTTGCCCGGGGCCAGCTAGAACTCGCACAGAGAGACCACGATAGCGAGCATCTCGATGCGATCAAGCGATCTCACGACCGCATCGGACAGCTAATCGAAGACCTCCTGACGCTGGCCCAGAACGGCGAGGCAGCGCTCGACAACGAGCCGGTGCCGCTCCAGACAATCATCGAACAGTGCTGGCAAACCGTCGAAACCGGCGGCGCAACGCTGGAGCTACGGACCGCCGCCGTGATCCGAGCAGACCCGAGCCGGCTCCGGCAACTGTTTGAGAACCTCATCCGGAACAGTGTGGAACATGGACAGACGCCACACACCGAGAGACAGGAAGACACTGGGGAGCAGCGTGCGGCAACCTCGACAGTACAGTCACAGGGAGCGGCGGCCGACCTGACGCTAACTGTCGGCGAACTGGACGACGGCTTCTACGTGGCCGACGACGGCGTTGGGATACCGTCGGACGAGCGCGAGACGGTGTTCGAGGGTGGCTACTCGCTGGCTTCGGGCTCCGGATTCGGGCTCCGGATTGTCGACGAAATCGTCGATACCCACGGCTGGTCGGTAGCGGCCACAGAAAGCGACGACGGCGGTGCTCGCTTCGAGATCACCGGCGTCGAGTTCGAAACGGTGTAACCGTGTCGCCGTTCCGGTATCGGGTGACCACCACGTCACCCGGTGCCGCCCCAGTCAACACCAAATGGGTGGTCGGACGTTACGCTTCGTCGAAGACGGTGTCGCCCTCGACGACGTGTTCTTCGACGGCGTCGAGATCGAGGGTGAGGCCGAGGCCCGGTTCTTCGGGAATCTCGATGTAGCCGTCCTCGATGACAGTCTCCTCGACGAGGTCATCCCACCAGCCGAGCTCGTAGGAGTGGTACTCCACGGCCAGTGAGTTCGGGACCGAGGCCCCGACGTGTGCGCTCGCCATCGTCGCAATCGGCGAGGAGACGTTGTGCATCGCGACCGGGATGTAGTACTGGTTCGCCACATCGGCGACCTTGCGCGTCTCGCGCATCCCGCCGACTTTCGGCATATCCGGCGCGATCATGTCGACGGCCTGATTCTCGATGAGCCGTCGCTCCTCGGTGACACGGTAGCGGTTCTCGCCGACAGTGATCGGCGTGGTTGTGGACTTGGTGACTTCCTCCTGCACTTCGAGGTTCTCCGGTGGGACGGGGTCTTCGAGCCACCAGACGTCGTACTCCTCGATGGCATCAGCGAGGCGCTTGCCAGAGCTCCCCGAGAACGTCCAGTGACAGTCGAAGGCCACGTCGGCCTCGTCTTTGACCTCCTCGGTGACTTTCTCGACGATCTCGGCCTTGTGGCGGATTTCGCCCGGGCGGAGGTGGCGGTTCGCGCGGTCCTTCTCCAGCCCGCTCGGCACGTCGAGGTCGAACTTCAGCGCGTCGTAACCCAGCTCGTCGACGACGCGGCGGGCCTCATCGGCACAGGCCTCGGGGTCGGCCTCCTCCTCGGTGTGGCAGTCACAGTACACGCGCATCTCGTCGCGGTACTTGCCACCGAGCAGCTGGTAGGCCGGGACTTCGAGGATTTTGCCCGCGAGATCGTGCAGCGCGACCTCGATGCCAGCGATAGCGGTGACGGTGACGCCCTCGACACTGCCCTCGCCGCTCATCTTCTGGATGAGGTGCTCGTAGAGGCGGTCGATGTCCAGCGGGTTCTCGCCGACGACGAACGGCTTCATCCGTTCGATGAGTTCCGGGACGCCAGCGCCCCAGTAGGCCTCGCCCGTGCCGACGATGCCTGCGTCAGTGTATATTCGGACGAGCGTCCACGGGAAGTTCCCGTCGACCATCGTCGTCTGCACGTCGGTAATCTCCACGTCGCGGCCGCCGCCGCGTTTGGCGGTAACGCCCATCGTCTCCGCGGAGAGCTCCCGCATCGTGTACTCTGCGTTCGGGTCGTGCAGGTCAGCGTAGTCTACGTCGTTTGCCTTTCCCATACCCCCGCTTGCTATCGGCGTCACAAAAGTGTAGAGGAAATCGGTTTCACACCGTTACGGCTACGCGACACTTGTTTCCACTTCCAGCCCCGGCTATAGTCCCCTCTCGCTGTAGTCTATTCGCGTCCGCCTCGGTTCGCTTGACCTAGCACCCAGTCCAGCGAAGGAATGCCGTCGCTGTCTGATCAGGTTTTACAGAAGTTGAAGTGGGACCGCCGAGATTCGAACTCAGGTCCGACGGACCCCATCCGCCGAGGATACCGCTACCCCACGGTCCCGTACTCCGTCAGAAGAGGGTGTTTTAATTAAGGGCTTCGCTTTGGTGACGAAGTGACATCCCGTGACGGGGAACGCGATGCCAGCGCGTCACCATTACTCGGCGACTTCGATACCGGCGCTGTCGATGGTCACTTCGTCAAGCGACCACCCCTCGCTCGCTGACCGGACATCGACACCGATAGCATTCTGCTCGGCGGTCACGGAGATAGTCGAATCAGAAACAGTCCACGACGCGTTGGTCTTGACCGCGTGGATTCCCTGTTGCCGGCTTTCGATGGTCGTATTCTGGATAGTCCATTCCCCGGTTGTGCGAGCGGTGAAAACCCCGATATCTCGGGTTTCGAGAGTGGAATCTTCTAGTGTCCATGTCCCGCTCGAGAAGGCAGTCACGAGACCGGTGTCGCTCCGGTGGACTGTCAGATCGGTCACTGTCCAGTTGCCACCGCTATCGATAGCTTTGACGCCAGTATCACTACGGCGGACCTCCGTGTTCTGGACCGTCCAGTCGCCGGTTGTCCCGGAGGCGTCGACGCCGTCAGCGCCGGATCGGTCGACGACCACCGCTTCGACCGTCCAGTCGCCCGTAGACCCACGGACATCAGCGCCGTCGCCACCGACATCGACGAAGCGGGTGTCGCGAATCGTCCAGTCACCGCTGGTCTCGCGGGCGAACACGCCGCTGTAGGTCGTACTGGCGACGGCGGTGTCCTCAATAGTCCAGTTCCCAGTCGTATTCGGCGCGTAGATACCGACGCTGGCAGCGATAACCGTCGTGTCGGTGAGCGTCCAGTCGCCGCTGGTTCCGTTCGCCGCGAGGCCGAAGCGGTAGTTCCGCACGGTGAATCCGGTGACGTTCGGTTCGGCTGTGCCGGCCACCGTGACGCCGGTCCCGTTGACGAACCGCGAGCCGTCAAGGATCGCCCGGTCGGGTGCGACGATGGTGATGCTCTCGTTGATTCGGACTTCTTCGTAGTAGGTGCCCGGACGGACCTCGATGGTAGCGCCGCTATTGGCGGCGTCCACGGCAGCCTGTATCGACCGGTAGTCAGCACTCCCGTCTTTGCCGACGGTCAATGTGTCCTGTCCCGTCTGTGTCCCTGCCACGCCCGCCGGCAACACGGCGAGGGTCAGCACTACCGACAGCAGGAAGGCAAGCAGTGTCGTGCGCGCATCGTCCATAGTCCAATACTAGGTGCGAGTAGATGTAAACAGTACTGCTAGTTCACCACATAATACCCGCAGCGGTACGGCCCGCGAAAGCGTTATCGGCCGGACCGGCAAACCTCGGGGTGTGCTGGAGTTGACGTACGAATCGGGGACGATCCGCGTGTCGGGAGACCCGCCGTCGGATCTGCCCGGCATCGAGTACGACCGGCGCTCCCAGACCGGACGAGCGCCGGCCTATCGGTACGCCGACCTCCGGGCCGCCCTTGCGGAGCGCGGGCTGGCGTACGAAGACCACGTCAGTTCGCTCCCGTCACTGTCACTCTCGACGACGTACGACCTCCGGGAGTACCAGCAGTCGGCCCTCGATGCGTGGCGCGAGGCCGATGACAGGGGCTGTCTGGAGTTGCCGACGGGGAGCGGCAAGACCGTCATCGGCATCGCGGCGATGGTCGCGCTGGGGACGCCGACGCTGGTCGTGGTCCCGACCATCGATCTGCTGGAGCAGTGGCAGCGCGAGCTACAGCGGGAGTTCGACCAGCCGGTCGGCCGCATGGGCGGGGGCGAACAGCGCGTCAAGGACATCACGGTGTCGACGTACGACTCGGCGTATCTGCGGGCCGACGAACTCGGCGACCGATTCGGACTTGTGGTCTTTGACGAAGTCCATCACCTCGGTGGCGAAGGGTATCAGGACATTGCTCGGCTACTCGCTGCCCCGGCACGGCTCGGGCTGACGGCGACGTTCGAGCGGCCGGACGGAGCCCACGAGGCCATCGAAGGCCTCGTCGGGCCACTCGTCCAGCGAGTCAGCGTCGACGACTTGGCCGGCGAGCACCTCGCGGACTACGACATCAAGCGCATCGAGGTATCACTTACGCCGGACGAGCGGGACCGCTACGAGGAGCACCAAGGGACCTTCACCGACTACCTCAAGCAGTCGAACATCCAGCTCCGCTCGGGCAGCGACTATCAAGAACTCGTGAAACGCTCGGGCAACGACCCGGCGGCTCGCGAGGCGCTGCTGGCGAAACAGCGGGCTCGCGAGGTGATGATGAACGCCCAGCGGAAGGTCGACCGGCTGGCGACGATTCTGGACCGCCACCGCGAGGACCGGATTATCGTCTTCACCGCACACACCGACCTCGTGTACCGTCTCTCCGAGCAATTCCTCATCCCGGCGATAACACATGAAACCGGAGCGAGCGAGCGCCGGGAGATTCTAGAGCGGTTCCGCGACGGGACCTACTCCCGGGTCGTGACGGCAAACGTCCTCGATGAAGGAGTAGACGTGCCCGACGCGAACGTCGCCGTCGTCCTCTCGGGCAGCGGCTCAGAGCGGGAGTTCACGCAGCGACTTGGCCGAATTCTCCGGCCGAAAGCCGACGGTGGGCGAGCACTGCTGTACGAACTCGTGACCGAGGAGACTGCCGAAGAGCGGGTCGCTAGGCGTCGCAGATAGCGGACAGTAAATCGTTGAGGGACCATCTCAGCGTGTCGAGTCAGGATCGCCCTGACTCCCCGTGTTTTTGTCGCTCCGTGACCGAAATACGCGCGTGCTGACGAAAGACCTGCTGCGGGTGTCCCGCGCCGGCGGCGGGTATCACCTGCAGTTCGCCGACGCCAGCGCAGAGCGACTAGCGGCTCGTGTGCTCGGCGTCTATCAGGGCCATGTCGGCGAATCCCGCGAGACGCTGGAGACAGCACTCGCGAACGTCGAACGGGAAGCCGACGATTTCAAGCTCGTCCGCGGGCTGGCGAAACTCGTCGAGCGGGAGGCTACATTCGAGACACAAGCTTCGGTCGACCCCGTTCGCGCCCGTCGTCGGGTGTTCGAAGCCGCCGCGGACATCGGCGTCGTGACCGAGGCCGAGCGCGAGCGGACACTCGCCCGGGCGGCCGACCACTTCGGTACGGACGCTGCGGCGCTGGCCGACGCGCTGTACGCCGACCGGGACTCGCGCCAGATTCTCACCGATGTCGACTCGCGATGGGGGCCGGCCGTGCTACGGACCCAGTACAACCTCTCGCTGGCACAAACAGCGTTGTTCGACGCGACCGAGGTACGGGTCCGCTCCTCGGACCCGAAGGCGCTCGTCTCGGCGGTCAAGCGTCTCAGGCTGATGTACGAGATTCGCCGGACGGAGGCCGGTCGGGAGGTAGTCGTCACGGGCCCGGACACACTGTTTTCGAACACGCGACGGTACGGCACCCGCTTCGCTCGACTTCTGCGAACGGTCGCAACTGCAGATGAGTGGGAGCTAACGGCGACCATCGACGACCGGGGCACCGAGCAGGAACTCACGCTCTCGGACGCGGATATCTCCGTTCCCGGCGTCGAGCCCGTAACCGAGGTCAGCTACGATAGCAGCGTCGAAGCCGACTTCGCTGGCCGGTTCGGTGCGCTGGATCTCGACTGGGACCTCATCCGCGAGCCGGAGCCCCTAGCGGCGGGCGAACACGTCGTCATCCCGGACTTCGCCTTCGAGTGGCGACCCGGCGCTGATACCGGCGTTCGGGAGACGGGACGTGGGGAACGTTCAGACGGGACCGACGGCGACGCACCTTTCCGAATATTCTTCGAGATTATGGGGTTCTGGACGCCGGAGTACGTCGAGAAGAAACTCGCCCGCCTCGACGCGCTGGAGGCTGTCGAGATGTTGGTCGCCGTCGACGAGTCGCTCGGTGTCGGCGAGGAAATCGAAGCGACGGGTACCCGTGCGATTCCGTACTCTGGCACGGTCAGAGTGAAAGATGTCCGGGACGCGTTGCGGCCCTACGAGGAGCGACTGGTGCGCGAGAGCGCTGCGGTGATCCCCGATGAACTCCGACCGGACGCCCCGGTTGTCTCGCTCGCCGACCTCGCCGCGGAGTACGGCGTCAGTGAGGATGCACTGGACGAGGTGGTCTTTCCGGACCACGAGTGCGTAGGCCGAACGTTAGTTGCCCCTACCGTGCTGGACGAACTGGCCGAGCAAATCGAACCCGGAATGGCCTACGAGACGGCGACCGACCGACTGTCGTCGCACGGTATCGCTGACGACAGCGCCGCACTCGCTCGACTGGGATATCGGGTCGCTTGGGAAGGACTGGGCGAGGGGACAATCCAGCTACGGGAGTGAGCCGCCTGTGGGAAACAGTGGTGGAATCCGATTCTAGATACTGCAGAGTACCGCCGCAATGAATGGAGCGACCGTCGTTCAGGTCGGTTCATCACGTTGCTCCTCGGAGCGCGGTCCCGGCCACTGTGGTGTTTCGAGGAGGAGGCGGAACGGCCAGATGACGTAGTACAGCGGATGCATTGGACCGGGGAGCGGGCAAAACTGGTACTCCGAGTAAGTCGGGTGAAGTGAGGAATGTAACAGCAGGAGCGGCACCAGCGCAGTGGCCGAATCGCTGGCAGCCAAGTAAAACCGAGCGGCCTCGAACTGCGTCGGCGGCTGTGGCGTCCCAGCAGCTAGCGACTCGACGACGGAATCGGCTAATTCGGAGGCGCGGTCGTCCGTGCGAAGGCGGTCCAGTATCGGCGCTGGGAGAGCATACCCAAAGACAACACGGGCGAGCGCAGCCCCCAGCAGTAGGTTCCGTTCGACGCCAGCTTCACGCGCCCGAGCGAGGACGTGTGACCAGTCCGTTTCCGTCGACTCAAGCGCCGCAACGAAATCACAGAGCCATTTCAGGAGATACCAGCGGTGCTTGGTTCCGTGAAAGGCCAGCACGAGCAGCCGGTCTGTTTGTGCAAGCGCCGGAAGCGGTTGGCCACCGACCGAGGCTCTGTCGCGGCGGTCCCAGAGTTCACTGAAGGATGTGGAGAACGGTCGTTCGGCGTCGCCTACGCGCCAGCGAAGTTCCACATCGAACTCCGGCCCCCGCATCTCGTACTCGTGGACGATGGCTTTCGTCACGGGACCGCCCAGCAGCGCAGCGTCGTCCAACCGCGGCGTCCCCCCGCGCCACTCGTATCCTCGTTCTTCCAGAACGTCCGCAGCAACGGGGATATCTTCTGGATGAACGAGCAGGTCTAGATCGTTGTACTCACGCAGCGTTGCGTCGTCGTAGGCGGCGGCGGACAGCGCTGGTCCTTTGAACGGAATCGCGCGCACCCCGCGTGTCTCGAACCCCTCGACTATTTCGTGTAGCTCGGTCGTGAACGCGAGATTCCGCATCCGCCTTCCCTGTACTGTGTTGCTAAGTCGTGTCAATACGGCCTCTGGCACGGTAAACTCAGCACCGCTCTCGCGTGCCATCGCTTCCAGTCCCTCATAGAGGAGTTGTACGACGCCGTGATACCGGGCGAGTTCAACGACGCGGTCCCAGTTTAGCGTGGTATCCAGTGGGGGAGGGTCAGGGGAAGCGTTGGCGACGGTCGCGGTATGAGCACAGCTGGCCACCACCTGAAGTTCGGGTTCGACCTTTGTCAACATGAGTCACTATCGAGATCAGCCTGAATGCTGGCTGCGACAGCCGGAAGCGTATCGAGATTTCGCGGCCGGCGGAGTCGTCTTATATCTGTCATCTCAACGATCTTCCCGCAGGCATTGAAATTGGACACAGCTTGGCCGTCGGCTTCTAACGCGCCCAGCGTGTACGTGTTATCGACGAGCGCCATGACCTGCTCGTCCGGTCTGACTGGTTCCATTGCGATAGATTCGCCGTCTTCGAGCAGGTAGATGCGTTCTAGCGGCACTGGGGTCGCGGGCTGGTCGTGCCTGAGTCCGTAGAAGTGCCGAGGACGCCCGCCATGGACCTGTTCTGGTGGTTCGACAGGGGGGTCAAACGCTTCAACCGCCTCCGGATCGAGTTTCATCGAGGGGTAGCCGCTCCGGACGACCGGCCCCGAATCGCCCAGCGTTATCGCAGCTACGTCGTCGCTCAGGACACGATGTCCGTTGAGCAGGCAGGCCATCGCAGTTGTCGTTTTTCCGACCCCTGACTCCCCGACAAACGCCACAGCGCGCCCGTCGATGCTGACGGTACTGGCGTGCAGCACGAAGTAGCCTCGCTGATCCAGCAAGTGGTTCAACGCCGGGCCGACCAGTACGTGTCGGAGGACTTCGCTTGGCACGTCCGAGGCCGGGTCTACCGCGATGGACTTCCCGTCGAGAATCCGGACCGTTGCGGCGTCGTATAACAGGTAGTATTCGCGCTCAGTTACCGCGTGAAAGGTCGAACTGGAGTCAGCCGACAGTGGACAAGGAATCCGCTCCTCAGTGATAGTGATGTCGGCCCGCCCGTCGGGCTCTGGCTCCGCGAGCGGAAGTTCCGGTACGTCGAAGGCAGAGCGGACCGTCAGCCCGAAGGCTTCATACGTAGCTGTGTTTGCCGTCGCCATCCTGCTAGAGTCCACCCTTTGTAGCTGTCCATTGATTCCATCCATGCTGAGACACACCCCGTCGACGACACCCCTGATTCATACCAGACCGCTTGACTGCTGTGGTGGATAAGAATGCACTCTCTACTCCAACACGCAGGCACGAAACCGGTGCGATGTCTCCACCGAACAGGGAGACTATCGAGTGTCGATAAAAAGAGAAAGCAGCTAGATGTATGGACCGTCAGCGGATATTAGCTCCACTTCCCGTATCCGTCGTCGTGGTCCCACCAGTTCGTCTTTTCTTCGACAGTTCCGTACGTTTCGACCGACGGCGTTTCGTATTCCTTCATGGGTTACCCCCACCTCTGGTTTCAGACATCAGTGTATTTGTTATAGTATGTATTACTGTGGAGATTCTGTAGAATAGGGCGTTTACTATCCGTTACCCACGTTCTTCTCGTTCCGTGAGTGTTCGAAACCGTTCAAAGTCGGCGACATCCCCAATAAGGACATCACCGTTCGACTCGATCCAAGCGTGAGCCTCGAAGGTATCGGATTGCGTATCCACGCCGAAGCGAAGACAATGTGGCAGATCGTTGGCCACCAGCAGTGTGCTACCAGCGAGTGCTCGGTCGAGACAATCGTAGGTGCCCGGAAGGCGCGATCCCGCTGTCAGAACTGCCCAGCGTACTGACTCTGGTGACCCAGACTGACGATGACACGGGAGAGCCTGAGAAATTGTGCCGACATATCGCTCTGCGTCCTCCAGCCCAGCGACTGCAAGCAGTACTTTGCTCGTAGCCATCAGTACCACTGCTTCACAGAGCAACAGTTTCTGCGCCCGTGACAACGCCCTGAACTCACGGAGTCGAGCTCGCATCAACCTTGATGAGTTGCTCCGCGGCAAGCGTGTCCAGAAATCGCTTCACGTCAGTCGCCGCTCGGTCGCTGTCGACATCGTACTCTTCGACCAGCGCCGAGACGATGTCGGCTGGCTCCGTCGGTTCCTGAATCCGGTCCCAGATATCCGGGCCGGCCCCCAACAATCCTTGGTACCGTCCCGTCTTGTTGTTGAGCAGCACGACCTCGCCGTCGATTGTCGTTGTGACACAGTCGTCAGTTGCGACGACAGCCGATCCGGAATCTATCGCTACCATGCAGATATCGGCGATACTCACATGGTTTGTTATGTCCTCTTTTCGTCGCCGCCACAAGCGTTACTGCCGGTAAACGTTCCCTTCGGCCCTGTACTGCCCGACCGTAGTGAGTCGGTAACTATGATTCATAGAACCCGCATCCGGAACAATGACTGATACTCCCTCCGTTAGTGAGAGATACGCATCATTGCGCCGCGTTGCGCTGTATCGTCCGGGTCTGACGGGGAGTATCGTTGCCGCTAGCCTCTTTGTCATGCTACTGGAAGGCGTTGGCCTCTCGTTCCTGTTTCCGATACTCGACGCCGCACAGGCGGGGCAAGGTCTCCCGCTTCAGGCGGACGGCGTCACTGGCCAGTTCCTTTCCGCGTACGCTGCTGCCGGACTGCCGCTCACACTCGAATTCCTGTTGCTCGGCCTCGCCTTTGTGATGGTCGTCCGATTCACGGCGTCGTTTACCGTGAAATGGCTCGCAGCGAAGCTCACACAGACATACGAACGCGACCTCAAAAACCGGGCCTACCAACTGGCGATGGGCGCATCGGTCGCCTACTACGACGACAAGGGGTCTGACGACATCATGAATACGATTCTGACACAGACCCGGTACGCCGGCCGTGTTATCGGCCGTATCATCCAGTTCTTCCAGCAGGGCATCCTCTGTCTGGTGTACATCGGAATCGCGCTGGCTATCG
This sequence comes from Haloarcula sp. CBA1129, assembly GCF_008729015.1. Classification (NCBI taxonomy): domain Archaea; kingdom Methanobacteriati; phylum Methanobacteriota; class Halobacteria; order Halobacteriales; family Haloarculaceae; genus Haloarcula; species Haloarcula sp. CBA1129. The sequence goes on from NZ_RKSM01000001.1 coordinate 530,131, forward strand.
CACCGATGCTGGCAGTCGGTGCGGCTGTCGCCCTCGGCGGCGTCACGGCGCTCATCAGATACGGCATCGAACCCGGGTACGCTGTTGGCGACCGTGTGGCGACGGCAAACGAACAACTGCAGGAGACAACACAAGCTGGGACGCAGGGTATCCGTGAGGTGAAACTGTTCGGCATGCGCGACGGACTGCGTGCCGAGTTCCGGACCATACTCGACCGCTACACCTCGACCAGTGTCGCTGTTCGCCGGAATCAGGTCGCAATCGGAAGCCTCTATCGACTCTTCGTCTCGCTACTCTTGTTTGGGCTCGTCTACGTTGCAATCAGTTTCCGAGCGCTGTCCATCGCAGAGTTCGGCGTATTCCTGTTCGCGATGCTCCGACTCGCGCCCCGACTGAGTTCGCTCAACTCCACCGTTTACGCTATCGAGGGGGAGCTACCACATCTGGTTCGAACCCACCAGTTCATCGACCGCCTCGAAACCCAGCAGGAGCCTACTGGCGGGCAGCCAGTCTCCGACCGAATCGAGGAAATCGTGTTTGAGGATGTCTCGTTCGCCTACGAGGACGAGCCAGTGCTTGCGGACTTCTCGATGACTGCCGAGCGAGGCGAGTTCGTCGGCATTGTCGGTGAGTCCGGTGGTGGTAAATCGACAGTCGTTTCGCTGCTCACTCGACTGTATGTGCCAGACAGCGGTGATATTCTGGCGAACGGGACGCCGATTTCGACCTATGCCCTCGACGAGTGGCGTGACGCTGTCGCGATGGTTCGACAGGACCCACATATCTTCAACGACACGTTACGGTACAACCTCACAGTCGGTCGGGATATCTCCGAGGAAACGCTCTATGAAGTCGCTAAAAAGGCCCTCGTCCTCGAATTCCTCGATGACCTCCCACAAGGGCTCGGCACGGTGCTGGGCGATGACGGCGTGAAACTGTCCGGCGGACAGCGCCAGCGGGTCGCACTGGCCCGCGCACTGCTGATGGATGCAGACATACTCGTGCTCGATGAAGCCACCAGCGACCTCGACTCGAACTTGGAACGGCAAATCCATCGAACAGTCGAGACGCTTGATGGGGACCAGACTGTGATCGCAATCGCCCACCGACTCTCGACCGTCTCTAACGCCGACCGCATCTACACCGTTGAGGACGGGCAGGTCACAGAACAGGGAAGCCACGACGAACTACTCGACAGCGAGGGGACATACGCGGAGTTGTACGCGATGCAGGGAACGGTGGCCACACAGTCTTCCAGTGGCTGAGCGCTTCTCGCCGGGATGGGTGTCCCGCCGAATCAAACGTCTCGACGCCGGCCCTTCGGCACCTGTGACCGGAGTTCGCCATAGACGTACAGACCAACGCCGACCGGTTCAGCCTCACCAGCAAGGTCGTGGGTGACGACCAGATACCCCCAGTCGCCGTCCCAGTCGAGTTCCCGGTCCTCGCCGGCCACAAACGCTCGGGCAGCGTCCTCATCGAGGTGGATGACGTTCTGGCTGGCGTGCTCGCCGAACCGCTGGACAGCCTCCAGCGTCGGCTTCCAGTGTTCTTGGCGCGTCCGGAGGAACGTCATTCCTAGGCCCTCGATGTCAACTGGCGATGGCGGGCTGCCCTGATACAGCCACAGTTTGCCAGCGCCGCGTTCCCAGAAGGTGTACCCCTCGAAGGTCTCCGGCGGGACACCGAAGCGTTCGGCCCAGAAATCGAGGACTTCCGCACGGGTCGCTCGTTCGGGGTCTTCGCGCTCGTCGTCCGTTTCGGGGAGCCGCGTGAACTCCGTGCTCTGGTCACTCATTTTGCGGGGACCTCCAGTTTCGCACAGAAGAACCCGCCCGTGTCGTTGTGGTGCGGGTAGATGCGCTTGGCGTTGGTCACGCTCGGGTCGTAGGTCTCGTCTCGCCACTCGGTGATACCGGGCGCGTGGTTGAGCGGCAGGTCGTAGTCCACGATTTCACACGCCGCCTCGTCGAGCACGTAGTCCAGTACGGCTTCGTTCTCCTCCGGGGCGAACGTGCAGGTGGAGTACACGACAGTGCCGCCGGGCTCGGTCACTTCGACGGCCCGCTTGAGGATGCCTTTCTGCACGCCCGAGATCCCTTCGACGTGAGAGAGCGTCCAGTCCTCCAGCGTATCCGGGTTCTTGCGGATGGTCCCCTCACAGGAACAGGGGACATCGACGAGCGCGCGGTCGTACCCCTCACCGCCGAAGGGCTTGAGCGAGTGATTGCGGCCGTCCTCGTGAGTGACGGCGACCGTCGTTGCGCCCAACCGCTCGGTGTTAGTCCGCAGCGCCGAGATACGCCCGAGGTTGTTGTCCGTCGCGACGACCTCGCCAGTATCGTCCATCAGCGCGGCGAGCTGGGTCGTCTTGCTGCCCGGTGCTGCACAGGCGTCCCAGACTCGCTCGCCGGGCTGTGGATCGAGTACGGTCGCCGGAATAACCGAGACCTCTTCCTGACCGTGAATCCAGCCGTGGAAGTACGGCCAGTTCGCGCCGGGAGAGTCTTCGGGCAGGACAAACAGGCCGTCGTGCCAGTCGACAGGGTCGTAGGCGATGTCCGCCTCCGCAAGCGCCGTCCGGACCCGCTGAACGGTGGCTTTGATGGTATTGACCCGCACAGCCGACGGCAGCGGGCGTTCACACGCGTCGATGAACGCCTCGTAGTCGTCGATGATGGGCCGGTAGCGGTCGAGTGGTTCCATTATCCGGCGTTCGCTGGCGGTCGGTTTGTGGGTTTCGAACAGCACCGGCCCATGGCTTTCAAGCCGCCGGCGGCCGATACCTGAGGTATGGCACACATACAGGTCCACCGCGACGACATTTCTCTCGATTCGCCAACACTGGTCGAGGGGCTACCGGGCGTCGGACTCGTCGGCAAGATAGCTGCAGACCATCTTGTCGACGTCTACGACATGGAGTACTACGCGTCGGCCCACTGCGAGGGACTGCCAGAAATCGCCGTGTACGGAACGGACGACCCGGAGGTTCGCCCACCGGTCCGGCTGTACGCGGACGAAGAGCGTGATCTGCTCGTCCTCCAGAGTGATGCGCCAATTTCACCCTCCGGCGCAAAAGAGTTCGCCGGCTGTATGGTCAGCTGGTTCGAGGCCAACGACGCGACGCCCATCTACCTCAGCGGTCGCCCTGCCGAGAAAGACGGCGTTCCGAACGTGTACGGCGTCTCGACCGGCGACGGGGCGGCAATGCTGACGGACGCGAACGTGGACCCGCCCTCGGAAAACGGCGCGATCACCGGGCCGACCGGCGCGCTGATCCACGAATCACAGCGGGTCGGGCTGACGGGCATCGGACTCATCGTCGAAGCCGACCAGCGATTCCCCGACCCGGAAGCGGCTCGAGCCCTTCTGCAGACGGCAATCAGCCCGTTGGCCGACTTCGAGGTCGACACTGAGGCGCTGGTCGAGCAAGCCGAAGAAATCGGCCGAGCAAAAGCACAGCTCGCACGGCAACTCCAAGAGAATCAGGAGGAGAGCACGAGCGCACAGCCGCTCGGGATGTATCAGTAATGACGGACGCAGACGACATCCTTCGTGGGTTACTGGTCGTAATCGTCGGCATCGTCGCGGCAATAGCGGCGTGGTACCTGTTCGTTGCGGTCCCGAACAGCTTGGCGGAACTGCTTGGCATCCTGTTACTGCTGGCCGTCGTCGTCGGTGCGGTACGTATCGGTGGCAACATCGCCGGGTCGCTGCTGCCGGCACACAACGTCGCGGAGGTCGCCGTCGAAGGACCGATCAGTCGAGACGGCGGGGGCGGCATCACCAGTCCGCCAGTCGGTGCATCGGCCGACAACATCGTTGAACAGATCGAACGGGCCGATAGCGACCGCGGCTCGGAAGCACTCATGCTGAAGCTGAACACGCCGGGGGGCGAAATCGTTCCCAGCGAGGATATCCGCATCGCCGCCGAGCAGTTCGACGGCCCGACCATCGCCTACGCGACGGACGTCTGTGCCAGCGGCGGCTACGACATCGCCGCCGGCTGTGACGAACTGTGGGCGCGTGAGGGCTCTATCGTCGGCTCTATCGGCGTCGTCGGCTCCCGGGTCAACGCCAAGGAGCTGGCCGACCGGCTCGGCCTCTCCTACGAGCAATTCACCGCCGGCGAGTACAAGGACGCCGGCGTCCCGCTGAAGGAAATGACCGAGGACGAGCGCGAGTACCTCCAGGGCATCGTCGACGACTACTACGACCAGTTCGTCGACACCGTGGCCGAAGGCCGCGAGATGGACGCCGAGACGCTCAAGGATACTGAAGCGCGAATCTTCCTCGGTGACGAGGCGGAAGAACGCGGGCTCGTCGACCGGCTCGGAACGCGGGACGACGTTGAGGCAAGTCTGGAGCAACGGCTGGGTGAGGCTGTGACAATCAAGGAGTACGAGCCTGAACGCGGACTGACGAACAAGCTCCGCGGGGGCGCACAGCAGGTCGCGTTCGCGCTGGGTGCGGGCATCGCTGGCGTCGCCGATGGCGACATTGAGGGCCTCTCCTTCCGGCGATAGCTCGGGAGGTTTTTTATTCGGGGACCGCCTTCGCGGTAGTGTGACCACGCTGGTGGTGTGTATCGACAGGGACAGTCCGGCCGCAGCGACGTGTCCCGTCGTCGGCCGCGACGCCGTCGAGGCCCTCATCACGCAGACGGGAGTCGTTGACCCGGAAGACAGCCGGGTCAACTGCCTGCTCGAAGGGCTCGCAGTCGCGGACGAACTCGAAGCTGAGGGGTCCTCGCCGGTGCTTGCCGTCGTCGGTGGCGGGAGCGACAGCGTCGGCTCGGACCGGGAGATCGCCAGCCAGATCGACAATCTAGTCGCCGAGCACGACCCCGATTCCGCGGTCGTCGTCGTCGACAGCGCCGACGACGAGCGGCTGGTCCCCATCATCGAGAGCCGCGTTCAGGTCGACGCCGTCGACCGCGTCGTCGTCCGCCAAGCTCGTGACATCGAATCGACATACTACCTGCTCAAGCAGTTCTTGGCCGACGAGGAACTGCGCAAGACAGTGCTAGTTCCTGTCGGGATCATCATGCTCGCGTTCCCGCTGTTGCTCGTCGTCACCAGCCCGACCATCGCTGTCGGCGCTATCGCGGCCGCTATCGGCGTGTTCCTCATCTACAAGGGGCTCGGTATCGACACGTACCTTTCGCGACTCCCCGGCCAGACCCGCGAAGCCCTGTATTCGGGGCAGGTGTCGCTCGTGACCTACGTCGTCGCCGGTGGCCTCTCGCTCGTCGGTATCTTCGCCGGCGTTTTGGGCGTTTCTGCGGTCGGCGATATCAGTCCCTTCCTGCTTGCGAACCGCTTTGCTTTCGCGTCCGTCCCGTGGCTGACCGGCGCGGCGCTGGCCGCCTCGCTCGGTCGTCTACTGGACGAACTCATCCAGCAAGAAGGGGTCCGGGGCGCGTACGTGAACCTTCCCTTCGGTGCGGTCGCCGTCGGCCTCGTCGTTCGTGGCTTTTCTGCGTACTTCCTCGAACGCGGCGGCGTGTTCGAGCCGTTTCAGGTGCCGGAGACGAACCTCAGTATCGTCCAAGTGCAGGGCTTCACGCTGGAGGCCGGGACCCGCCTCGCGCTGTTCATCCTCGCAGGGATCCTCATCAGCCTCATCGGCGTCCGGGTAGCGACCTATGTCAGCCACACCGATATCGAAGACGAACTGGTAGAATAGACAGCGATTTACGCCGTCGATGGCTACCGGCGGCTATGACTGACGGTGCGTGGGTTTCGCTGTTCTCCGGCGGCAAAGACTCTTCGTGGGCGCTGTACCGGGCACTGGAACGAGGCCACCCTGTCGAACACTTGGTGACGGTCCACCCGGAGGGCGACTCATATATGTACCACGTTCCGGCGACTCGACTGGCTCGACTGGCCGCCGAGAGCATCGGTATTCCACTAGTCGAAGTCGAGCCCGACGATTTCGAGGCCGATGACGTGCTTGATTCCGGCGCACAGGGCGACACCGAACTCGAACCGCTTGAGGCCGCGCTCCGCGACCTCGACGCCGAACTAGACGGCGGCATCACCGGCGTCACTGCCGGCGCGGTCGAAAGCGAGTACCAGACGACTCGCATCGAATCGATGGCCGACCGCCTTGAAGCGAACGTGTTCGCGCCCCTGTGGCAGGAGAACCCACGCGACCTCGCCGACGCGATGCTCGACGCTGGCTTCGAGATACGGATTATCCGGGTGGCCGCGTACGGACTCGACGAGTCGTGGCTGGGCCGGACGCTCGATGCCGACGCGCTCGACGAACTGGAAGCGCTCAACGAGGAGTACGGCGTCCACATCCTCGGAGAGGGCGGCGAGTTCGAGACGCTCGTCACCGACGGGCCACACATGGACCGCCGGATCGAACTGGAGTACGAGACGGAGTGGGACGGCAGCCGTGGAACGGTGCAGGTCGAGGACGCATGGCTGGCGTAATCAGGAGAGACAAAACGGCTAAGCGGGGTTAATCGCCGTCGGTCAACTGCGTATGTGCACCGATGAGCGCACCGGCTAGGTCCAGACCCTCGACCTGCGTGTCGCGGTCGATTATCGACTCGCGGACATCCGAATCACGGATGGTCGTGTCCGGGAACACAATGGTCCGGTCGAGGCTGGAGTTGACGATCTCAGCCCCCGAGAGGACGTGGACGTTCTCGCCGAGCGTGGTGTTCTCGATGGTGGCGTCCTCTGCGACGACGTTGTCGCCGTCGAGTTCCCACGCGACGGCCTCCAGATAGCTTCCGGGCGTTCCGATGTCGTACCAAGCGTCGTCGAACGTGAACGCGCGGACCGACCCGTCGTCGACGAGCCACTGGATGAACCAGCCGGGTTCGTCGGGGTTGTTCCCGTCTTCGAGGTACTCGTCGAAGCGAATCGAGTCGGCCGGGAACGCGTAGCAGGCAATCGAGACGAGCGTGCTGTTGGGGTCGTCGGGCTTCTCTTGGAAGTCTGTGACTTCTTCACCGTCCAGTTCAATGAGGCCGTAGGAGCTTGCTTTCTCGCGGGACCCGACGTCGTAGGCGGCTAGCGTGGGGTCGCCGTACTGCTCGAAGTAGTCGATGAACTCGTCGATGCCGTAACTGATGAGGTTGTCACCAGCGATGACGAGCAGGTCCTCGTCGCCGAGCCCTTCCCGGTCGACCAGTTGGGCGAGCGCGCCGACGACGCCGAACTTCTCGTCCTCCTCGGCAGTTTCCTCGACGGTCAGGGACGGCTTCTCGAAGCTACTCGCGGCGATGTGGTCCCGGAAGTCGTCGGCAAAGCGCTGGTTCGTGCTGACAAACACGTCCGTAATGCGACTGTCCTCCTCTAATTCGCCGAGAATCCGATCGATGACAGTTGTCTCACCAACGGGGAGCAGCATTTTGGGCCGGTGCTTGGTGACTGGCCAGAGCCGGGTGGCGTACCCGCCTGCGAGGACAATTGCTTTCATGTCCGAAAAGAGACAACCAGAATACAAGTTCTTTTTCATCGACTGGACCACCGGACTTATCGGTGCCCCGGAGTACAACCCCGTATGACTGACGACGCCAGTGGTCAGGGGACTGGGGACGCGAACCTCACGGAGAAGATCAACCAGACGAACGTCGACGAGCGTATTTCGAGTCTGGAAGCGGCCTACGACGAGGTTCCAGTCACCCGGGAAACCTTCGAGCTAACCCCCGAGGAGTACGCCGACGTGTTCGCTGCGACGCGTGGGACCGGCTACTCGGGGAACAGCGTCGTGTTCGTCACCCGTGACGGCTCTGATTTCCCGGAGCTGAGCGACCAGATACCCGAGCAGGCCGCCGGGGACACCCGCGACCGCGTTCTGCTGGTGTTGGGCCGTGGCGCTGACATGTGGGCGCTGCCGGGTGGCGGCAAAGGGGACGAGTACGAGTCGGTGCAAGGGACCGCCGTCCGCCGTGTCAACGAACAGACCGGCATCCGCTGTACGGTCACCGGCGTCGCGGAGGTCGTTCACTCGAAGTACTATCCGGACACCGACGCACAGGGATCGGTCCACACGCTAGATATCTACCTCGAAGCGGAGTACAAGAAAGGGACCCTCGACGTTGACGAGTCTGAACTCATGGGCGCAGGGTGGTTCGCAGACCCGCCAGAGCGCCTGACACCGGGAGCAGAGGAACGGTTTGCGGCCTTCCTTGACGACGAGTGACTCCGAGGCGGGATGTCGATTAGTGTTCGACTAATTCCACGAGTATGCCACCGGTCGTCTTCGGATGGAGAAAGGCCACGTCGTGGCCCCACGCGCCCGGCCGCGGGTCCTCGTCTATGCGGTCGATGCCACAGGCACTGACTGTCTCTAGTGCGGCGGAGATGTCGTCGGTTTCTAGCGCGACGTGATGGATGCCCGGCCCGTTGCTGTCGAGGTAGCTCGGAATCGCGCCGTCGGCGTCTGGCAGCGGTTCTAGCAGTTCGAAGTAGCCGTTGCCCATATCTAGAAACGTCACCTGCAGGCCATCGAACGTCTCCTCGTGAACGACTGGTGTCTCGAAGGCGTCGGCGAACAGTTCCGCGAGCGGGTCGGCGTCGTCGGTTGCGATGCCAGCGTGGTCGAATTGCATGAACGGCCGTACTCCGGGGTGGCTTATAATTCTGGGAGCATAGTTAGCTGGCAAGCAGGACGCTCCTCGCGTTTCACCCGACCTTACATCGACGAGCCGGGCTGATACTCACCGAACACGTCCCGGAGCACGTCACACACTTCGCCGGTCGTGGCGTACACCTTCACGGCGTCGATGATGTAGGGCATGACGTTCTCGTCGCCCTCGGCGGCCCTCCGGAGGGCGTCGAGTTTCGCCTCGACTGCCTCGTCGTCACGCTCCTCCCGGACCGTGGCGACGTTGTCTTTCTGTGCCTGCTCGACCGCCTCATCGACCTCTTCGATGTCCTGTTCCCCCTCTTCTTCGACCTGATACTCGTTGACGCCGACGATGACCCGCTCGCCGGCCTCCTGTTCGCGTTGGCGCTCGAAGGCCACGTCCTGAATCTGGCGCTGGACCCACTGCTCCTCGATGGAGCGGCGCATCCCGCCGCGTTCGTCGACCTCCTCGATGAGTTCGCGGGCTTCGGCTTCGAGTTCGTCGGTCAGTGATTCGACGTAGTAGCTGCCGGCCAGCGGGTCGATGGTGTCCGCGGCTCCCGACTCGTGGGCGAGAATCTGCTGGGTCCGCAGCGCCGTCCTGACGGACTGCTCGGTCGGCAGGCCGATGGCCTCGTCTTTGCCGTTCGTGTGGAGGCTCTGGGTTCCGCCGAGGACCGCCGCAAGTGCCTGATAGGACACGCGAACGACGTTGTTCTCGATCTGCTGGGCGGTCAGCGTCGAGCCGGCGGTCTGGGTGTGGAACTTCAACTGCTTTGACTTGGGGTTCTGGGCGTCGAAGCGTTCGTCCATGATTTTCGCCCAGAGTCGGCGTGCGGCCCGGAACTTCGCGACCTCCTCGAAGATGTTGTTGTAGGAGGCGAAAAAGAAGGAGAGCTGTGGGGCGAACTCGTCCACATCAAGCCCGGCCTCGATGGCGGCCTCGACGTACTCGATGCCGTCCCCGAGCGTGAACGCGATCTCCTGAGCGGCCGTCGAACCGGCCTCGCGGATGTGATACCCAGATATCGAGATGGTGTTGAAACTCGGCGTCTCGGCGGCACAGAACTCGAAGATATCGGTGATGAGCCGCATCGACGGCTCCGGCGGGTAGATGAACGTGTTCCGGGCGATGTACTCTTTCAGCACGTCGTTCTGGATGGTCCCGCGCAGTTCCTCGCGGTCGACGCCCTGCTTGTCGCCGACGGCGATGTACATCGCCAAAAGCACCGACGCGGGGGCGTTGATCGTCATGCTCGTCGACACCTCGTCCAGCGGGATGCCGTCGAACACGGTCTCCATGTCGTCCAGCGAGTCGATGGCGACGCCGGTTTTACCGACCTCGCCGGCAGCCATCGCGTGGTCGGAGTCATAGCCCATCTGTGTGGGCAGGTCAAACGCCATCGAGAGCCCGGTCTGACCTTGGTCGAGCAGGTAATTGAACCGTTCGTTGGTCTCCGTTGCCGTCCCCATCCCGGCGTATTGGCGCATTGTCCAGAGTCGGCCCCGATAGCCAGTCGGATAGACGCCGCGGGTGTACGGTTCTTGGCCGGGGAGACCTAGATCCACCTCGTAGTCGAGATCGGAGATATCTTCGGGGGTGTACAGACGGTCTACCTCGTGTCCTTCAGTGTCCGTGGTGAACGTTTCCTTGCGTTCGCCAAAGCGGTCGACGGTGGGCTGGACATCGTCTTCCTCCCACTGAGCCTTCGACTCCCGTATCTCCTCCAGCTCGTCGGGGTCAAACATGGACGGACTGTCGGACGGCGGAGGCTTAAGGGTTCTTAAATCCTTCACGGTTTGTAATGCGTCGCGTCGCCACATGGCGGCGCACTGTTCCGAGGTGCGTTTATATCGTCGGTATCTATCGAGGATGTATGCCAATCGAACCGGGAGACGGCGTTACCATCGAGTACGTCGGCCGCTTCGAGGACGGCGGCGTCTTCGATACGTCACGTCCCGAAGTCGCCAGAGAGCACGGACTCATCGAGGCACAGGGCGTCGAGGCGAGCGAGTACGCACCGCTCTCCTTCACTGTCGGTTCTGGGGAGATAATCGAGGGTCTCGACGAGGCCCTCGTCGGAATGGCCGCTGGCGAGGAAGCCACCGTCACGGTGCCACCGGCGAAGGCCTACGGGGAGTTCCAGCCCGACCGCGTCCGCGAGTACGACCCCGAAACGTTCGAGGGCATGGTCGGAAAAGAACCGGAAGTCGGACTCCACGTCGAAGCTGAAAACGGACTTCACGGAGATGTCACTGCGGTCCGGGACGACGCCGTTGAAGTCGATTTCAACCACGAACTGTCCGGTAAGACGCTCGTGTTCGATGTCGAAGTCGTCGATGTCCGATAGCGGTCAGTCGCCCGTGTCGTACTTGTAGGTCGCTTCGTCGGGGTCGATGCCGAAGTCCTCGGGCCCCTCTTCTGGCTCGGTGTCCTCGGATTCGCCGGCACTGGCCTGCTTGAACCGCTTCCGGAGCGGCCCCGGTACCTCGAAGCGGTCGACGGCCACCCGGAGCGGAACCGCGTCCGGCTGGATGTTCTCCTGTTTGGTGGCCAGTCGGCCCCGGAGCGAGTCGGGCAACTGCGTCGGTTCGATGCGCTCGAAGCCGAACTGTGCGAGATACTCCGAAGCGTTCGTCAGCGAGTAGACGGTGTCGAACCCTTCGTCGCCCGCGTACTCGACCAGTCGCTCGATGACGTGCGCGCCAACGCCCTGATTGCGCCACTCCGGCAGAACGCCGATGCTGGTGAGTTCACAGACGGACACCTCCTCGCTCTTGTGGATTCGGATCCGACCGAAGCCCGCCTTCTCGTGGCTCTCCTCGTCGATAGCGACGACGTAGTCCCGGGATCTGAAAGCCGTCTCGTCCAGCCCCATTTCTTCGATACGGTCGAGCAACCAGACTTCCTCTCGGTTTTTCGCATCCCGGACGTACATAGCTCGAAAATTAACTGCCGCAGTCAAAAGGGTTTGCGGCGTGATTGACATGGTTGGTCACGGAGAGGCAATCACTAAGACAGACCAACATGATTGATTACCCATGATATCGCTCGAGATGGACATGGTCCAGTACGACTGTCCGTACATCGACACCACCCGGGACTACGAGGTGTCGTTCCTCGCCAAGCAGTGGGATTTCCATCCCGTCGAGCGGGAGCTGGAGACGCGGATCATGGTCAACGGCACGGACCGGGAAGAACTGGACCGCGGGCTGGACGCGCTGGAGGCACACGACCACATGGAGTCCTATCAGCTCCTCCGCCGGAAGGGCGATCTGGCACTCATCCGCTCACGCATCGACGAGACGAACGCGATGAGCGTCATCCGCGACCACAGCGGGTACATCACCGGGCCGTTCCGCATCCGGGACGGCTCTGAAATCTGGCACGTCGGCTTCGACACCGAACGCGTCGCGGAGGGGACACTATCGGAACTGGAGCGTGATAACGACTACACGATCCGGTCACGAGAGTCGGTTGATCTGGAGGACTACTACGACCTCCTGCAGAACATCGACTCGGCGAAGCGACTCGTCGACGGGTGTCGAGAACTCTCTGCGGTGGAACGGGACACGCTGGAGAAAGCCGTCGAGGGCGGCTACTTCGACACGCCCCGGGACGCGACCCTGTCGTCGCTCGCCGAGGAGTTCGACGTGTCGAAAATGGCCATCTCGAAGAACCTCCGGCGCAGCCAGCGGAAGATACTCGACCGTGTCACGACGGCGATGAACGACGTGACCGAGTGAGGGGCTGGTCCGATACTCCGTCTGTGGGAACTATTCCGCTCCGCTGCCCTGCATCAGCTTCTGGATGTCCTCGTCGGCCGCCAGTTCTTCGGGGTCGCCGCTGGCGACGATATCCCCGCGCTCGATGACGTAGAGCCGGTCCACGACCTCTGGGACGTGCGTGACGTTCGATTCGGCGATGAGGACCGCGATGTCGCGATCGTTGATCGCCCGGATGTAGCGCTTGAGGCTCTCGACGACGACCGGAGCCAGTCCCTCCAGCGGTTCGTCGAGGATGAGCAGGTCGGGCTGGAGCGCCAGCGCCCGGCCGATGGCAACCATCTTCGCTTGGCCGCCACTGAGGTTCTGGACCTTCGCGTTCCGTCGGTCGTCAAGTTCGGTGAGCACGTCGTAAACGCTCTCGATGACCGCGTCCTCGTCGTCGATACCGCGGGCCTTCCCGCTGGTCCAGATCGGGAGCCGGAAGTTCTCGTCGACGGTCATCCCGGTGAACAGTTTCCGGTCCTCCGGTTGATAGCCGATGCCACGCTTGGGGATCAGCTCCGAGCGGATGCTCGTCAGTTCCTCGCCGCGGAACCGGACCGACCCGCTCCAGACCGGCGTCAGACCCATGATGCCGCGGAAGGTGCTGGTCTTGCCGGCCCCGTTTCGGCCGACGAGACCGACCGCCTCCCCGGCGTTCACGTCGAGGTCGATGTCCTCGGTCACCTGAAACCCCTCAACGGCGGCGTTGAGGCCACGAACCGACAGCAGAGAATCACTACTCATCGTCGCCCACCCCCAAGAGGAGCCGCCGGAGTTCGTCGTCCGTTTCAAGCATCGTCGGCGGGCCGACCCCGTGGACTGCGCCCTGATGCAGGGCGACGACGCGGTCCGCGTACTCCGTGACGATGTCCATGTCGTGTTCGATGGTGACCGTCGTGACGCCCTCGGCCCGGCCGACCTCGACAATCGTCTCGATGACGTACTCCTTCTCGCGGGTCGACACCCCAGAGGTCGGCTCGTCGAGCAGGAGATAATCCGGGTCGAGGCCAAAGGACATCGCCACGTCGAGCAGTTTCCGGTCGCCGTGGGGGAGTTCCTCGGCGACGGTGTCGGCCGCGTCTTCGAGCCGGAACTTCTCTATTAGTTCGTCGACCTGCGCCTCCACGTCCTCGTGGCCGTCAGCCATCGAGAAGAGGCTCCAAGTCTTGCCTTGCTCGGTTAGTACGACCGTCCGGAGGTTCTCTCGGACCGTCATCTCCTCGAACACCTTGACGACCTGAAAGCTCCGGGCGATACCGGCGTCGACGCGCCCGTTTGCCGACATTCCGGTGATGTCGTCGCCATCAAGGACGATGGAGCCCTCGTCCGGCGAGAGAAAGCCGGTCAAGAGGTTGATGAACGTCGTCTTCCCGGCCCCGTTCGGGCCGACGATGAAGACGAGTTCGCCCTCGTCTTTGCCGAACTCGAGCGTGATGTCGTCAGTTGCGACCAGTTCACCGAAGGACTTCTGCAGATTGCGTGCTTCGAGCATATCAGTCGACTCCAAAGAGGATTATCCGCAGGCTGGTCAGTGCCTCTGTCACCTTCCGTTCTATCGATTGCACGGCGGTCCGGCCCCACGTCGACAGGACCGACGGTTCCCGGCGGAGTTCACCGAGCCGCGTGTTGACGATGCCGCCGGACCGGAGCGACCCGACGATGCCCCGCGGGAAGCCATACACCAGTATCAGGAGTATCGTACCCGTCAGGAACTCGTAGTACTGGGTCACGTCCTGACCCACGTCCTGCAGGAACACGAGGACGACACCGCCGATGAGCGGACCGACCAGCGTCCGGAACCCGCCCAATATTGCCATGAACAGGATGTCGCCCGACCGGAGGAAAAACAGCGTCCCCTCCGGACGGACGTACTGGCGAACGACGGCGTACAGCCCGCCCGCGACGCCGCCGTAGATGCCGGAGATGACGAACGCGGCCCAGACGTAGCGGCGAACCGGCAGGCCGATGAACCGCGCCCGGGTCCGCTCCTGCCCGATAGCATCAAGCGCGTTGCGGAACGGCGACTGCGTGATGCGGTACATCACGAACAGGCCGATGAGGATGACGACCACCGTCAGGTAGTAGGTGAGCACTTGATACACGTCGGGGCTGAACGAGGCCCCGAACAGAAGCGGCTGATTCGCCGGCCCCGGCCTGACGGGGAGCCCGTCGCTCCCGCCGAGAGCGCTCTGCCCGAGCGCGATGGCGTACAGGAGCTGACCAAAGGCCAGCGTCAGAAGGGCGAAGTACAGCCCGGTGTGTCGTAGCGACAGCACCCCGATGATGGCCGCCATCACCGTCGCGGCGGCGATAGCCCCGAGCAACAGCAGGCCGACGCTCTGGACCCCGGCGTACCGAGCCAGCACTGCGGTCGCGTACGCGCCGGTGCCGAAGAATGCCGCGTGGCCAAAGGAGGTGAGCTTCGTATGCCGAAGCAGGAGGTTCAGCCCGACCGCCGCGAAGCCGAACAACAGGCCTTGGTGGATGACACCGAGCTGGAGGCTGTCGGAGAGGCCCGCGATGTCGGGAATGACGAACAGGAACACGACCCCGAGGACGAGGAAGGCTGCCTCCCGGCGAGTCAGTTCGACCCCGAGGAAGCGATAGGCCGGCGTCCCGTCGCGGTCGACGCGCTCCGGCATCATGCTGTCTCACCCCACGTCCCGAACAGCCCCTCTGGCTTGACCAGCAGGATGAGCGCCATGATGGCAAACGGCGCAGCGATTTCACCCGGCGGGTACAGCGTAATCATCCAGCTCCGGATGACACCGACCAGCAGTGCGCCGACGAATGCGCCCCGGAGGCTACCGAGGCCGCCGATGACGATGACGACGAAGGAAAGCACCAGCGGATTGGTGCCCATCTCCAGCGTCGCCGAGGTCGGCGGCACCGCCATCGCTCCCGCAAAGCCGGCGAGGAAGGCTCCGAGTGCGAACACGAGCGTGAACACGCGGTCGGTACTGACGCCGATGGCGGTCGCCATCTCGCGGTCGATGGCCGTCGCACGGATGATGCGGCCGGTCTTTGTCCGCTCGAAGAACCAGAACAGGCCGGCGACGACGGCCGAGCCGACCAGAATGACGAACACGTTGTAGGTCGGGTAGTTCAGCCCGACGAGTTCGCTCGTCGGAATCGTGTTGATGGCGCTGTAGACGGCATCGGTCCGTATCGAGCTGTCCCCCCAGATGAACTTCTTCACGTCCAGCAGTATGAGCAGGAGCGCGAAGGTCAGCACCAGCTGGTACACCTGATCGCGGTCGTAAATCTGGCGCAGGAACACTGCTTCGAAGAGGGTCCCAACGGGAAGGAGAATCGCCGCTGTCACTAGAACGGCGGCGAGGACCGCGAAGAGGAACACGGCGGTCCCGGCAACGCCGCCCCCCGGCGGGCCGACGATGCCGATAATAAATCCGAACACGCCGATGGCGGTGTACGCACCGATCGAGAACAGTTCCCCGTGGGCGAGGTTCAACACGTCCAGAATGCCGAGGATGACGGTCAATCCCGAGGCAATCATGAACAGGATGAACCCGAACTGGATGCCGTTGAGCGTCTGGACGAGCGCGGCTGTGGGTGTTACGGCCATGGCTCGGTATCAGGCACTCCAGCTGTCCAGCCAGTCGCTGCCGGTGACGCCCGGCGGCGGGGCGGTCTCGGTCGCCGCGTAGGTGTTCACGTCCTCGAGTCTGGCCGCGCCGAGGTCGTCGTCGTACACCATCTTGCCGGCGAAGGAGTTCGACGCTCCCTGATGGTCCTCGGCGATGTTATGGTAGCCAGCCGGCGTAAAGAAGCCGTGTCCCTCCAGCATTTGGGCAATCTGCTCTTGGCTGGGGTAGGTTCCCAACAGGTCGATGGCCTTCTCGACGGCCGTCGCCCAAGCGGTGACCGCCCCGTACCCGCTCATGTAGTGCGCCGTCGGCACGGTCACGCCGTCCTGCTGGGTCGCGGCGTCGAACAGCTCACGGCCGGGCTGCCAGTTCCCCAGCGCCGGCTTCCCCCAGTAGTAGTTGCGCGATCCGGAGTAGATGTCTGTCCCGGCCAGCGCGTCGCCGGGCACGTCGCCGGCCGCGCTGTACAGCGTCGTGCCGAACACCGTCGTGTTCTCGAACATGTTGTTGGCGTTCGCCTGTCGGACGAATGTCGTCACGTCGCCGCCCCACAGACTGGAGAAGGTCACGTCCGGCTCCTCGTTGTTGATCGAAGTGATGTGGTTCGACATGTCACTGGCCCCCAGTTCCGGGAACCCCTCGTAGACGATCTCGGCGTCGGTGAGCTTCTGGATGGCCTGCGTGAACACCCGCATCTCGTCCTCGCCAAAGGAGTAGCCGGGGTTGACGCCGGCGACGGTCGAGATGTTGTCCGCGCCGATGCGCTCGACGGCCTCCCGGGCCATCGTCACCACTTCCATGATGTCGTAGTTCTGGAAACGGAAAGAGTAGGTCGGGTCGGGGACGGTCTCCTCGTACAGCGTTGTCACCGTTCCGTCGGTACTGACGTTGATGACCTCGTTTTTCTCGACCTCGGGGGCGATCTGGCTGTGCGTGCCACTGGAGATCGGGCCGAACGTGACCTCCTTTCCTTCCTCGATGAACTGGTTGTAGCTGTCGAGCGGGTTCGACCCCTCGTTGACCACGTCCAGTTCGATTTCGCGCTGCCCGCCGATACCGCCGGCCTCGTTGATTCGCTGGACCGCGAGTTCGGCCCCGCGCTGGGCTTGGATACCGAGCACGCCCGGTGCGCCGCGGGTGAAGGTCAACAGCCCGGCCTGTATGGGTTCGTCGGAGATGCCGCCGCTGGACTGCCCGCCCTGCTCCGCTGACTCGCCGTCGCTCAGCAACGTCGAGCAGCCAGCGAGTGCTGCGGCGACGGCCGAGCCGCCGACCGCGGAGAGCAGTTTTCGCCTGCCGATGCCACCAGTGTCATGGTCCGTTGTCGTTCGTTCCATAGGTGTGTCCCAATAAGCCCCGGACGAATCCGGGCCGTCTGGTCACGCGGTGTGTGCCACGCTCACAGGGATGGCTGGTTCTTCCGACGTAACCCCCGAATAACGAGAGGTTTACACGTAAACCACGGGAGCCGGTGAGACAGCGGAACGGCAGTCTCTCGCCGCCCTGTAGCAGTTCCACAGCAGCAGACCGGGTATACATGTCAACCCACCCCTATTCAGACGTGTCTGAAGAACGTGTGACTGAATGGCATCCAACGCATCCCACGAACGGCTCGACGTCGAGCCAATCGACGAGTCCTCGGTCCTGTTCGTCGACGACGACCACTTCACCACCGACACTGTCTGTCTGGTGACCGGCGGCGGGTCGGGCATTGGACGGGCGACGGCGCTGGCGATGGCCGCAAACGGGGTGACTGCCGTCGCCACAGATATCGACGAGGACGGCCTCGCCGAGGTTGCGGCGACAGCAGCGGACCTCGACCTCGATGGAACTGTCGAGACCGTCGCCGGCGATCTCGCGGATGACGCATACATCGAAACCATCGTCGAGACGGCCGCGTCCCACGGCACGGTCCGCTATCTCGCGAACATCGCCGGTCTCCAGCACATCGACGCCATCGAGGACTTCCCGATGGCGAAGTACGACCAGATGCACGACGTAATGCTTCGCGCCCCGCTGGCGCTCTCGAAGCGAGTCATCCCCCACATTCGCGGGACCGACGACGGCGTGGGTGCCATCGGCAACATGGCGTCGGTTCACGGCCACTATGTCACCTCGGACAAGGTGGCCTACAACGTCTCGAAGTTCGGCCTGCGGGGGCTGACACAGTCTATCGCCGCAGAGGGTGGCGACGGCCTTCGGGGCTTTTCCATCAGCACGGGCTACGTCAAGACACCGCTCGTCGTCGATCAGATTCCCGACACTGCCGAGCAGCGAGGAATCAGCGTTGATGAAGTCATCGACGACGTGATGCTGGGTCAGTCCCGAGTCAAAGAGATGATGGACCCCATCGACGTGGCGAACCTCTTCGTGTTCGGCTTCTCGACCCACGCCGACCATCTCAACGGCGGGGACCTGCTGTTCGACGGCGGCATGACAAAGACCTACGAGTGAGATATGCGCGTGCGCACGAGCCTCTGCCTTATCCCACGAAGGCTGTACGGGGTTCCACTCCCCAGTCGATAGACGGGTGCATCGCATACCAACCGGCGGTACGAGTTTATACCAGACGGCCAAACACTACAGAACACTGACGCTATGAGCGAGCAAACCCACGTAGACTCCATCGTCCACGAACCGAGCCACGCGTTCGTCGAGTCGACGAACGTCTGGGAGTTCATGCAGGAATACGACATCGACGACTACGACGAACTCATCGAGCGAACGACCACGAATCGGCCGAACGAACCCGACTCGGGCATCGAATGGTTCTGGGACCTGCTCCCGGAGTACCTCGACATCGAGTTCTTCGAAGCGTACGACGAAGTCCGAGACAATAGCGAGGGACCGCAGTTTACCGACTGGTACCCCGGCGGGACCATCAACGCTGCCCACAACGTGCTGGACCGCCACGCGGCGCGGGACAGTCCCACTCGAAACACGGTCGCGCTCATCTGGGAGGGCGAACCCGGCGACGTGCGAGAGATCACGTATCACGAACTGAACCGACAGGCCAGCAAGGTAGCGAACTACTTGGAATCCGTCGGCGTCGGCGTCGGTGACACTGTCGGCCTGTATATGCCGATGGTGCCGGAGGTCGCGTCGATCCTGTACGGCTGTCTCAAGGTCGGCGCAATAGCCGTCCCCATCTTCTCCGGGTTCGGCGTCGACGCGACGGCGACCCGCATCGCCGACGCCGAGTGTTCCGTGCTGTTCACCGGCGACGGTTTCTACCGCCGGGGCTCCGAGGTCCACCTCAAGGGGAGCGCCGACGAGGCCATCGAACAGGCCGGCGACGAACTCGGGACGACACCGGTCGAGCACACTGTGGTCTACGACCGCCTCGGCGTGGCCGACGACCCCGATGAGACGATTCGCTGGACCCGCCGCGATGAGTGGTGGGACGAAGCGATAGAGGCCGCTGACGACGAGTACGCCGCCAAAGAACTCCCGAGCAATCAGGAGTCGATGCTGCTGTACTCCTCTGGGACGACCGGGAAACCGAAGGGAATCGTCCACACCCACGCCGGCGCGCTCATGCAGGCGGCCAAGGAAATCCACTTCGGCTTCGACCACAAGCCGAGCGACCGGTTTTTCTGGGTCAGCGACATCGGCTGGATGATGGGGCCGTGGACGCTGCTCGGGAACCACGCCTTCGGCGGGACCGTGTTCATGTACGAGGGTGCACCTGATCATCCTGAACCGGACCGCTTCTGGGAGATGATCGACCGTCACGATATCACCACCTTCGGCGTCTCGCCGACGGCAGTTCGCGCGCTCCGAAAGAAGGGCGACGAGTGGCTAGACGGCCACGATCTCTCAAGCCTGCGGCTGCTGGGGTCGACCGGTGAGCCTTGGGATCCCGAGAGCTGGCTGTGGTTCTACGAGCACGTCGGCAGCGAGGACTGTCCCATCATCAACATTTCCGGCGGGACCGAAATCATGGGCTGCTTTCTCATGCCGATGCCGATCCAGTCGCTCAAGCCCTGCACGCTCGGCGGTCCGGGGCTAGGGATGGACATCGACATCGTCGATTCCGACGGCGAATCAATCGTCGACACCCACGAGCGCGGGTATCTGGTCGCACGAGACTCCTGTCCCTCGATGACCCGGTCGCTTTGGTCGGGCGACGAGCGATACTTGAACGAGTACTGGTCGGCTTGGGACGACGTGTGGGACCACGGCGACTGGGCCCAGAAAGACGAGGACGGCCTCTGGTTCCTCCACGGTCGGGCCGACGACGTACTCAACGTTGCCGGGCGGAAGGTCGGACCAGCGGAGGTCGAGGGTGCGGCGATGGAACACGACGCCGTCAATCAGGCCGCCGCCGTCGGTGCGCCGGACGATACCACCGGAACCGCGGTCGTCCTCTACACCGTCCTCGAACCCGGTTACGAGCCCTCTGATGACCTCCGGGACGACATCCGCGCCGCCGTCGGCGAGGAACTCGGCAAGCCGTTCCGGCCCCGCGAGGTGCTGTTCGTCGACGAGTTCCCCAAGACCCAGAGCGGGAAGATCATCCGCCGGGCCATCGCCGGCGTCTATCGCGGCGAGGACTTGGGTGATATGTCCAGCATCGAGAATCCCGAGGCGCTCGAGGAAGTGCGCGAAGCGTCGTAGTCAGCTCCCGACGGCTTCATCTGTCGGCTTTTCGAGCCGTAGCAGCTCGGGGAGCGCGAGTACTGCGAGGACGATCTCCGTCCCGCCGGCGACGAAGAACGCCGTCGGGTAGCCGAAGGCTCCTGCGACGGTGCCGCCAACGAGGATACCGGCGAGGAAGCCGACGCTGCCGAAGATGTTGAACCCGGCCATGGCGGTCCCTCGCTCCGTCTCACTGGCGAGATCGGTAACGAGCGCCATTGTCGCCGGAGCCATCAGCGCACCGATGACGCCGGTCAGTACCATCCCTGCACCGGCGGTGGTGACCGACGGAGCCTGCCCGACGCCGATAACGGTGAGACCGTACAGCACCGATCCGGCGGCGATGGGTGCGGTGCGACCGATACGGTCAGAGAGCACGCCGAAGGGGTACTGCAGCAGGGCGAACGGCGCGAAAAACAGCGCCAGCATGACGCCGGTTTCGCCGGGCCCAAGCTCGAACGTCTCCCTGAAATACAGGGTTCCGACGAGCGCGAAAAAGCCCGCGGTAAGCCGGTCGATGAATCCGAAGGCATAGGGCACGCCGAGTGCCGGCCGCTGTTTGAGCCCGGACACGGTCGCAGCCAAGCCTGCCCGCCCGTCCGACGGTGCGCGGTCGGTCACCAGAAGGGCGGCCACTGCGACGACGAGCGACAACGCGCTTGCCACGTACAGCGGCAGCGTCGTCCCGATCTCGTACAGTTGGCCGCCGAGTGGCGCGCCAAGCGCCGTGCCGCCGCCGATTGCGATGCCCGCCGCCCCCATGTTCTTGCCGTGGCCGCCGCCGAGGTCCATCAGCATCGTCATCGCCAGCGAGAACGACGCGATGGTGGCCCCGCCTTGGAGCGCTCGCAGGACCAGCACACCAGCAAACGGGAGCGAGACAGCCCCGGGGAGCCACGCGATGAGGGCGTACAGCACTGCGCCTGCGCCCGCCCCACCGATGATGAACGGCGTGCGCCGTCCGGTAGCGTCGCTGAGTACCCCCCACACGCCCGCAAAAACGACGAAGGCCCCGAACTCAGCGGCTAGAAACCACATACTCGCGTTCAGGTCCGTCGTTGCACCCAGCGACCGGACGAGCCTGTCGATACCCGGATACAGTAAGACCTGCGCGAGCAGGACAGCGAAAATAACGCCCGCGAGAACGCCCCGGTCTGTGCGATCCGTCACAGACAACGATACAGCTAGCTGAGAAAAATAGATGTCGGACCCGAATACGAGGCCCTCCTCGCAGAACGCTGCAGCTACCGATTACAGAACAGAGCGTCCGCTAACTCGGACCAATCCGTCTTACTCAGCGCTGTGTGGCGGAACGAAACCGCAGTTCGAACAGCCGTTGTGCTTCGTCGTCTGGTAGCTCAATTCCGCCCCGCAGTTCGGACAGTTGTACTGGTCTGAACTCATTCACCTACTGGTACCATTCGACAGTACCTAAACCTTTCCTCGACAGTTGTCTATACTAATTAGTAGTCGTTTTTCGGGCAGTAGCGTGGCTTAGATTGGTGTCGGTAGTCGTCAGGCCTGATGATTGCACCGTTCAGGAAGGGTACACAAGGATCTAAAAGGGGTGTGGTCGACGCTAGCCGCTGCCGCGTAGACAACAGCAGACGTGTCCACTCTGTGTACTCGACCGTACTGGACCCGGGATTGCTGCCGGTGCAGTCTACATCGACTCCTGTCGAAGTGTTAGAGTGATAATACACAGCACCGCTAGAGCGTTTTGAGTTCCCCGGCCGGGCAGCGACCGGAGATCGCTCGTCTCGTTCGACAGGCGGATTCGGCCGTGTGTTTCCTGTCAGTTTCGGCGACCGTCGCTACTGAGACAGCAAAAGAAATGACGATACGGAAACGGTGCGGTTCCGCGTCGGCTTACATGTAACCGAGGTCGCGCAGGCGCTCCATCAGGTCTTCCTTGTCTTGGGCGCGGCCGGCGCGTTCGGTCGTGTTCGCCATGTCCTGCAGCCAAGCGGGCTCTTCAGCGGACTTGTCGGTGCTGACCTCGCTACCGAGCGAGCGGAACCCGGCGAAGTACTTCGGCGAGACCGGCACGTCCTCTTTCTCGATCCCTTCGGGCAGGTCGTCTTGGCCCTGCGGGACATAGCCGTCGTCGGGGTAGCCCTCGACGGTGTCCGGGACGACGAAGTTCCAGAAGGCTTCCCACACGTCAG
Organism: Haloarcula sp. CBA1129; assembly: GCF_008729015.1. Classification (NCBI taxonomy): domain Archaea; kingdom Methanobacteriati; phylum Methanobacteriota; class Halobacteria; order Halobacteriales; family Haloarculaceae; genus Haloarcula; species Haloarcula sp. CBA1129. Next base: position 552,911 of record NZ_RKSM01000001.1, read on the forward strand.
CTTCCGCGAACTGGAGAATCGACTGGATGCGGTCGTGCGGCGGGTAGATGTCCGGGTCGTGACGCGGCGAGAAGAACGTCTCGTCTGCACGGGACTCCTGCTCGTCCCAGCGGATGCCGGACAGGATACCGTCGACGTCGTGTTCCTCGATGGTGTCGTTGAGCGCCACCGTTTTCAGGAGGTGGTTACCGACGTAGGTGTCGAGCAGGAACGGGAACGTGTCCTCCTCGTATTCGAGGATGTTCCGGATGTGGTGCTGGTTGTGCTCGGAGAGTTCGTCGACCGGGATGTCGTCGCCCGGTTCGAGATCGTTCTCGTCGACGTAGTTGCCCACGTCTTCGTTGCGGGCCCAGATGACATCGAGGTCCCACTCGTCAGCCCAGTGCTCGACGAAGTCGATGAGTTCGTCGAAGTGCTGATAGTGGTCGATGAAAACGACCGGGGGTACCTCGAGGTCGAAGCGGTCAGCGACCTCTTTGACGAAGTACAGCGTCAGCGTGGAGTCCTTGCCGCCGGTCCACATCACGACAGGGTTCTCGTACTGTTCGAGGCCGGTCTTCGTGACCTCGATAGCCTTCTCGATCTTGTGGTTGACAGTCGGGTACTCTTCGGGGTCTTCGCCTTCCCCGTCAGTGTAATCAACGTCCAGATAGTCCGGGAACTCTGCTGATTCGGACATAGTGTAATGAGATATAATTACGAATGCCAAGTACTTTTTGGATTTTCGACAGGTGTGTGAGGCGGTGGCAAATATACTCGTGGCCACACCCTGTCAGGTCACTCGGGTTTTTTGCGGCTGGCGCGAAAGGCACAGTATGGACGACCGCCCACCCCTCCCAGCCCGTCTCTTGCACCGCTGGCTGTTGCACTATGTCCCTGTAGCCGCGCTGATACTGCTTGCCAGCGCACTCGCTGGGTACGGACTCGGCAGCCAGATACCCGCCGAATGGCTTCAAAACCCCGGAACGACCGGCGAGAATCCCTTTCTGCCGGCTGAGCTAACGACACTCTCACTGACGGTTAACAACCTCGGCGCATTGCTCGTGATGGCGTTGGGCGCTATCTCGCTCGGTTCGATGACGGTTCTGTCGCTCGTCTTGAACGGACTGCTCATCGGGGTCGTCGTCGGTATCGCACTCAAGCAGGTCTCGCCCGTCGTCGTCGCCGCACTCATCGTCCCCCACGGCCTTATCGAAATCCCCGCACTGCTTATTGTCGCCGCTGTCGGGCTCCGGTTCGGGTGGCGCACGATACAGTACATCCGCGGCCGCACGAACGAACTGGTCACTGGACAGGATATCCGGGAAGCCGGGTGGCTGCTTGCGACGGCCGCCGTGCTGATCGTGATTGCGGCCTACATCGAAGCGAACCTTACCATCGAAATTGCGTCACGGTTTACAGACGCCGATCTTTCAGGTATCACGCCGGCGTAGCGGCTCGGAACGTCCGTTACACGGCGTTGAGCTACGGCTCGACAAAATGGAATCCGTGACCGGACTACGCGGCCGCGTTACGAGATGAACTCGTTGTCGCGCCAGTTGACGCCCTCTTCTTCCTCACCGTCGCGGGGTTCCTCTGCAACGTTGATCGCAGCGGGTCGCTCTTCCCCGTCGACGATACGGACAGCCCGGAGTTCCTCATCGACCGCTGCAATCGCCGTTAGCGTTCCCTTCTCGGCGACTTTCGCGACCTCACACAGGACCTCGAACATCGCGTACTGGAGCGCGGTGTTCTGGAGCACGGTCTCGCGGTCGCCCTTGAAACAGGCGTACTCGACGAGTTCGGACTCGATCTCTTCCTCTTCCTCTTCGAGCGCCCCCCACTGGGGGCCACCGCCGGAGCTCCCGGTACTCGCAGCTCCGGGCGGTCCCATCTCGTCGGGGTCCTCCTCGTACACCCGGTTCTCCGTGACGCTGGCCTTGAGTTGGGCCGTCGGGGTGTACTTGCTCATGGAGTCGTCCTTGGCGACGGCGCTGACGATTAGCGTATTATTTCGACGGGTAATGTCGATGTCAGCGATTTCAGGTGGAAGGTCCGGATCCTCGAAGAAATCGTATGCGTCTTCCAGTGGCAGTTCAAGTGTCGAGTGAAGTCTGTATACGCGGCTGGTCATGGTTGGGGAAGCGTGTATCAGTCGTCGAAGGCCGTCCGCTGACGCTGTAGTCACTACTCCATAGGGGCCACTTGCTTATATGACCTGTCCTTCATTCGCGGTTTCACCGCTCTATATCAGGCAATATGTCAGGTGCATGTTAAAGGTATTTACAGACCTTCTAGCAGGCCATATGCCAGCAGTATCCAGTGCCTACTAGTCGTCCGCAGGTGTGGGGTCGCCGTCTTCTGGAGTGGCATCCGCTTCAATGCTGGGTGGGTACTTCCCACGGTCGAGTTTCAGGTCTGACTGCGGCCGCGCCATGCAGGTCAGCGCGTAGTTTTCCCGTTCCCGGTCGGTCAGTCCACGGGCGGCAGGCTGGGTGACCGAGCCCTCGACGATTTCCGCCGAACAGGCCAGACACATCCCCACGCGACAGGAATACTCCTGTGCGATTCCTTCCTCGATACACCGCGAGAGAATCGTCTCCTTCTCGGAGACGGTGATCTCCTCGCCCGTCCCGACAAATGTCACCGTATGCTCTGTCATGCTCGGCCATTTGATACCCCCCAGCAAAACTCTTTATCACCGCTGTCCCGGAGTGAGACGGACTGCTCTCCGTCAATGCCGCATGAAGCACTCTTGGTCGGCCGTTCATCGCAAGAACCAGTTACAGCAGTCCGGCTAAAACCCATAGTCGGAATAATTTTCTCTCTCCGGGCAGGACGGAAGTGCATGACCACACACCAGGACGGCAACGCCGGCGGGGAGTCGGCGAGCGCACGGACCGTTTCCGTGGACGTTGTCGTCGTCGGGGCCGGGACATCCGGCTGTTACGCCGCCGCGACTGTCGCGGATGCGGGCTACGACGTCGTCGTCGTGGAGCGTAAAGACGAGACTGAGGCCGGCCACATCGCCTGCGGGGACGCGCTGAAGGGAGCCAGTGACTTCCCCGACGCGATTCCGAAGTCCCAGCTCGAACCGGCGTTTACGAACACGGATGTCGACCACGGCCGGTTCGAAATCCCACAGGAGGACACCGTCCTCGAAATCCCTGTCCCGGGCGAACTTGCCGTCATCGACCGCTGGGAGTACGGTCGCTGTCTCATCGAAGGCGCAACCGATAGCGGCGTGGAGTTCCATTACGACACCGTCGTTCAGGACGTGCTGCAGGATGATAGCGGCCGCGTCACCGGCGTGAAAGCCATGCGGAAGGGCGACCCCGTCACCTACGAGGGAGACATGGTTATCGACGGTGCCGGCGCGCTGTCTATCCTCCAAGACAAGACCGACCTCGAAGACGCGACCTTCGACACGAACGTCCAGTACTCGCAGTTTTGCTCTGCCTACCGGGAGATCATCGAAGTTGATGAACCGGTCGAGTGGGACGACGCACTCGTGTTCAAGCCGACCGAGCGTTCCGCCGGCTACCTCTGGTACTTCCCGCGCACGGACACGGAGATCAACGCCGGCTTGGGCTTCCAGATGAACGAGGAGCCGATGGAACTGGTCGACGACCTCAAGCGCGATCTTCAGGGCCGAAGCGAGTTCGAGGGCGCGGAGGTACAGGACAAACTCGGGGCTGCGTTGCCGACGCGTCGGCCGTACGACTCCGCCGTTGCACCCGGATTCATGGCTGTCGGTGACGCTGCTGGACACGTCAATCCGACGACTGGCGGCGGTATCGCCGGTGCGGCCTACGCCGGTACCTACGCCGCAGAACAGGCCATCGAGGCTATTGAATCCGGCCGTACGGACGACGAAGCCGCGCTCTGGGAGTACAACGAGCGCGTGATGGACCACTTCGGGGCCCGGTATGCGGCGCTTGACGTGTACAATATCTTCACCACCGCCTACGACGTTGACGATCTGATGGCGCTACTGGCCGCACTGCCCGGCGAAAAGCTCGCAGAGGCACTGTACGGCGGCTCGACCAGTATCGGGCTCGGACTCAAACTCAAGATGGCCGTCAAGAGCATCGGTCACTTGGGGACTATCCGGGACCTCTACCAGACGAAGAAGGCCGCCGACCGACTGCTGGACCATTACGAATCCTACCCCAGCGACCGCAGCGGCTTCGAGGCTTGGCAACGCGAGCGTGACGCAATCATGGACGATATCTACGACGTCACTGGCGCAGAGCCAAAGTACTAATTCGGCAGATCGTTGCGTTTTCCGGTGGTATTGACACTCTGGCATCGGTTTGCTAGCGGTAGATGTAGCGCTTTGAACAGCTATCTGGATAGTAGTTGGCTAAGATATAAACTATAGTTTTGAACGACAAGTTTTATTATCTAATAACATGATATCAAAATGAAGTCACTCTGGGGTCGGTCGACCGGGGGGTCACCGAGACGGAGACAGCGTGTCGGCCGTCGCCCGAGTGGGGGTCAATAATGCTAGCATGGGGATTCCAATCCGACGATAGTGCAGTCTCACCAGTTGTTGGTGTCATTCTAATGGTTGCAATAACAGTGCTGTTGGCGGCGACAGCAGCGACGTTCTTCCTCGATTTCGGCTCTGGGAACCTCGGCCAGAGCGCGCCGCAGGCGGCGTTCACCTTCGAGTACGAGTCCGGGAGTCCCGACAGCCTCACCATCGAACACCGGAGCGGTGACTCGGTTCAGGCCGGGAACCTGTACATCACCGTTAGCGGGGCTTCAACCGCTAACGGACAGCACGAGTTCACGAGTATCGGGAGTGCACCGGCGGCTGGGTCGGACATCACAGCCGGATCGCGGGTGACGTTTTCGAGGACCTCGCTTGACCTCTCGGAGGCGACGGTCACGCTGAACTGGAAACCGTCGGACAGCGACAAATCTATTCAGCTTGCCAGTTGGGAAGCGCCGTAGCAGATTCACTCGCTCAGTTGGCTAATCGCCTCGCTGACGACATCGACGCCGATGGCCAGCGAGTCCTCGTCGACGTCGAACGTGGGTGTATGGTGGCCGCCGGGGTGGTCGGTACCGATACCGACGAACGTCGCCGTTCCGCCGTGGTCTTGCACGCGGTCCATCAGATAGGTCGCGTCCTCGCTTCCGCCGAGATCATCAGTCCGGAGACGGCTAGTGACGCCGGGAACTGCTGCTGCCGCGTCGTACACCACACCCGCAAGCGTATCGTCGCTCACAGCACTCGGCGCTTCCGCTGTCGTCTCGATAGCGATTTCGCAGTCGTGCATCTCGGCCGCGGACGACATGACGGTGTCCGCCCGCTCGCTCATGTATTCCTTGAGCGGGGTCGTTTCGCCGCGGACTTCCCCTTCCAGCGTCGCTGCCTCGGGGACGATGTTCGTGGCCGTGCCACCCTCGACAACCCCGGCGTTGACTCGGGTCGCGCCGTCGCCGTGCCGCCGAATCGCGTGGAGGTTCTGTACGGCGGTCGCCAGCGCCTGAACGGCGTCCCGTCCCTGTGCCGGATGGCCCCCAGCGTGGGCCGTTTCGCCGGCGAACGTCGCCTTGAACTGCCGCACCGCTAGGAAGCCGCCGACGCCCGCGACGATTTCGCCGGTCGGATGGTCGAGGCCGATATGGATGGCCAGCAGGTGGTCTACGTCGTCGAGGTGGCCGCTTTCGGCGACGGCTTTTCCGCCGCCGATGACCTCTTCAGCGGGCTGGAAGACGACTTTGAACGTCCCTCCGAAGTCGCTCTCCTTCACTGCTTCCAGCACGCCGAGACCGATTGTCGCGTGGGCGTCGTGCCCGCAAGCGTGCATGTACCCCTCGTTCGTTGAACGGAACTCCGCCGTCGCCGGGGTGTGTGCTACGCTGTCAGACTCCGTTATCGGAAGCGCGTCGATGTCGACCCGGAGCGCGACGGTCGGTCCCTTGCCCTGTTCAAGTACGGCCAGCGCGCCAGTGAACCCCCCGGCTGCAGCCTCCAGCACGTCCTCGCGAGCACTGGCTTCGCGGGCCTGCATCCGCCAGTCTTCGAGTTCATCATCGTCGGGGACAGCCATCCGCGCGTCGCCATCGAGCACGTCCCGACCGAGATGCAACTGGTCGACACCGATTCGCTCTATTTCGTCGACGATGCGACTTGTGGTGTAGAACTCTCGCCACGCCGGTTCGGGGTAGCTGTGCAGGTCGCGTCGGACAGATCTGAGTCGCTCCTGCCGAGCCTCGTTCATGCCGGCGAAACGAGGCACAGTCACTTATAACAATCTCCGGGCGCGGACGGCGGCCCTACGACCCGCTGCCGATCTGTGTCCGCTGTTCGACGCCGGCTTCGACGTGGATGGCGTCCGGGAAGGTCCGCTGGGTAACGTTCCGGGCGAACTCCTCGTACCCGACGATCTCTATTGTTCGCGTGTAAACAGAGTGGTTCCAAGACTCGAAGCGGCCGCCGCTTGGTCCCAGTGACTTCGACTGTGGAATCTGTAGCTCCTGTGGTTGTTTTGGATGCGGGCCTTTCAGTTCGACTCCCTTCTGCTCAGCGCTCTCCTTGATTTCTGTGACGATGTCCTCGAGGCGGTGTCGGTCCCCACTGGTGAAAGTCAGTGTCGTGACGAAGGGCATCTGTAGACGAACACTCAGCCGCGAGTGACAAAAGGCCATCTGTTTCCGTTGTGTCTCCGATATTCTCTTAAGTAGCGGTGTCATAAAATCCGATAATGATAGAGGCCACGAGCGCGGGAGCCATCCTCTTTCGCGATACGCGTGGCCGGCGGGAGTACCTCCTGCTCAAGAGCCGACCCGGCGATTGGGAGTTCCCCAAGGGCGGCGTCGAGGGCGAGGAAGAACTCCAGCAGACCGCCATACGCGAAGTGAAAGAGGAGGCCGGAATCGGTGATTTCCGGCTTTTAGACGGGTTCCGCAAAGACTACGACTATGTGTTCGAGGCGAACGGCAACACCATCCACAAGACGGTCCACCTGTTCGTCGCGAAATCGTTCGAAGCGTCAGCCGAACTGTCCACAGAACACCGCGACCTGCAGTGGCGCGACTACGAACAGGCTATCAACACGGTCACGCAGGACGGCCCCCGTGAGATACTCGAACAGGCAGACGAGTTCCTCGATGAGCGAGGCGACGAGGAGTAGCGAAGCGTAGACGATACTCAGCCCTATTCATAGAGCACCGACACAGTGCTCTGGGTAGCGCCAGCTCCGCCGTCGCTTGATGGCACCGGTAAACTCTCCGGAGAACTATCCGAAGAACACAGATACTCTAAAGTGTGATTTTGCTGACAGTATCGAATTACTTTCAGTGGTAGAACCCCCGACCGAGCACCCACAAATATAATCTAAACACTACTTCCGCGATACCAGCCACTACTGAGGTAATTACGTGTGAAAATAATATTTTATAAATAGTATCTCTTCCAATACTAACAGCATTTTTAAATAGGATAAGATTACATTTTGCAAAGAGGCATCCAAAATGTTAGAAGACGGACTATCGTACCCAATGCAAGGCGACAGTTGGATAGCACAGATGTTGATCGGCGGCGTACTGCTGGTGTTCTTTTTCCTCCTGATCCCGCTGCTCGCGTTCAATGGATATCTGCTTCGCGTGATCGGAACGACCGTTCAGGGCGAGTCTGAACCACCAGCTTGGGACGACTGGGGAGGACTCATCGTCGACGGCATCAAATTCAGTATCGTCGGTCTCGTGTACTCTATCGTTCCCATGGTCGTCATCTTCGGTATCGGTGGGACACTCATCGGACTGGGCGGAGCCGCCGGTGAATCGGGCGGCGGAATCATCGCCGGATTCGGGTTGATGGCGTTCCTCTTGCTGATTCCGGTGTTGTTCCTGATTTACTACATCGTCCCCGCGGCGCTGGCGAACATGGCAGTCGAAGGGAGCCTCGGTGCGGCATTCGACTTCTCGCTGCTCAAAAACGTCGTCCTCACAAGCGACTACTTCATCGCAGTTCTCATGCCAATCGTCGTCGGCATCATCACGAACATCATCAGCAACGTGCTGGCGGTTACTGTCATCGGCCTAGTTCTCGTTCCGTTCGTCTCCTACTACGGACAGGTCGCCGTTTTCCGCATGTTCGGAACGGCGTTCGCCAATCAGACGAACAAGAACGCACAGCAGGTCACAGGCCCGACCACGTCGGTCTAACCAATCAGTTCTTACGCGGCCGACTATTTTTCGAGAGACGTGACATCGAGCGGTGGAGCTGACCCAGACTCCGAGTTCGCCTTCGAGCTGTCTGTCTGCCAGTGGGCCGAGCGAGCGTGGTCGCCGGCCAACGACGCAGCGGTGTTGGTCGCCAGACAGTTCGGGACGAAACACCGCCGCTGGGACACGATTGTGCTGGAGTGTGACCCTGCTGGACTCCGAGAGCGGGCAAAGTTCGGCCCGGATTCGTTTGACTCAGACCTCCTGCACGTCCTCCGGCACGCACCGGCCGACTGGACGTACTACCGCGACGCGTTGCCGGACCCGGGCTATCCGTGGCGATACGTCCGGGAGTCGATTCACGAGGCGGCTGACAGGGACGCCATCGAAACCCGAAAGCAGGGCAACCGCATCCAGATTCGTCGGGTGCGTCCCTATCCGGACTGGCTCCGCCGAATCGTCGCCATCGAGAACAAACCAGATCTGACCGCCAGCGCCGCCCGGAACCTCGTTCCACAACTGGAGCGGGACATCGCGCTATCGCTGGCCGACGAGGTGTGGGTCGCGACAGCGACGACCGACGAGCGCGTGGAGCCGATCCTGCTGGCGGACCTGCCCGCGGCCGCCGGTGTATTGACTGTCGACCCAGCATCCAGTACGGCCGAGGCGGTCTGGCAACCGCGGTCGCTGTCAGTTGACGACCCCGGAACGCGCATTCTGGAGCGGCCGGACGACGACGCCAGCGCGGCGCGGTTCGAATACGTGGACACCGACTGGAAGCAAGAGCGGCGGCTCGCCATCGCCGAGCGCGCGTATGCTCGCGGCTGGCGCGCCTACGCGGACACGATGCGCCCCGACTGCCGCCACTTTCAGCTCAGTGCCGACGAGAGCGGCGTGTATCCTTACTGTGCGGCAAAAGAGTGCCTGCCGACGGCGGCTGAGTGTCGTGGGCAGTGCTCGTCCTACGAGCCGGAGCCTCCGGCGTGGCGGTCGATGGACTGGCCGCTCGACGGCGGACCGGGGAACGCAATACAACGGTTGTTAGCGCGGCGACGACGCCGGCAGCGGCCGGGGCTGTCAGAGTAACCGGCCGCCACGGGAGTCCGGATTCACCCCTCTGACAGTTCGATGTCCAGTTCGTCGCGTGGAACGGCCAGCCTGAACGTCGGCACGGTCTTCTCGACGGTCTCTACGATTCCCTTGTCTGCGAGGCTCCGAAGCGCAGAGCGAACGTCGTCGGTCTCCCGGTCCTCACCCACCTCGCGAAGGGCGTGTAACACGGCGACGACACTCTGACTCTCTTCGTCGTGGCCAGCGATTACGTCGACGATGGCCTGCTGGAGCGGGGTGACTGTTACCGTCTGTACGCGTTCGGAGTCTTCCCCGTCGATAAGCGTCGTTGCCTCCGGCGTCGCACAGATGAGGCTGTTGTCGTTGCGGTAGTAGTACTCCTTGAGTTCGGATTCGAGGTACTGGTGCACCTCGCTCCCGCTATCCATGTCCCAGCGCTCCTGTAACTCGCCGTTTTTCGTCGGCTGGAGTTCGACGATGTCGGCGAGCCGTTCGCGGGCCTCCTCCGAGAAGGTCATGGCCCGTCGGTACGACGACCACGTATTTCGGTGTTCTGAATCCGGGTAAGGCTCACTCGTGTCTGAGCGCGTCGATGGGGTCGACCCGTGCCGCCCGCCACGCCGGGTAGAGGCCGGCGACGACGCCGACTAGCACGCCCACGCCGACCGCCAGCGCAATCCACAGCGGCGCGAGCGAGAACGCGACTTCGGCGTATCGGGTCGCGCCGTAGCCGACGAGGAGTCCGAGCGGGACGCCCAGCAGCGAGCCGAGCGTCCCGAGCAGTGCGGCCTCGACGAGGAACACCTGCATCACGTCGCGGTTGCGCGCACCGACGGCTTTCATGATGCCGATTTCGCGGGTCCGCTCCGTGACGCTGACGAGCATCACGTTGGCGATGCCGATAGCACCGACGACCAGCGCGATGACGGCGATGCCGGTGACGAAACGCGTGATGCGCTCGATAACGTCGCTGATCTCCTCGACGAAGTCGTTCCCGGACCGGGCGACCAGTTCCGTGTCGTCGGCCGACAGCGACCGCGCGTCGGACTCACCGGAGAGATACGTCTGAATGGCCGATTGGGTCTCCGGAATCGCCCGCGGGTCGACGGCGAGTGTTACCTGCGGGTACGCACGCTGTCGCACGCCCGCCGACGGGCTCTCGACAACCGAGTCATAGAACGGGTCGATGGGGACGTACACCCGCGGCTGGCGGGCGAACTCGCTGACCGGGACTTCGCCGCGCGTCCCGTTGACGACGCCGACGACGGTGACGTTGCGTTCGCTCCCGTCGGCCATCGTCATCGTGAAGCGCTCGCCGGTCGTGAGGTTCTCAGCGAACGACCCGGCCATGCGCTCGTTAACGACGACGGCCTCCTCATCAGCTTCGAATGAACGCCCCTCGACGAGGACGCCGTCATTGATGCTGGCAGACCGTACCGCCGTGACCTGCTGTCTGGCCAGCGTCTGATTTCCGTGGCGCACCGACTGCGTCTGGACGATTCCGCGCGGGAGCACTGCTTGGACTCCGGTGATCGCCTCCAACTGCTGAATGTCGTACTCGGTAAACACTGGCTGGAGCGTCCGGTCAAAGTCGTCGTCGCCGGACGGCGTTCCGAACACGTAGATGTTGCCTGCGTTCGACGTCTCGATGTCGCCGACGATTTCCGCCTCGACGCTGGCCCCGAACGTGGCGAAGGTGATTACTGACGCGATACCGATGACGACGCCGACGACAGTCAGCGCCGACCGGAGCTTGTGCGCTTTGATTGACCGGAGCGTGATTCGCACACTCTCGCCAGTGTCCATCAGTGCTCGCCCCCGGAAACGTCCTCGACAGACTGGATGTGCCCGTCCTCGACGTGGACGATTCGCTCCGCCCGCTCGGCGACATGTCGCTCGTGGGTCACCAGCAGGAACGTGTTGCCCGCCGCGTGGAGGTCGTCGAACAGGTCGAGGATTTGCGCGCCGGTGTCCGTATCGACGTTGCCGGTTGGCTCGTCGGCGAGAATCAGCGCCGGGTCGGTCGACAGCGCCCGAGCGATGGCGACCCGCTGGCGCTGGCCGCCGCTGAGCTCCGAGGGGACGTGGCCGGTGCGGTCGGCGAGGCCCACCTCCGAGAGCAGCGACGCCGCCCGCTCGCGGCGACGGTCCCTGTCCCAGCCATCGAAGACGAGCGGTAAGGCGACGTTCTCCACCGCACTCAGTCGCGGCATGAGATTGAACGTCTGAAACACGAATCCGACCGCAGTCCCGCGGATGTCGGCCCGTTCGGCCTCGCTGGCCGCCGAAACGTCTTGTCCATTGACCACGACCCGCCCCGACGACGGCGTGTCCAGTCCGCCGATGAGGTTCAGGAGCGTGCTCTTGCCGGAGCCGCTCGGTCCCATCACCGCCGTGTACGACCCCGCAGACAGGTCGAGGCTCACGTCGTCAAGCGCCGTCACCGTCCCGCCGAGGTCGTACTGCTTGCTGACGCCGTCGACACGGACGGTCGTATTCGCTGACTCGCTCACGGCTCTGTATACGGACTGGACGGCAATGAGGGGTTCGACCACATCCGGGTTCGGCAGGAGTGGTCCGTATCTTGATAGGAGGAACCCACTTACCACTCCAGTCCTAAGGCCTGACAATGACAGCCGATACCGGACGGAGACTGGCTATCGTCGCGGTGTTCGTCACTATTGGACTACTGGCTGCTGGGGCGGTCGCCGGCGTTTCAGGTCTCAGCCAGATGGGGGAGCCGTCCGGCGACGAGGTATTGGACCAGACCGAACAGCGCTACGAGGCAGCCGAGACGATTACCGGAACGGCGACGGTGACCGTCGCGAACAAGTCTGATTCGAAGACTGCCACAGTGGAGTACGCCGCTGCCGAGCCCAACAAGACGTGGGCCGCCGTCACGAGCGAAGACCGGTCCTACGAGATGGGGACGAACGGGACCGTTGTCTGGGCGGTCGGCGAGAATCAGTCGTACGGCCGCGAACTGCCGGAGAAATCAGCTGCGATGAACGACACGACCGATCCGGTTCCCGAGGAGAACGTCACTGCGACGCTTCGGGGGACCGACGAGGTCAACGGCGAGACGACGTACGTTCTGGACCTCGAACCGACAAACGAGAGCATCGATGCGCCGAACACGACGCTGTGGGTCGACACCGAGGACTACCGCGTCCACAAGCTGACCACTGACGACGGGACAAACCGGACGGAACTCACTGTCGAGGAGACGAATTTCAACGTCAGCATCGACGACAGCCAATTCGCTCCGCCGGCTGACCGGGTCGCCGTCACGACCATCGAGACGTACGACTCCTACGACGCGGCCCAGTCCGCGACTGATCTTGACCTGCCCGAATACGAGAACGGGACCTTCGAGGAAGCCCGATACATCAGCCGGCCCGAGAGTACGGCCGTGGCCCAGCAGTACGACGCTGACGGGGAGAACGTGACGGTCCTGACCGCGACCGGCGCATCGAGCTATCTTGACGGTGCGGAGAACGGGACGGCAGTACAGGTGAACGGACAGAACGCGACCACAATCGAGCGTGAGAATAGGGCTGTCGTCTACTGGACCGAAGACGATGTCACGACCGGCGTGGTCGTTGCAGGGACGACCGAGGCGGCCATCGCCGCGGCTGAGGAACTGTAACGACGCCCGCTGACTTTCTGTCTCTATAGCCCATCTAGCGTCGCCTCGACTGAGGCCCAGTGGCTCCCTTTCCAGAAGTGCTGGCCGCAGTCGACACAGCGCCAGATCGTCTCGTCGTCCACACTCGGTGCGTACTCCGGCGTGGGGTCCTCCGGGCTGACCTGTTCGACCCGACCGTTGCAGACGCCACAGTGGGCCGGCTCCGGCGCGAGTGCGAGCTCGAAGCCGGCGTCGGCAAGTTCCCGTAACTGGTCCTCGACCGCCCGTTCGCTGAGTAACAGACTGTCGGGTGCGCAGGCAGCGAGGTCGCTATCCCGGGTGATCAGCAGCCGGTTCTCGCGTTCGCTCAGGGCGAGGAGGTCGTCGTCGGCCTCGGCGTCCCGGTCCAGCGCGTACGCCGTATCGTAGCCACACATCCGCAGATAGGTGGCAAGCTTACCGAGCATCGCATCGAGGGCGAGCCGGTCACTGAGAGTGTCGTCAGGCATCAAGGAACTCGCGAAGGCCTTCGGCGTCGCGGGTGTTCAACACGTCGCCCGTCTCGGCCCACCCCCGCCGCGCCGTGTGGACGCCGTAGCGCAGGAGTTCGAAGTTGCCCGGGCTGTGTGCGTCCGTGTTGATGGCGATTGTCGCCCCGGACTCGATGGCCTGCTTGACCGCGCCACCGCCGAGGTCCAGACGGGCGGGGTTGGCGTTGATTTCGAGCGCTGTATCGTTGTCGGCGGCGACCGCTGCGAGACGTTCGATGTCGACGTCCAGACCCTCCCGGCGGTTGAGATAGCGGCCCGTCGGGTGGCCGATGACGTTCACGTCGGGGTGTTCCGCCGCGGCGACGAGGCGGTCGGTGCCGTCCCCGTCCAGTGCGGCGTGGGGCGAAGCGACCACGACATCTAGCTCCGCCAGCAGATCGTCTGCGACCGAGACGCTGCCGTCTGCGGCGATGTTGGCCTCGACGCCGGTGAACACGTCGATATCGGCGTCCGCCGCGACCGACTCGACTGCTGCTATCTGCTCGCGGAGTTCCTCGTCCGGGACGCCGACGCCGCCGACCATCCCCGGTCCGGTCGCGTGGTCCGTGACGGCGAGGTAGTCGTGGCCGAACGCGGCTGCGCCTTCCACCATCTCCGCGATGGTGTTGCGACCGTCCGACCAGTTCGTGTGGATGTGGATGTCGCCGCGGACCTCGCCCTCGGCGATAAGGTCCGGGAGCGACCCGTCGGCGGCGGCCTCGACCTCGCCGCGGTTCTCGCGGAGTTCCGGCGGCACCCACTCCATGCCTAGCGCCTCGTACACTTCGTCCTCGGTTTCGCTGGCCACCAGTTCGCCGGCTCGCTGGCCGTCGTCCTCGACGCCCTCGACATCGAAGACCCCATATTCGTTTACCTTCAGGTCTCGCTCGATAGCGCGGTTGCGGACCGCGACGTTGTGGTCCTTGCTGCCGGTGAAATACTGGAGCGCCGTGCCGAACTCCGACGGGTCGACGATGCGCAAATCGACCCGAACGTCGTCCGCGTAAGCGCTCGCCTTCGTGTCGCCGGATTCGATGACCCGGTCGAGCCCGTCCCAGTCGGCGAACCGCTCGACGACGGCTTCGGGGTCGGTACTCCCGACGAGCACGTCCACGTCGCCGATGGTCGGTCGCCAGCGGCGGATAGAGCCGCCGAGTGCGCACTCGGCCACAGCATCGCCAGCGGCCATGTAGCCCCGAATCCGGTCGCCGTGCGGGCGGGCCTCGCCCAGCAGCGACCGCTCGTGGGCCTCGCGGGCGAAGTCGATGTTATCGAGGATATTCTGTTCCGTTTTCGCACCGAAGCCCGAAACCGCCTGTATCTCGCCGGCTTCGGCAGCCGCCTCCAGCTCGTCGAGGGTAGTGATGCTCAGCGCCTCGTACAGCGAGCCGACGGATTTCGGGCCGATACCCTCGACCGCTGTGAGGGCGTCCATCTCGACGGGGAGCTCCTCGCGGAGTTCGATCAACTCCGCTATCTCGCCAGTTTCGAAGTACTCGACGACCTTCGAGGAAATAGCGTCGCCGACGCCGTCTATCTCACCGACGCTGTCCTCGCCCTCGGCGGCCAGCCCCTCGATTGCACCGGGGAAGTCCCTGATGTTCTCGGCCGCCCGACGGTAGGCCCGGGGCTTGTACTCCACGCCTTTCGCGTCCAGCAGGTCGGCGAACTCTTCGAGCAGCGTCGCGATTTCGTCGTTCCGGCTCATGTTAGTAACTCCGCCCGGCACGACCCGTGCCGGAGTCCGCGTCCTCGTGGCCCAACGCTTTCTGGAGGAACTTCATCCAACGCTTTCTGTCAGCAGTCTCCTGTGCCTGCGCTTCCTGTTCGATGTTCGCTGCACCGAGCTGTTCGAGGGCGTTGAGCGCTCGGTCGATGCCAATAATTGCCGTGGCGAGTTCTTCACCGCGCTCGTAGCCCACTTCGTTGTCCTCGATCCGTTGCTTGCGCTGGAGGCGCTCGCGCCGCAGGTTCTTTTTCGCCTGCTCGACGCGCTCGCGCTCGCCCTGCGGAATCGTCTTCCGGCGCTTGATCTCGAAGACAAACGACTGGAGTTCGATCTCCTCGCCCTGCACGGTGATCTCATCGGGGATGTCCGCACCGACGGTCGCGCTGTCGCGTTCGATGCGCTCCAGCAACTGTTTGCGCTCGAACTCTTTCACTACCGGAGTGTTAGACCGGGGTGCCCTTACCCGCTTCGCCCACAGAGACTGGGTTGCACGGAGCTGCCCGTTTCGCTTCGCCCACGCGTCCCCGTGCAGTCTCTCTCCTTCAGGCAGACTCCGTGATCGGTTCCGACTGAAATAGAAGCGGGTCGGCGATATCTTTTTCATGGTTTCTGTCGTTCTCACTGTACGAGAGTAATACCGCCGCCCTCGGTTATTATATGACTCTAGCTTTCGAACCGCTCGACGACCGACCCGGGCTCGCAGTCATCGACCAAATCGAGCGCCAGCGCTACCGGATACACACGCCGACGCCCATCGCGCTCAACGAGGGGGCGACCGACGTGTTTCAGTACCCAGTCGGGGACGCTGTCCGGATACGGACGCGCGCTATCGAACTCCCGACAGTCGTCATGGTGTACGTCCGTGACGACGACGGGGCGATAGCCGCTGAGGTCGCACAGTTCGAGTCGGAGACGCTGCCGACAGATGACTACGTGCTCGACCCGCTAACGCAGATTAAGACGTATATGCGGGTCGAGAACACCGAGATTGAGGTCACCGTCGACTCGGACCGGACCCGAATCGAGTTCGACGCCCCGACGGACCTGCTCATCGGCGCTCGGTCCCAGCACGACCGGCCGGCGGCCACGGTCACGACGACCGAGCAACCGGCTGACGTGATGGCCGCAGTCGAGACCTTCGGCTCGGCGCTCAAGGCCTACGACCCCGAGCGCTCCTATCCGACGCTCCGTGGTCACCCGCCGGCGATTGAGATCGGGGACAGTTTAGAGATCCCTGCGGATATCGACAGTCCGGACACAGGTGTCACGCTCGAACTCCCGCCCGACCTCGCGTCCGTCTTCGTCGCCGCACCGCTTTCGTACTACCTCGGTGCTTCGCTCGCTCCCGCAGCCACGCCGCGGCTCACGACTGACACAGGATTTACGTACTCGCTCGACACTGCACGGGGCTTCGAGGCCGAGGTCGGACGCACGCTCAAACGCCTGTTCTTCCTCGATTGTGTCACACGCACTGAGGGGTTCCACCAGATCGACTTGCACGAGCGAGCAGCCATCGAGCCCTACGTCGATCTTGACTTCGAGTCGCTGTATCGGCAGTCGCTCGCGGAGCAGGTCGCCACCTATCTACAGGTCCCGTACGACGTTATCGAGGACCACATTCCGAAGTGGCGGCTGACGACGCACATCGACCCGGTGCCGACGAACGCAGAGCAACTGCCGTACGTCGTCGACGACCTCGCTATCGTCCAAACCCACCCACAACAACGGTTGAATCAGGCGACTGTTCCGGCAGAAGCCGAGGCCGAGTTCACTCGTGACGATGTCATCACCCGCGCTGCGACCTCCGACGCTGCTACCAACCCAGCCGACGTGGACTACGTCGAACCGCAGGCCGCGGACTCACTGGAACAAGCATGGATCGGGGACAGTATCCCGATCGGTGCGAGCAAGCTGACCAAAGCGGCGTTCGAACACCGACTTGACCGCGATAGGAACGCCGAAGACATCACGATTCGCGTCGTCCAGAACGACGCTCGTATGGACGAGGAACGGCAGCTCGTCGACGAAGTGTACGGCAGCCGCGACGACCTGCCGTTCGATGTCACGGTCCACGACGACCTGACGACGGCGGAGCTCAGAACCGTCCTCACGACCGACGCCGAGTTCTTCCACTACATCGGCCACACCGAACACGACGGCTTCGTCTGCTCCGACGGCAAGCTTGACGTGACAACAGTCGATTCGGTCGGCGTCGACACGTTCTTGCTGAACGCCTGTAACTCCTACAATCAGGGACTTGCGCTCGTCGAAAACGGCGCTATCGGCGGCATCGTCACGCTCAACGAAATCCTGAACGACGGTGCGGTTCGCATCGGTGAGTCGGTCGCCCGGCTGTTGAACTGTGGCTTCCCGCTTCGAGCGGCGCTAACTATTGCTCGGGGTGAGAGCATTCTGGGTGGGCAGTATATTGTCGTTGGTGATGGTGGTGTGACAGTTGCCCAAGCAGACGGCGGGATCCCAAACGTACTCGAAATAGAAACCGCTGAAACCGGCTACAACGTAGAAATGAATGTACATTCTACAGATAACAAAGGATTAGGAGCGATTATGTTCCCTCATTTTAACGATTGTGAGGAGTATTATATAGTTCCGGGTTCAGTTGACAGATTCACTATCTCTAGAGACGAGCTAGTAGAGTTTCTACATATGCAGCAAGTGCCTGTCAAAGCTAATGGAAGCCTCTACTGGAGCAATTCAATAGACTTGGATAACATTCACTAAGCGTTCGAATTTCCTCGTAGCTCGTAAGTGCTGCAGAAAAGTTCTGAGTTGTCTAAGCTGGTTCTTCGTTTATGGCCCAATGTACGTGCTATTATTAGCTGCTGCAGTCCCCGCCTGAGATAGTAGCATCAGGAGGGTGAACAGTGCGCCGGCCATTTTCGGGTGCTCTGCGAGGTATTCGCGCATGGTAGTATCGGACATGATACGATTTGGATGTTGGGCGATAGATAATTAAATTTATTTGAAGAGTACCTACATATAATATATTGTATTAAGGATAGAATTAAAAGACAAATGCAGAAAACAATACAATCAAAGCCCAAAACGTCTGTTTAGGGCCAAATCACACGTACAGATCGATCGGACAGAAGAACGGTCACAGCGATACCCCCCATCAGTAGCGTTTAGTAGACTGATATGCAATTGATAGCCAAGATCAAGTATTGATGTCTGACTGGGAATCTCCGAATATTCACTCGAAGTATGTGCGTCCTACTGGCTCAGCTCGGCGGTTGGACGTAGAGGGGCCAATGTGTGCGACAATTGTGACCAGCGTGACTGGGTGGCTGGCTGATTTCAATCTCTGTGCTAGCAACAGTACCGGGAAAGAAGATGACCTCTGAGGAACAGTGGCAGCTCAGAGAGAAGGTAGTGGAGCTCTCCAGCGGGGCTATCAGCGGAAGCCGCCGCGCGGCAACGCAACACACGCCGCTGCTCCGGACCGAGTCAGCGGAGCGACGCGACGAAATGCGGACAGAGGTCCCGATTCCGCTGGCGAAAGTCGAGCAATCCCAGCAGTGTACCGTGTTGCACGTCGACGACGACCCACAGGTGGGTGAACTGGTCGAGTTGTATCTCGAACGCATCAACGACGACTTCGACGTCGTGACGAAGACCAGCGCCGTCGCCGCACTTGACTTCCTCCGGACCGAGCAGGTCGACTGTATCGTCAGCGATTACGACATGCCAAACACCGATGGGCTGGAACTGCTGGAGCTCGTCCGCGAACAGTATCAGAACATCCCGTTCATCTTGTTCACTGGCAAGGGCAGCGAGGAGATCGCGAGCGAGGCAATTGCGTCGGGCGTTACCGACTATATGCAGAAGGGGGGCAAGTCAGACACGTACGATGTCCTCGCCAACCGAATCGAGAACGCCGTCGAGCAACACCGCACTGAACAGCGGTTCTGGAACGCCCTCTCGTGGTATCAGCGGCTCGTCGAACAGGAGCTCGCGGGCGTCTGTATCATTCAGGACGGGACGTTCGTCTACGTGAACCAGAAGCTGGCGGACATTTTCGGCTATGACCAGAGCGAACTCATCGACGAATCACCGACCATCCTCACTCCAGCGGGCGACGAAAGCCGGTTCCCCGATTTACTCAGAACGGCAGAATCAGACGATCTTGAGACGTTCCATTCGGAATTTGCGGGGCAACAGGCCGACGGTGAAACGCGGATAATCGAGGTGTCCGGCGGGGAAATCGAGTACGACGGCGAGCCAGCGTGGATCGGTGTGCTCCGAGACGCCGAAAGCCATCCCGATATTGGCGAGTGAATCGCTGTCTGGCTGCTGTGCGCCGCTCACTGGTTTGTATAGCTCTGACAGAGTGTTTCTCGGTCTTGTGACAGTCGTCCAGTGTCCGGCCCACTGTAAGCACAATCCCTTTCCACCGCCCACTCCTACCGTAGCACAATGTCGGAGTGCGATGCCTGTGGAAAGCAGGAGAACATGCCGTACCAGTGTGGGCACTGTGGCGGGACCTACTGTGCGGAACACAGACTGCCCGAGGCCCACGATTGCCCCGGACTGGACAACTGGAGCGATCCGGGCGGCGTGTTCGACAGCGGGTTCGACGAGAGCGTAAACACCAGCCAGACCTCTGGGGGCGGCGGCGTCGCCGACCGGTTCGGTATCGACACTGGGCCCGGCGGGCCGCTGGCGTACTTCCGGGGGAACGTCACGTACCTGTTCCTAGCGATCATGGGGATCGTGTTCATTCTCGAACACATCGTTATCCTTTCTCTCGGTCGCGAAGCGTTCCAGACGTTGTTCGTACTCCATCCGAACAACCCAGAATACGTCTGGACATGGGTCACGTCGGTGTTCTCACACGCCCCCTTCGGGTTCTATCACATCTTCGGAAACGGGATTATCATCTACTTCTTCGGCCGACTCGTCGAGCAACAGATCGGGTCGAAGAAGTTCGCGATCTTCTTCCTCGTCTCGGGGGCGCTGGCGGGGCTCGGACAGATCGCGATTCAGACGGTGCAGGGTACCTCCGCCGGCGTTCTCGGAGCCAGCGGCGCGGCACTGGCGATCATGGCGTTCCTGACCGTCCTGAAACCTGATCTCCGCGTGTATCTGTACTTCCTGATCCCGGTCCCGATATGGGCGATTACCGGCTTTTACTTCCTGTTGAGCGTCTTCGGCTCACTCAATCCGATGGGGGCCGGCCTGCTCGGCGGCAACATTGCCCACCTCGCCCACCTTATCGGCCTCGTTATCGGACTCTGGTACGGCCAGAAGATCAAGGGCCAGACCCGGATGCCCGGCCAGATACAGTTCGGCGGGGGCGGCGGCCCCGGCGGACCGGGCGGTCCCGGCGGTCCCGGCGGTCCGGGTCGCCGTCGGCCGTGACGATGCACCCAGTTCGTCCCGAGTTCGTCCCCGACCCATCGCTCTCGCAGGCTGAGATGGAGGAGTTGCAACGCGACATCGCCGATGTCGCACGGTTCGAAGACGACCTGAAATTTTCGCCCCGGACCATCACGTGCGCCGGAGATGTCCCTGACGGCGATCAGACGACGCTGGATGCTGGCGACGATACAGTGGACACGCCACTCGTCGCCGGCGTCGATCAGGCGTTTGTCGACGACAAGGCTGTCTCGGCTATCGTCGTACTACGGAACGGCGAAGTCATAGAGCGAGTCAGCGCTGTCGAACGAACCGAGATTCCGTACATTCCCGGTCTGCTGTCGTTCCGCGAGGGCGGCGCGATTCTGGCCGCGTTCGCCGAACTGGACCACGACCCCGACGTGGTGCTGGTCGACGGCAGCGGCCGCATCCACTTCCGGGAAGCCGGGCTGGCGACACACATCGGCGTCACGCTGGACGTGCCGGCCGTCGGCGTCGCCAAGAGCCTCCTCTGTGGCACGCCGGCGCAGTCGCTTGAGGAAACGTACCCGGAAGGCACGCGGATTCCGATTGCAGCCGACGACAGCGTTGAGACGTGCCCGAACGGGACGGGCATCGGCCATGCACTCCAGACCCGGCAGTACGACTCGCCGAACCGGTACATCAATCCGCTCATCGTCAGCCCCGGCCACCGCGTCAGCGCGAGCACGGCAGCGGATCTCGTCGAAGCCACCGCCGACGGCTACAAGCTCCCCGAGCCGACCCGGCTGGCTGACAACTACGCCGACGAGGCGAAGGCGACTGTCACGTAGCTCGTTCGGATAACCGACAGTATAACTTCCCGGGGTGTGTTCTCCCGGCCAACACATGGCGAAGACGGTGCTGATTACGGGGGCGTCCTCGGGTATCGGGCGGGCGAGTGCCGAGGCGTTCCTTGCCGACGACTGGACTGTCTGGGCGACCGCCCGCGAGGAATCGGACATCGAAGACCTCGAAGAAGCGGGCTGTGAGACCGCCGAACTCGACGTGACGAACCCGCGCGAATGCGAGCGGGTCGTGGAAGCGCTCGTCGATTCCGAAGGGCGACTCGACTGTCTGGTGAACAACGCCGGCTACCCGCAGTTCGGCGCAGTCGAAGACGTGTCGACGGCAGCGCTGCACGAGCAGTTCGACGTGAACCTCTATGGCCCGCATCGACTCATCCGCGAAGCGCTCCCGCATATGCGGGCTCGCGAGAACGGGACTATCGTCAACGTCTCCAGCGTCGCCGGCCGCATCGCCTTCCCGAATCAGGGCGGCTACGCAGCCTCGAAGTTCGCGCTGGAGGGACTCAGCGACGCGCTTCGGATGGAGGTCGAGGAGTTCGGCATCGACGTGGTGCTCGTCGAACCCGGCCCAGTCGAGACGAACTTCGACAGCCGCGCCGACGAAGAACTCGACAACCTCGACAAGTCCGGCGCGTACGACTGGCTGTATCAGGCCCACGAGGATTCGAGTCTGGTCGGCATTCAGGACGCGCTGTCGGTCACGCCCGGGACGGTCGCGCTGACGATCCGTGACGCCGCCAACGCCAGCAACCCCGAGCCGCGGTATCCCGTCGGTCAGGGCGCACAACTGTTGCTCATGCTCGACTACCTGCCGGCCCAGTGGCGCGACGCGGCGTTCGGCGTCATCCGGAAGCTGACGAGCTAACCAAGCCGCCCACTGCTCCCGTTAGTCCAGACAGGCCGCGACGACCGACAGCAGTCGCTCACCGCGCACTTCCTCGGCGAACAGCGGCACGCGGCGCACGTCGTGGCCGCGGAACATGTCCTGTGACCGGGCCAGCGCGTCTTGCTGGACCTGCCAGCGCCGGGCGCAGAACTCACAGTCGGCGTGGTTTGGGCCGGCGATGTCCACGTCCTCGCCGAGCACCTCGCTCGGGTCCTGCATCACGCGGTTGACGACGACGGTGCTGACGGGAATGTTGAACTCGCCGAGCTGGGCGAGCAGTCGCTCGGACTCGACGACTGAGAGTTCTTCGGGTACCATCACGATTCGGAAATCCGTCTTTTGTGGGTCCTGTAGAATCCCCCGGAGGTGCTCGATCCGGTCCGAAAGCTCCTGCAGGTCCTCGATGCCAGCCTCGGCGTCGACGTTTTGGTCGTCGCCGAACATACCGGTGAGGTTGTCCATCATCCCCGAGAACCGCTCGCGGAGCTGGAGGATCTTCCCGACCATCGAATCCATCGTCTCAGGGAGTTCCAGCAGCCGGAGGGTGTGGCCGGTCGGCGCGGTGTCGATGACGACGCGGTCGAAGCGGTCGTCGTCGACGTAATCCAGTAGAAGGCGGAGCGCCGCAGCCTCGTCGGCTCCGGGCATCGACCCGCCGAGCAGTCCTTCCTCGCCGCCGATGGGGTCCTCTGCGCCCGCTGCGGCACCTGCTCCGCCCCCGCCGAACATCCCGTCGCCGCCGAGCAGTTCGCCCACGCCGCCCAGCGCGTCCTCCTCGACGCCGAGCGGCCCATCACCGACGGCGGCCTCCGGGTCGATTTCCGCGGCGTACAGCGGAATGTCCTCGCGGATGCGCGTCGGCGTCGCCGGGATGTCCGCCTCAAGTGTATCTGACAGGGAGTGAGCGGGATCAGTGGAGACAACGAGTGTCGCCGTGTCGTCGCGCGCGGAGGCCAGCGCCGTGGCCGCGGCACACGTCGTCTTGCCGACGCCGCCTTTCCCGCCGTAGAGGACGTACTCCGCCGCGTCGATTCCCGCGGGTGCGTCGATGTCATCGACCGCTTCGACGTCGAGTTTGCTCATGCCAGAAGCTACGCTTGTCCGGCCTTGAGTACTTCCCGAAAAGGAGTTGTCCTACTGTCTCGAGGACCGTGCTTCACGGACGTCCGCACCGTCCCGGAGTTTGTCCTCACAGTTTGGACAGACCCGGGGGCCATGGCCTTCGACGGCTTCTGGTGTAAAAACCCGTACGTACTGCTCGGTTACGAATTCACCGCAGTTCTGACACTCGGGCATCTATAGGTACACTCGTTCCACGATGTATATGCCTTCCGCTGTCAACGAAATCTTCCGGTTAATCAACAGGCGGCGCTACTGGTGGTCGGCCCAGAACGAATCGAGCTGGCTCGCGAGGAAATTGGGTGTCATACGGGTGAACTCCTCGCGTTCGCCGGCGGGCAGGTACGGAGACACCGAATGCCGTGCGTCCGGCGTGTACCGACGGCCGACCAGCGCTCGCACCCCGACTTCGTCGACGCCGCGGATGACGCGACCGATGGCCTGACGCGCGCGCCGCACAGCCGGAACTGTCAGGGCGTACTCGAAGGCGTTGTCCTCGCCGAAGGCGTCGCCGTAGGCCCGCTGGACGCCCCGAACGCGGGGCGACCCGATGTTCACCAGCGGAATACCGACGACCGCACAGGTGGACAGCTTTTCGCCGTCGTAGTCGACCCCCTCGGTCAGCGTCCCGCGCGTCGACGTGACAATGACCTTCCCGTCGCCGCTGAAGAACTCGCGTTTCAGCCGTTCGGTCTCCTCGTTGCTCGATGATTCGTCGACGAGAACCGGCTTTTCGACGGCGTCCTGCAGGTACGCGCCAGCCCAGCGCGCTTCCCGGTAGTTCGGCATCGCCACCATGACGTTGCCCGGTGAGCGGGCCAGTGCGCGCAGCGCCTGTGCGTACTCGTCGCGCGTCGGATTCCAGTTGTCACCGAGCGGTCGCATCGTCTCGGGGTCGCCGCGGTTGCGTGCGGTAAACGGCGTCGCGTCGACGAGGTACGAGGCGCGGTTCTCAGGCGGAAACGGCAGGTCGTAGGTCGTCGTGCGGACCGGTCGCCCGTCGCCGGACCCCTCATCGGGGGCCGTTGACCCCGTCTCGGCTATCGAGTCCAGTCCCGAGACGCGGGTAAACACATCCAGCGGCTCCAGAGTCGCACTCATCAGGATGCCGCCTCCGAGGTCGTCGAAGACGTTGCGAAGGGCCGTCCCGGGCATGCAGTTGTAACACACCAGTCCCGGCGTGTAGACAGCCTGATAGTCGGCGTCGAGGCTTTCCCCGTGATTCGGCGAGTGCTCCAGTTCGATCTCCCGGAGGAACGTCGCGTGGTCGCGCTCCCACCACTGTCCGGCCAGCACGCCGACGGCGGCACACACCGGCTGGCGGGTCAGGCCGAGCTGGTCGATCGCGTCCTCGACAGCCGCGCCGACCTGCGACAGCGACCGCCAGAGTGAGCCGTCGTACCCCTTCCGCTCGGCCCATTCGGTCAGCTCGTCCTGCTCGACCGTGTCGGGGTCCCGAAGCGGGATTTCGCGGTCGTGCTCGGGGAGGACTGCCGGGTCCGCGCGCCATCCCTCGTGTTCGGCGTCGAGGAACGACTCGATGCGGTCGTCGAGCCACCGGACGAGGTCGTCGTAGAACTTCCGAGCCTGATCGACCGCGTCTAGCGGGACTTCTCGGGCGGACAGCACCTCACGCACCTGCGCCTTGTGGTCGGCGCTCTGCTGGGCGCGCTGGATGAGCGTTGTACAGTCGTTTCGCGCTTGCACGATGGTCTGGCGGCCAAGGCGGTCTGACAGGAGGTCCCGGACACGCTCTTCGAGTCGGTGGGCCTCGTCCACGATGACGAGCGTCTGGTCGTCGAGCACGTCCGACAGCAGCGGGCGGGAGCCGGGGTCGAACAGGTGGTTGTAGTTCCCGACGATGACGTCGGCCTCGGAGAGCATCACGCTCATTACCCGATGAGGACAAGTCCCGCGCTCCGTCGCCGCCGGGAGGTAGTCATCCATCGTCACTACGTGCTCCTCTCCGGCTGAGAAGTCAACGGGCGAGCCTTTGTTGCGGGCGTACCAGTCCGCCTCGAACGGACAGTACAGCGGCGGGTCCGATCCCTCGGCCATCGCCTCCGGGGCCGTCGGCTGGGTCCGCCGGTACGGGGAGGCCGCACCCGCGGTCGAAAGCGTGTCCTCACCCAGCGTCGCCTGCTCGGCGGCGTCGGGGCGCGCGGCCGCGGCGAGGTCCTGTCCCTTCCGCGGGTCCCACCACTGGTCGTCGTCGGCTTCACCGGCGATTGCGGCGTCCGCGACGGCTGCGCCGTCCGAGCGCCCGTCGTCCTCGACTAACCGCGCCGTCGCCTCCCTGAGGTCCTCACAGCGGTCGTGCGTGCCCACGTCGTCCGGGAACTGCCCCTCGCGACCGTACGGGCAGAGGTCGCGCTTGCCGACCAGCGAGATGCCCTCGAAGGGCTCCGCTATGCCGGCGTTGAGCGCCCGCAGGTCGTCGACGAACTGCTGGAGTTGCTGTTTGACCGGCGTGACGACGACCATCCGCTCGTACAGGTCCGTATCGCGGACCAGCGTCGCGCCGGCGGTGAGCGCGGCCATCGTCTTGCCGGTCCCACAGGGCCCTTCCATCGCGAGAAAGCCGCGCGCCTTGCCTGCCTCGATAGCTCGTTCAACGGCATCGGCCTGATTCTCGTATGGCTCGTCGAAGCCGAAATACGTGCGCCAAGACTCCGTGCCCGTCGAGGCGGGGTCTGCCATTGAGCCGGGATTAGTCGTCCCGGTATTTGAACCGCGGGGTTCTACCCCGTGGCAGTCGCTTCAGCCAGAGACGAACGGAAAAACGGGCTGTGACTGACCGCCGCCCAGTCACTGGCACCGCGTGGTTAGTCCAGCAGTCCGAGGTCGCTTAGCCGTTCGACGATGGTGTCGACGGCCTCTTCCGCGTCCTCTTTCCGTTTCCCGCCGGTAACGACGAGCTTCCCCGAACCGAACAGCAGCGCGACCACGTCTGGGTCGTCGAGTCGGTAGACGAGGCCCGGGAACTGCTCCGGCTCGTACTCGATGTTCTCAAGCCCGAGGCCGATTGCGATGGCGTTGAGGTTGAGCGAACTCCCGAGGTCCGCGGAACTGACGATGTTCTGGACGACGATCTCCGGGTCGTCGTCGACCTGAATGTTCAGGTCTCGGAGCTTGTCGAAGACGATTCGCAGGCTCTGGTGGACGTCGTCCGTCGATTTCGCACCCGTGCAGACGATCTTGCCCGACCGGAAGATGAGCGCGGCGGATTTGGGGTCCTGTGTCCGATAGACGAGGCCCGGGAACTGTTCGGGGTCGTAGTCGGCCCCCTCCAGATCCATCGCAACGCTCTCAAGGTCGAGTTCTTGTCCGATACCGGTCGAAGCAACGACATTTTCGATGTCAATGCTCTCTTTTGGGTCGACCATGTAGTGTTTTAAATACCGGATTTAAATCATATAAACGTTTGTGATGCTGTGATTACTAGTCGTTCTTCGACCTCTACCACGTCCGACAGATTCCATTCAAATAGGGGTCTGTCGGTTGAGCGACCCTGTTGTGACCGTTTGGTCCGGCCCTGCAGTCTGCCAGCCGACGGTTACTGGGCCGCTGAAAACGAAGCTGTTCCGCTATGCGGTCCGGCCGTCGTTGTCGACGACGCTCGCAAACGCGACGTTTTCCTGTACGGTCTCGATCTCGACGGTCGGCGAGTCGCCCGGTTCACCGTCAGGAACGATGACGACGTACCCTCGTTCGACCTTTGCGATGCCGTCGCCCTGATCGCCGAGCGATTCGATGGTCACGTTTCGGATTTCGCCCTCATCGACTGGCGGTTGCGGGACGCCGGTGTCGGCTCGCTCCGGGTCGGTATTCTGTGTGGGCGTCTGAGTCTGGGCTGTCGTCGCCGAGCCGGCGTCAACTTGCGAAAGCAGGCCTACGCGGTAGGTCTCGCCCGGCGAAATTGCGCCGTGAGACACTTCGCTTTTCGGAATTTCGACGACATATCGGTCCCCATCAGTCTCTACTCGCGCACTGAACAATGTACTGAGTGCATCTGGAACTTCGACCATAGCCTACTGTACGGCTCATGATAGATAATGGTCCTGCCCTGATGTGGTGAAAATTGCCGACAGTTGCCGATTAGTCGTCGCCTTCGACGCGGTTGGTCTCCGTACTGACCCCAGCCTCATCGAGCAGTTCCGTTCTGTGCTCGTCTAGCAGTGGTGCGCGACCACCGGGCGAGGGCATCGTCTCGGTCATCTTTATTGGACTGCCGGCGATAGTCATCTGTTCATCGGCACCGGGCTGGTCGACATCGGTGAGCATCTCCCGGTCGTGGATGTGTGGGTCGTCAAAGATGTCGGCAGTGTTCTGGACCGGGGCGGCCGGCACGCGTCCTTCGAGCAGGTCGAGGAGCGTCTCCGAGTCGATGGTGGCGGTCCAATCGGCGATCTCGTGACGCAGGGACTCGCGGTTCGCGATCCGACTGCCGGCGTCGGGGTAGTCCGCAGCGAGGTCCGGTCGGTCCATCGCCTCGCACAGCGCCTCCCAGTGGCCGTCGGCGAAGGCCGCGATGACAACGTGGCCGTCGGCGGCCTCGAAGGAGTCATAGGGGAACAGCGTGGGGTGGGAGTTGCCCTGCCGGGTCGGCGACTCGCCGTCACAGGAGTACTGATACACCGTCCGCTCGCACAGTGAGACCATCGAGTCGTACATCGCCGTATCGACGTACTGCCCCTCGCCCGTGCGCTCGCGGTGATGCACGGCCGCGAGGATGCCAACGGCGTTCAGCACGGCGGTAAAGAGGTCGCCGACGCCCGGGCCGACCTTCGTTGGCGGACCATCCGACTGGCCGGTGATTTCCATGACCCCGCCCAGTGCCTGTGCAATGAGGTCGAACGAGGGTTGGCCCTGCCGGTGGGTTTCGCCCGTCCGCGGGTCGCCAAAGCCCCGGATAGAGGAGTAGATCAGGTCCGGATTGTGCTCTCGCAGCGTCTCGTAGCCGCAGTCGAATTTCTCCATCGTGCCGGCCTTGAAGTTCTCGACCACCACGTCTGCGCGCTCGACGAGTGAAAGGAACGCCTCGCGGTCCTCCTCCGCCCCCAAGTCGAGTTCGAGCGAGCGTTTGCCGCGGTTGACGCTCTGGAAGTACCCGCCGTAGGCCTCCTCGTCGCCGTCGTCCACGAACGGCGGGTTCGACCTGATGAGGTCGCCGCCGGGGCGTTCGACCTTTACCACGTCCGCGCCCATGTCTGCGAGCAACATCGTACAGTACGGTCCGGCGAGGACCTGTGTCAGGTCGAGCACACGCAAGTCGTCAAGCGCACCCATGCAAAAACCACGACGGGGCGGCCGCATAAACCTTCTTGAACGTCCGTTATAAATTCCTTAAGGCCATATTATCATGAAAGACCATTAGGTTTATCACTACCCGCCGATGACGGGGTAGTACATGCCCCGGACCGTTATCCTCGGCGTGATTGGCTCCGACGCACACGTCGTCGGCATCACGATTCTAGAGCAGGCGCTCTCGGCCGCTGGCTTCGAGGTCATCAACCTCGGTGTCCAGACGTCACAGGACGAGTTCGTCTCCGCCGCGAAATCTCACGACGCCGAGGCGGTACTGGTATCCTCGCTGTACGGGCACGCCCGTCAGGACTGCGAGGGGCTCCACGAGGAGCTCGACGACGCCGGGCTCGACGTGCTCACCTACGTCGGCGGGAACCTCGCCGTCGGGCAGTCCGACTTCGAGGAGACGCAAACGACCTTCCGGAAAATGGGCTTCGACCGCGTCTTCGACGCGGAGACCGACCCGGAGGAAGCAATAGCGATGCTCCGCGAAGACCTGCAACTGACGACAACAGAGGCGGAGCAGATCAGGGTTGACGGGTGACTATGCCAACTGACGAGCGACTCAGCGACGACCAGCTACAGCGCATCGCAAACGACCTCAGGGACAACTGGCACACGGGCCGCGAAGTCGACTTCGAGGAGGCCATCGCCTTCCACGAGTCGCTGCCGGCCTCGAAACAGTTCGCCACGGTGCTGGAGTCGGCTGACCAGCCACTCCTCCAGCCGCGGGCGGGCGTTCCCTGTCTCGAAGAACAGATCGACTTGCTGCGGTATCTACAGGACGAGGGCGGCGCGGACCTCCTGCCGACGACTATCGACTCGTACACGCGCGACAACGAGTATGAGAAGGCAGAAGAGGGACTGGCCGCCTCCCGCGGCAGCGACGAGAACGAACTGAACGGCTTCCCAGCAGTCAACCACGGCGTCGAGGACTGCCGACGACTCATCCGCGCGCTCGACGCGCCGGTCGAGGTCCGCCACGGCACGCCCGACGCCCGACTGCTGGCGATGGTCACGCTTGCTGGCGGCTTCCAGAGCTTCGAGGGCGGGCCGATATCCTACAACATTCCGTACACAAAGCGGCACGACCTCGCGACGACCATCGAACACTGGCAGTTCGTCGACCGGCTCTGTGGGGCCTACACCGAACGCGGCGTGACGATCAACCGCGAACCGTTCGGCCCGCTGACCGGGACGCTCGTCCCGCCGAGCATCGCCATCGCAGTGATGCTCGTCGAGGGTGAGTTAGCCGCGACACAGGGCGTTCGCTCGCTCACGCTGGGCTACGGACAGGTCGGGAACCTCGTGCAGGACGTTGCGGCGCTGCGCGCGCTGCGGAAGCTGGGCAACGAATACCTCCGCGACGAGGTGACGGTTACGACCGTCTTCCACGAGTGGATGGGCGGCTTCCCGCCCGACGAGGCCCGCGCCAACGGCGTCATCAGTCTCGGCGGTGCGACGGCGGCCGTCGCGCAGCCGGACAAAGTCATCACGAAGTCCGCTCAGGAGTTCCAAGGCGTGCCGACGAAAGAGGCCAACGCGGCCGGACTGCGAACGACGAGACAGCTTATCGATATGATGATCGAACAGGACATCGATTTGGGTGGTATCGACGAGGAACAGGCGCTCATCGAGCGAGAGACGCGGGCGCTGATGGACGCCATCTACGACGCTGGCGACGGCGACGTTGCACAGGGGGTTATCAACGCCTTCGACAGCGGCGCGCTGGACGTGCCCTTTGCGCCGAGTGACGCCGCGGAGGGCGCGGTGCTGCCGGCCAGAGACGACGACGGGCGGGTCCGCATCTTCGAGTTCGCGGACCTCGCGCTCCCGGACGACATCAAGGAAATCCACGCCGCACGACTCGGTGAACGGGCCGAGACCGAGGGCCGCGACCAGTCGTTCCGGATGGTCGCCGACGACGTGGATGCCATCAGCGACGGGAAGCTCATCGGGCGTCCGACCGGCGACAGCAAGCCTGCGGGAGGTGCCAGCGATGCGGATTGAGGACGTTCGGACAGTTCCCGGCCTCTCCGGGTTCTTCTTCGACGACCAGCAGGCAATCAAGGACGGGGCGACCCAGAGCGGATTCGCCTACGACGGCCAGCCGGTCACCGAGGGGTTCGACCGCATCCGCGAGGCCGGCGAGGCACTCATCGTTGAAATCGAACTCGCCGACGGCTCCATCGCGACGGGCGACTGTGCCGCAGTGCAGTACTCCGGCGCTGGCGGTCGCGACCCGCTGTTCCGGGCCGAGAAGTACCGCCCCGTCGTCGAGGGGCCCGTCGCCGACGCGCTCCGCGGACAGGACGCGACCCAGTTCGGGGCCAACGCCACGATGCTGGAGGAGATGGACGCCCACCGCTCGGGCGGTGGCCAGCTCCATACCGCGGTCCGATACGGCGTCTCGCAGGCCCTTCTCAATGCCGCCGCGCAAGCGCAGGGAGTGACGCCGACAGACGTGCTCGCAGACACCTACGACACCGAACCGGCAACTTCGCCGGTCCCGGTGTTCGGACAGTCGGGCGACGAGCGCCGCATCAACGCCGAGAAGATGCTCATCAAGGGCGTCCCGGTCCTGCCACACGGCCTGTTCAACAGCGTCGAGAAGGTCGGCGAGGACGGCGAGGGGCTGCGTGACTACCTCGCGTGGCTCTCGGACCGGGCGACGGCGCTCGGGCCGGAGCCGTACTCGCCGCGCTTCCACGTCGACGTGTACGGCATCCTCGGGAAGGTGTTCGGCCCGCCCTACGACCGGACCGAGGTGACCGACTACTTCGAGACCCTGCGAGAGGCCGCCGCGCCGTACCCCCTTCAGGTCGAAGGTCCGATGGACGCCGGCGGCCGCGCTGACCAAATCGCCGAGATGGCTGAACTCCGGGACGGACTGGCCGATGCTGGCGTCGACGTGGACATCGTCGCCGACGAGTGGTGCAACACCTTCGAGGACGTGCAGGCGTTCGTCGACGCAGGTGCGGCCGATCTGGTCCAGATAAAGACGCCAGACCTCGGCGGCATCCAGCGCTCGACCGAGGCAGTGTTATACTGTGACGGCACGGACACCCGCGCCTACGTCGGCGGCACCTGCAACGAGACCGTTACCTCGGCGCGGGCCTGTGCCCACGTCGCGCTGGCGACCGACGCCGCACAGGTGCTGGCAAAGCCTGGGATGGGCTTCGACGAGGGATTCATGGTGGTCACAAACGAGATGCGGCGAGCGATTGCACGCCGCGAGGCCACACGGGAGGTGCCGGCCGATGACTGACTGGGCCGACCCCGACGCGCTGGATCTCTCGGACGAGGAGACGTTCGACTCGCTGCTGGACCAGGCCGACACCCGCGAGAAGGGCCACTTCTTCGAGTTCTTCACCGAGGGTGACGAGCTCGCCCACGACCCCGGCCTCCGCCTCTCTCAGCACGGCAGCGAACAGTGGATGGGCCAGACGCTCAACCACGACCCGGCGTACTGGCGGGCTGATACCGCCCGGGAGCGTGGCTTCGAGGAGCGGCCGGTTCACCCGGACTATCTGCTGGCCTGCGTCATGGGCATCACCGTCGAGGACCTCTCGGAGAAGGGCGGCTACTTCCTCGGGCGCGACGACGTGGCGTTCCATCAGCCGGCGACGGCCGGCACGCCGCTGTCGGTCACCTCAACCGTCGTGGACACGCGGACATCCTCGTCCCGGCCGAAGTACGGAATCGTGACGTGGGAGACGGAGGGCCGCGACCGCGAGACGGGCGAGACGCTCGTCACGTACGAGCGGACGAACATGATTCCGCGGCGCGAGCCAGCGGCGACCGACGGCGGTGCGATGGGCGAACAGGATGAGAGCGGCCCGACCCTCCCCGACACCCTCGTATCGCCCGACGGGGAGCATTTCGAGGACTTCAGGCGAGCACTCGACACTGCCCGCGAGGAACACGCCGCCGTCGCCTACCGCCACGAACGCGGGCGGACGATGGACGACCAACTCGTCGCCGGCCTGCCGCTCGCGACGCTCAACACAGCCCGTCAGCACCACAACCGCGACGAGATGGCCGACTCGCCGTCGGGCGACATCGTCGCGTACGGCGACGTGACCCGCTCGATTGCGCTGGCCCACGCCCGCTCCGACGAGGCGACCTACCGCGAACGGCGCTTCGCCGACGAGCGGTTCCACGACTTCGTCACGCTCGGTGATACCGTCTACGGCTTCACGCGCGTCCTCGACTGTGACCCCGACGCCGGGCCATCGCGGGCCGGCGCGGTCACCTTCGAACACGTCGCGTTCAATCAAGAGCAGACCCCGGTCTACTCTGGCCGGCGAACCGCACTCATTCAGCGAGATACATGACACGACTCTGCCGAACCTTCCAGACCGCACCGGCCGCCATTCCGAACGACAACAGCGCGAAGTTCCTCGTCTCTGGACTCACGAGCGAGGGGTTCCAGACCCCCGACTGGCTCGTCCCCGACATCGAGGACGGCACCGCGCCGTCGATGAAAGACGAGGCCGTCGACAACATCATCGAGCACGTCCCCGACCACGCCGACGAGTTCGCGGGGGAGATTCTCCCGCGCGTCGAGTGGGCCTATGACGATGCTGACGCCCGCGAGCGCGGCATCGAACAGGTGACCCGCCTAGCCGATGAGGTCGGCGAGGAACTGGATGGCTTCGTCTTCCCGAAGGTCGGCCGCATAGACGATGTGCGCGACGCCGCGGGCGTCATCGCCGACGCGGAGCGTGACGCCGGGCTGAGCGAGGGGGCTCTCGATATGGCGATTATTTTAGAGACCGCTCCCGCCCGCTCTGACCTGCGTGAAATCTGCCAGTACGCGGACGATTCGCGCCTCTCCGGGCTTGTCTTCGGCCCGGTGGACTACACGGCCGAACTCGGCGGCCGCGCGCTCAACGGCGAGCGGCCCCGCTGGGACGGTCTGCTCGAAGCGCTCTCGAACGAGACGAGCGCCGCCGACATCGTCGCCATCGGCGGCCCCTTCGACCAGTTGTTCCACGAGCGCGCCGGCGTCACCTACTACAACGCCGAGGGCTACGCCGATCAAGTAGAGTACGAGGCGACCATCGGTATCGACGGCTCGTGGTCGCTCCATCCCAAGCAGACCGAACAGGCGAATCGCATCCATATGCCGACAGTGGAAGAAATGGAACGCGATCTCCACAAGATCGAGTCGTTCAACGAGGCCAAACGCGAGGGGACCGGCGCGGTCGTCGTCGACGGCCAGATGGTCGACGAAGCGACCTACAAGAACTTCGCCAACACGGTCAAAACGGTCCGGGCCATCGACGAGACCCATCCTGCCCAGACCGAGGAGTACTACGACGACGCCCTGCTGGCGCGGGCGAGAGACGTGGAACTGATCTTCGGCTAAGCCGGCGATTGCTTTTTTTACTCGAAATAGCTCGCCAGCCGCTCGGCCGCCTCGTCGACCCGCGGCGTCACCAGTGCGAACCGTATCCAGTCGCTGCGGGACTCACCGAACGCCTCGCCCGGCATTCCGGCGACGCCGGCTTCGTCGATGAGTTCGTACACGTTCTCGAAAGAGCCGGGGAAGTCGGGGAACCGCGCCATCACGTAGAAGCCGCCGTCGGGCCGGTTGTACTCGGCACCGGCCTCGGCCAGCGCGGCGCAAAAGTCGTCGACCCGAGTTTCGAGTCGCCGTCTGCAGGCGGCGTAGTAGTCCGGGCTCGTCGTCTTCAGTGCCCGCAGGACGGCATACTGTGCCGGTCTGCTACCGGTAACGTTCGTGAGCATGTGCTGGGTTCGGGCACGCTCCAAGAGCGAGCCAGTGGGGCCGTCCTCCGGCGGGAAAATCGCGTAGCCGACCCGAAAGCCGGTGATTGCCATCGTTTTCGAGAAGGAATTGGTGGCGACGATGTGGTCGGAATCAGCGTGTAGCGCCGAACTGAACCGGCCCGCGTAGTCGAAGTGGTCGTACACTTCGTCGCTGAGCAACAGAGCGTCGTACTCCTCGGCGATAGCTGCGAACTCGGCCATCGCCTCAGCGCCGTACACTGCACCGGTGGGGTTGTTCGGCGAATTGACGACGATGACGGCCGTCTCCTCGCTTGCGGCAGCCCGGACGTCCGCGGGGGCAAGTCGGTTGGTCTCGTCGACTGGGACGAAGGAGATGTCCGCGCCGATGAAGTTGGCCCGGCCGGCGTAGTAGGGGTAGACCGGGTCCGTCAGCAGGATTTCGTTGCCATCGAAGTGGTGGAGGCCGCCGGTCATCGCGAGATGGTTCGCCTCGCCCGCGCCGTTCGTGACGATGACTCGGCTTCGGTCCACGCCGCGTCGGGCGGCGATTTCATCGCGGAGGGGCGTCAGCCCCACACTGGGCGGGTACTGGTAGTCGTCCGCCGGGGCCTCGGCGTAGTCTCTGAGCCCGTCCCGAAGCCCCTCGGGCGGGTTCCAGTCGGGATTGCCCGACACCATGTCCACCACGTCCCGGTCGGCCCGGGCCGCGTACTGCATGACCCGGAAGAACTGGGGTTCCGTGTAGTCCATACAGACCTTCCGGCTGCCGGCCCCGTCTGCTTTTCTGTCTACTGCCGGATGTACAGCGTCAGTCCGCCGAGAACAAGCAACAGTACCCCCCACAGGAGGTCCGACCCCGGCAGGACCCAGAGGAATAGCGTCACGAGCCCCGACGTAAGGAGTGACCAGCCAAGCGTCGTCTG
This sequence comes from Haloarcula sp. CBA1129, assembly GCF_008729015.1. Lineage (NCBI taxonomy): Archaea > Methanobacteriati > Methanobacteriota > Halobacteria > Halobacteriales > Haloarculaceae > Haloarcula > Haloarcula sp. CBA1129. Next base: position 588,236 of record NZ_RKSM01000001.1, read on the forward strand.
ATAGCTCATACACGCAGTTGTGTCTCCGAACTGAAAGTATCTCGGCCCGCCCTGAACGCTTATTCGCCCGTCCTGCTAACGACCGGCAATGGCAGACGATACAGCGGACCCGGTCGAGAAGCGTGTCGGGGAGCGTCTCCGAGAAGCCGATGCCACGGTCGCTACCGCGGAGTCCTGTACCGGTGGCCTCGTCGGGTCGAGAATAACGGACATACCGGGCTCCAGTGATTACTTCGACCGCTCGCTGGTCACCTACTCCTACGAGGCCAAGCGAGAACTGCTGGCCGTCTCACGGGAGTCACTGGACGCCCACGGCGCGGTCTCCGAACCGGTCGCGGCGGAGATGGCCCGGGGTGTTCGCGATACGGCCAGAACCGACTGGGGCGTCGCCACGACCGGCGTCGCCGGGCCGAGCGGCGGTTCGCCGGAGACGCCCGTCGGGACCGTGTACATCGCCGTCGCCGAGGCCGCGCCGTGGGGAACCAACGAGTCCGGCGTGACAGTATCCCGCTACGAGTTCGACGGTACCCGTCGCGAAGTCAAATCGAGCATCGCGGCACAGGCACTCCGAGACCTAGAAACCGCCCTACAGGAGTAGTAAGCTCTTTTAGGTGGGACACAGACGGTCCGGTAGATGAACAAACGTGGGCACGTCCTGAACGCCGTCCTTCTGAGCATCGGGCTGGGATACGTTCTCGACCCCTCGGGCGATGTGACGACCTTCGCGACAATCGCGGAAGTGTTTCTCCCCGTCGTTCTGGGCGCGCTGTTCCCCGATGTCGACACCGCCTTCGGCAAGCACCGCAAGACGCTGCACAACATCCCCGTCCTCGTGATCTTTCTGGCGCATCCACTGTATCACGGCGGCAATCTCCAGTGGGTATGGCTCGGCGTCCTCACCCACTACGTGCTGGACTACTTCGGTTCCCGCCGGGGCATCGCCCTGTTTTACCCCATCTCGGACAAAGAATACGGCTCACCGACGGGCGTGACGACGACCAGCGAGCACGCCGAGATCGTCACCGTCGCAATCACTATCTTCGAACTGACTGCGGTCGGCCTGCTAGTCCACGTGCTCCCACAGTATCTCCCGCCAACGGTCAGGACCTTCGTCGTCGAGAACAGCGTGTTTCTGGTTTAATACACTTTCACGTCGTCGAACCGACCGCCGTACGCGACGTGGTCAGGGTGAGTTGGCTCGGTCCCCTGTAGCATCAGCCGATCAAATTTGCCCCACGTGTTTTCTAGCCCCAGATGCGCCCACTCGACCGCCCGTCGGAGGTCGTGTGAGAGACCGTCGCGATGGAACAGCGACCGCTCCACGTCGTTTTTCAGCGCCGCACTGAGCGCCGCCACGTCCTCGAACGCCTCGGCAAAGGTCACGTACGCCTCGCCGACGGTCCCACGGACGTGGGCATACGACGAGACGAACGGCTTGTGACCGGTCTCCGACGTGAACGACTGCGCGCGGTCTCGGTGGTGGGACAACTGTTTGGGGTTGTACACTTCCAGTGCATCGATACTGTCCTCGTGGGATTCGATGTCGTCCAGCCCCAGACTCACATTGAGAAAGCCGGGATGGGGTACGAGTACAGCCGCACCTTGGCGGTCGAGTTCCCGCATCGCGCCGTCGAAGGTAATGAAATCCGGAATCGGCTCTTCGAGGCCAAGCGCCAACACGTGCCGGCGCTGTTGCCATGTCCCAGTAAATATCTCTCTGGCTGGAAACACGGTCAGCTCTTCGTCGGAAAACGCCTCTGCTTGCCGCCGTATCTCCGGGAGCCGCGTGAAATGCGGCGCGTACACCAGCGCGTCGAGGCCACGTGCCTTCGCGCGCTCGACGACCCCGTCGTCGAGTACTTTCACGTGGAGATCAACGGCGTACCCCTCGGGTTGCACGGTCAACGCTAACTCCGTACTGCCATTAGGGGTTTCCGTTTCGGCAGCCTGAGCGACAGACCGCTGACAGGTGGGCTGCCAAGGTTTTTACCCCCGCGTCGCCTGCGACTGAGCAAATGCCACGCTGGGAGTGCGACATCGAAGGGGACGATAGACAGTTCGACCGCGTCGAGGAGCTTATCATCCACCAGTCGGTCGAACACGACCGCATCGAGTGCAAGGTCTGTGGTGCCGTTGTCCCCGACGGCTACTTCGCTATCAAGCACGCCTTCGACGAACACTCCCGCGCGGAGTACGTTCGCGCCTACGACGCCTCCGCCGCCGAGGTCCGCCGCCGCGAACAGATAAAGGAGTCCGTCGAGGCTGCCGCCAACATGAGCGAGGTCATCGACCGACTGGAAGGCGGCGAAGCGTAGCGTCGGTACTGCGGCAGTCGCTCTTTGAGACGGAGACGGACCGCCGACAATTCGCTCGAAAATTCTGCTTTGCAGTTTCGGTCGCCGTCCGTTCGAGGTGAACGAGAGTCGCTTCGCCGACCGCGTCACACGGTTTCGCGGCCCGGGGCTTCTCTACCGCTCTTCGGAGTCGAGGACTCGGATCTGGTCACCGCGCACGGTAACCGGAATCGGGACCGTTGCCTCGTACAGTTCGACGGTCACCTGATCTTTGCCCTCGTCGATGCGCTGGACCTGCGCCTTCTCGCCCTTGAAGGGGCCGGCGATGAGTTCGACGATGTCGCCCTCCGCGATGCCTTCCACGTCCGGCTTCGGCGAGAGGAAGTGCTCGACTTCCGCCATCGAGGACTCTCCCTGCACGACGCCGTTGGCGTGGGGGATTTCGTCGAGGATCCGGTCGAAGACATTGTGATCGTCGGCTTCGACCATCACATAGCTCGTCAGCGAATCAGGAGCGAGCGCAGCGTGAATCTCGTCTTCCTCGCGGGAGATGATCATGTCCGCGACGGTGCGTTCCTGACTGGCCGTGGTTTTGACTGCGTAGATCCCCATGAGTTTACACCGGCTTGCTGCCAGGGATGAAGGTCATCACGGCGAAGATGATGAACCCGAGCAGTCCGACCAGCGCGATGCCCGCGCCGGCGATCTTCGCGATCTGGGAGAACTCCTCCCACGACGGCGTACTCGCCAGTTTGAGTACGCGGATGTAGGAGGTGAGATCGTATGGAACGTCCATAGCGGGTCGTACCCACTGGTGGCTTTTCTATATTGTGGTGCGCGGCGACGAGTTCGCGCCACTCACAGCGCGCTCTGGGTATCGCGGCTGAGAAAAATAAGCTGACAGAACGGTGCGATACCCGGAACTGGCGTTCCGAAGCCGTTCGGTCAGTCGTCGGTCAGCGCAGTTCCGCCCGAGTCGTGTGTTCCCAGTTCACTACTGTCACCGGCATCGCTGGTTTCGAACTGGTCGATGAGGTCCTTGAGGTCAGTCGCCTGACTGGAGAGGGACTGTATCTTCTCGGTGACCTCCGTAATCGACGCCGTCTGTTCCTCTGCGGACGCGGCGACGTTCTCGGCCTCGGAAGACGTCTCCTCGCTGATCGAGCCGACTTCCTCGGCCATCGAGACGACTTCCTCCATCGAGGCGGCCTGTTCGTCGGTCGCGTCGCTGATTGCCTGCACGCCGTCGTTTGCCTCGTTGACCTGCTGGACGATACTGGTCAGCGCGTCGGTCGCGTTTTCGACCGTCTCTTTCCCGGTGTCGACGCTCTCACCCATCTCCTGCATATCCTCGACGGTCGAGTCAGTCCGGGACCGAATGTCGTCGATCATCGACTCGATGTCGGTCGTTGCTTCCTGCGTTTCCTCGGCGAGCGTCTTGATCTCGCGGGCCACGACAGCGAACCCTTCGCCCGCCTCACCGGCCCGGGCGGCCTCGATGTTCGCGTTGAGCGCGAGCATGTTCGTCTGTTCCGCGATCTCGTCGATGAGCGTCGTGACCTCGCCGATGCGCTCCATCTCCGCCGCGAGGGACTCGACCTGTTCGATAGCCTCGGTGGACTTCCGTTCGAGCGCCTCGATTTCGGCGGCGGCCTGCTCAGCGTATTCGCGGCCGGACTCGCCGTCGTTGACGGCCTGTTGTGACTTCGACGCGACTTCGTCGGTCGACGAGGTGATTTCCTCGACAGTCGCCGACAGGTCGGTCATCTCGTCGCTCACCTGCTGGATGTTCCTGTTTTGCTCGTCAGCGCCCTCGGCGATCTGTTGCACCGACTCGCTCACCTGTTCGCTGGCCGACCGCACTTCCTGTGCGCTCGCGGAAATCGTCTCGGTCGAACTGTCGACCGTTCCGGCGAACCCTTCGATGCGGTTGACTGTCCGTTCGAGTTCAGCGATCATCTCGTTGAAACTCTCTGCGATATCGACCATCGCGTCGTAGTCGCTATCGGTTGCCATCCGCTGTGTGAGGTCCCCGGCCGCCGACCGGTCCATCACATCGCTGAATTCGGCTGCCTTTGCTTCGAGGGCGGACGCCATTTCCTCGGCGTCTTCTTTCGCCGCCTCCGCCTCGTCTCTGGCGGCCTCGACGTCGGTAATCAACGTCTGGATGTCTTCGCCCATCTCCTCCAGCGCCGCACCGAACTCACCGGGGATGCTCTCGTCGAGCGCCGGGTCGTCGAACCGCTTTTCGGCGAGTGCGTCGGCCTGATCCGCGGCGGTCGTCAGGTATGCCTGCATCGACGCGAATGAGTCGTACAGCTGTCCCATCTCGTCAACGCGGGTGGTCTCCGGGAGCGTACTGTTGATGTCACCGGCAGCGATGTCCTCGGCGCTTTCAGCCACGCGGGAGAGTGCGTTCGCGGTTCCGCGCCCGATTGTCACGCCGACGACGAACAGCGCCCCGACGGCCAGCGCTAAGAGAAGCGCGATGTTCTCGGAGACAGCCGACTGTAGGGCGAAGGCCCGGTCCTGCGGGACGTGGTACAGCAGCGCCCACTCCGTGCCGGTGACCGGCGTGTACGCCATCACGTACTGCCCGTCTTCCATGCCCGTTCTGGCGGAGACCGATTTGTAACCGGTTTCACCGTTCAATGCCGCTTCGACACTCGTGTCGGTCGCGTCCCCGGTTGCCGCGTATTCTTCGAGAATCGAACTCTTTCGATTGTCGAGTATGATCTGTCCGTTCGACCCGACGACCTTCACGTCGCCGGTCGCAAACGGTGACGTGAACTCGTGGGAGCGCGCCTCGAGCGACGCCGTCAACACCACGTATTCGTTACTGCCGGAGACGGGCTGGACGAACGCGATAACTGATTCGTTACCGCTCAGGTACGCTTCGGACGTACCCGTCGGTCCCGACGAGACGACTGCACCACTCGCATCGGTCCACGGATCGTCAACGTCGCTCAGTGCGACGCCGTTCAGCTCGTCATCGGTGCTGGCGGTGACTGTACCGTCAGCGGCGTCGACGTAATGAAGCGCCCGGACGTCGCCCGGGAGCCCAATGAGCTTCTGTTCGAGCCACCGCTGATTTTCCCTGTCCGAAGTCGAGTCGGACCGGTCACCGATAGACGCCGCAAGGAACGACGCCGTCGACTGCTTGTTCGAGACCCACGTGGAGACGGAACTCGACTGTGACTCCGCAACACCGCGGATTTGCTCCTCTGTCTGTGACTCGACCAGCGCCCCCGTTTCGAGGTTGATGGCTGCCCCACCGAGTGCGAGCAAGACGACCACGCCGAGCAACAGCACACCGAACTTCGCCGCGTACCGCCGCCGAATGACGTTGGGGAGCGCGCGCTCCGTCGCCTGCACCATCCGGCTTGGGAGCGAACTCATCGGTTCCCTCCCGATTTGAAGAACTGTGGTTGTAACAGCTCAAGCGATTCGACCGAGCCGTTAGTGACACGTTCGATCAGATACGAGCTCAGCGGTTCGAGATTCCCTGTCAGGTCGACGCTTCCCGACGCACCTTGGTAATTCACTTCACGTCCTGCTTCGGTAAGTGACCGAACCCGGCCGAAGTCGCCGACCGAGACGGTGTGTCCGGACCCGCCAGAGACCGACTGAATGGCGTCTGCGATCGCCGGCCCGCTGCTCTCTCCGGCCTGTTCGGCGGCACACGCCATCAAAAACAGCGCGTCGTACGCGTTGACCGAGTACGCTCTGGGCTGGTCGATGTCCGAGAGGCGGCGGACGAGTTCGAAGTACGCCTGCGTTCTCGCAGATGACAGCGACGCGCTGTAGAACCCATCGTAGTACGACGGGAGATCGCCGCCGAACATCCCCGCAGACAGCACCCACGGAACGTCGTACTCCGACTGATTGTATGCATCGAGGATGCTTCGCTCCTGACCGGAGACGCTGGTGAAGCTGACGGCATCAGGATCGTTCTGGAACACGTCTGCGAGCGCGTCGTCGAATGATTCCGACGACGGGTCGTACCGAACGTCGGCGACAATCTCGGCGTCCAGTGCCTCACGCTGTGCGTCCGCCAGTCCAGCACCGAACGAGTTGTCGATGCTCAGTAACGCGACGGAGTCCGCACCGATATACAGCGGGTCGTCGACGGCTTTCGCCATCACCACCGCCTGCGTCCCGTCGCTTGGCACCGTCCGGCCGAAGTATTTCCGGCCGTTAGCCCGGCCAGCAGTCGAGAGCTGCGGGGCGGTACTGGCTGGACTGACTTCCATTATCTCATCGCTGGCCGCCTCCGGCGCGAGCGCGAGTGACGCGTCACTGACGAGGCCACCGACGAAACCGATGACACCACGGTCGGCGAGCGAGCGGTACTGCTCGACAGCAGTTTCGGCGCTCGCCTCGGTATCGAGGACGGTCACTTCGACGCTATTACCGCCGATCCCACCGCCAGCGTTGACATCGTTCACAGCCTGCTCAACCATGCGCTTGCCGTGTTGCCCGAGTGGGGCAAGTGCACCACTGAGTGGGAGTAGTGCACCAAACTGAACAGTGTCACCGCTCCCGCTTAGAGAACCAAGGCAGCCAGACGAGAGGCCCAAGCTCCCAACGGCTAAACACTTTTTGAGAACACTACGCCTCGAATCTGAGTACATGCGAGTAGAGACTGAATTTCAGGATAAACCCCTTTCGGCGAGAGTATCATTTATGATAGCATTCGTGTACCTAAAGAGAATTGTCTGCCGGTATTTGTAGTCAAAAGAACAGACGACGAGGCGGTTTCAGTCCACGTAGTCGATATCTTCGCCGAGCTGCTGGGCGGCCTTTTCCTGTTCGGCCTCACTCTGGCCGTAGATCTGTGGGCTTTCGACGCCGGTAACGACGATCATCGTTTCCATCTTGCCCTCGAACTCGTTGTTGACCGACGCGCCCCAGATGATCCGGGCGTCGGGGTCGATGCGGTCGTAGATCTCCTCGACGACGCCCTCGGCTTCTTCGATGCTCATGTCCGGGCCGCCGACGACGTTGACGAGCGCGGAGTTCGCGCCGTCGAACTCAACGTCGAGTAACGGCGAGCGAAGCGCCGAGCGGATGGAGTCTTGAGCCTTGTTCTCGGAGTCGGACTCGCCGAGACCGATCATCGCGACGCCGCCGTTCTCCATGATCGTGCGAACGTCGGCGAAGTCCACGTTGACGAGGCCGGGCTTGGTGATCAGTTCGGTCATGCCCTTGACCGAGCGCATGAGGACGCGGTCACAGATCTTGAAGGCGTCCTGCAGCGGCATCGACGGCGCGTAGTCCAGCAATCGGTCGTTCGGGACGACGATCACGGTGTCAGAAACAGAGCGGAGCCGTTCGAGGCCGGCGTCGGCGTTGGCACGCCGGCGCTCACCCTCCGCAGTAAACGGAATCGTGACGATAGAGATGGTGAGTGCGCCAGCTTCTTGCGCAGCCTGTGCGACGACCGGGGCCGCGCCGGTCCCCGTTCCGCCGCCGAGACCCGCCGTGACGAACACCATGTCAGAGCCGTCGATGGACTGCTGGATGTCCTCGATATCTTCCTGTGCGGCCTCCTCGCCGATTTTCGGGACCGAGCCGGCTCCGCGGCCGCCGGTGCGCTTGCGGCCGATGAGGATCTTGGTGTCGGCGGCTACCTCGTCGGCAAGGTGCTGTGCGTCGGTGTTCGCGGCGACGAGTTTGGCCCCGTGGATGCCCTCCTCCATCATCCGGGTGACCGTGTTCCCGCCAGCGCCCCCGCAGCCGACGACCGTGATTTTGGTTTCGAGGTCCTTGACGACGCTTGCCAGTTCCTCGTCTGACATCGTCCCCGATGTGGACATATCCTGAGACGGTGTCGATGTCGTTTCCTCGACAGTTCCGCCCGCCGCGTCCTCCCCGTCTTGTTCTGCCTCGTCGATAGCGTCGTCAATTATCGAATCCATAATTTAAAGCGTCCTTGCAGACGAATAGTTATTAGTTTTCCCCCTGTGTCTGACGCTCGTCTGACGTGTTGCGCCCCAGTTTTGACGGCTAACACGCCAGTGTTCACAGCGTATATCGACGTATACGCTCGTGATGGAACCGCTCCGGGTCGATCTCTTCCCCGCCGATTTCGACTGCCTCGCCCGAGGCGAGCTTCCCGAACTTCGGTCCTTCGGGGATGTCGGCCGTCCGCGCGAGGTCCGGGTCGAACACCGTCTCGCGGGCAACGAGTTCGTCCGCAGTCCAGTCGATGCTGTCGAAGCGTCGTTCGAGAATTGTGACGAGCGGGTCGATAACCGCTTCCAGATCTGTCGTTGCTGGACAGACAATCGGTCCGGTGAGTACGGTCCCGTTTTGCTCGGTCACATACGCGATAGACTGCCCTTCGATAGCCGCACGCAGTGCGTCGCTATCGATGCCGCGCGCGTCCGATATCAGTTCGTCCGGAAGGTCGAGTATCGCCCACTCGCCGTCGTATCCCGGTGCGAGCTCTCCGAACCTGAGACCGTCGTCGACCGGCCGGACAGCGTCTTCAAGCGCCTCAACGAGGCCGAGGTCGACACCAGTCGTCTCCTGAACGAAGGTTTCGCTGACGACCCGGTAGCCGAGTGACTCGATAGCTGTCTTGAGGTCTGGCCGGTCACCCTCCATAAGGGTGTAATCGGCCGCGCTAGCTCGGAAGGCACGTTTGAGAACGGCGTCACGCTCCTCGTCGCTGTCGGCCCACTCGGTCAGGGCGTCTATCGACCAGTTTGCGGCGATGTGGCCGACGGCCCAGTCAGTCTCCCGGACGACCCGCTCGAACCGTGGCGCATAGTGACCGCCGCCGACGCCAAGGAGGTGGCGGCGCGTCCCGTTCTCCCGTGGCTTGTCGGCCGGTTCGTCTGCGAGGTCCAGTATCGCTCTGGCGACGGCTTCGGCGGCGTCAGGGTCTTTCCACTGTGGCTCCGCGCTGCCGACCTCGACGAACATCGACGGAACACCGACGTCCGTCGGGCCGTGGTGTGTACACTCCATCCCGACCTCGTATTCCGGTGGAGCATGGCGCTGGAGTGCCGAGACCACTGCCTCGTGTGCGCCGGGACAGGCGCGAGCGAAGTGGCCGTCCTCGCCGCCGTACTCTGCGACGCCGAAGTTCCCAGTGTGGTGGGCCGTCAGCAGTTCCTCGGTCTCGCCGGCGTGTTTCGAAGCGAACACCAGCAGGTCCGGCTCGTCGAACGCCGTCGCGGCGTCTTCGATGTCCAGATGAAGCGCCTCGAACTCGCGGAGTTCCGCGCTCTCAGTCCGGTACACCGTTCCACCACCTTCGGCGTCGGGTCGCGTCTCGTCGACGCTCGTGTCCCAGTCTCGCAGGGAACGCAGGTGCTCACCGATGTGAGTCGACGCCGCGTCAGCGTGTGAGACAACGATTCCAAGCATCAGTCGGCGTTCTCCGGGTGGATCGGCTCACGCCCCAGTGCGGTCCGGACGGCGTCACCGGCCAGCCCGAACAGGTGTTTCAGCGCCTCGCGACGCTGGACGAACAGGCCGGCCCCGATGAGGACGTACAGGCCCGTGTACGCCAGCAGGAGGTCGTGACTCGATATCGACAGGGCGACGAGGTCCCTGATGAGGGCGAACTCAAGAATCACTTGCGAAATGAACAGCACGAACAGCCCGATTGCTTCGCGAATACTGATCTCGAAGTTGACCAGAATCGCGAGCGCGAAGAAGGACTGAGCCGCCGTAATCCAGATTTCCGCGCCCTGTCTGGCGTCGAACGGCAGGACGCCGTATCCGCCGAGCGCGATGGAGTACACCACCGCGATGGTCCCGATGAGCAGCGTCCACTGGTTGAGCTTCGAGGAGATGAGGGCGTTGAACCCAGCGGTCGACCGGGCCTTGTTGACCAGCACGGCGACGACGATGAGCTCGGGCGACTCGCTGGCCAGCGGGGCGACCCACTGGATCATGAAGAACTCGGGAATGCCGTTCGCGACACCGATTTCTTCGAGGCCGTGCGCGAACGGCTCGACGGCCGTGAAAATCATCACACCGGAGTAGCCAAACAGCGCCAGCACGACCAGCGGCCGCCACGGCAGCGACCAGTCCTGGAAATACTTCGGTACGCCGACGGTGTGCTCGCTGTGTTCGATGTCGGACTTGAGCACGAGTCCGATGTACGCGACGTAGAGACCGACCAGAAACAGCGTGTCGAGGATACCGATACCGCCGCCAAGGGGGACGAGAAACGCCCACATCGTCGCCAGAAAGAGGAAGGAGATTTCGGTCGCGATGTCGGTATCCAGCTCGACGGCGTCTCGCAGGAACCCGTCACGTTTCGTGACTGCTGGGTCCCGTGTTTTCGCAGCCCGCCAGACGGTGAAGACGGCGATGCCAGCCCAGCCAAGACCGATGAGGATGCGGTTCGCGCCGGTCATGTTCGCGATGGCCAGATTTGCGTCGTGACAGGCGCGGGCCAGCGATGTCTCGCTGGCCTCGATAGCCTGTGCGGAGAGTTGGCTACAGGCTTCTGTCGTCGCCCCACCAGCCCCGGCGTTCCAAGCATACAGCGCGTCGACAGCGTACTCGGGGGCCACGGCGAGAATGGCAAGGACAGCGATAGCGAACGCCCTCGGGACATCCTTCTCGGCGGTTTCAGCGCCCCATGCCAGAAGGAACGACGCCCCGAGGACGGCGAGCCCGCTGACCGCGACGGTGGTCACGTTCCCGACTTCACTGCCGGAAAGAAACAGATAGATCCAGCCGACAGTCAGGGTAAGCGCGACTGCGACTTGCATCAGGGGATGGCGAAAACGGCTCACTACCAGACACGTGGCTGGGTCCAGCCGAAAAGCTTGCGAAACTCTCGACTGAGTACCCTGCCCACGTGCAGGAGAGCGTGGCGTTCATACCATCGGGGGACGCTGGCGTTGGTATGGACGTTTACGGACTCATCGGGAACCCGGTCGGGCACTCGCTGTCGCCGCCGATGCACGAGGCGGGCTACGAGGCACTGGGTCTCGACGCACGGTATGTCACGTTCGAACCGCCGGCCGATGCTGGTGCAGAAGCCATCGAGGCGGCCCGGACACTCAGCGTCGACGGCCTCAACGTCACCATCCCGTTCAAGCAGGACGTGCTAGACGCCGTCGACCCCGCCCCACTCGCCGAGCGAATCGGCGCGGTCAACACCATCGATTTCGACGGTGGGACACCGACGGGCTACAACACGGACGCCGTTGGTGCTGTCCGAGCGCTGGCACACCACGACGTATCACTGTCCGGCACTGCGGTCGTCGTCGGTGCCGGCGGCGCGGGGCGAGCGGTCGCGTTCGGCCTCGCCGACGAGGGGCTGTCGGTGCGAATCGCGAACCGCACCGAAACGAAAGCCCACGCGCTCGCCAACGAGGTTCCAGACGCGACGGGCCACGGGCTTGATTCGCTTTCCGACCTGCTCGCGGACGCCGACATCCTCGTCAACTGCACCAGCGTGGGCATGGAAGAAGACGCGACCCCAGTGCCCGGCGAGGCGCTGCACGGCGACCTCGCGGTACTCGATGCGGTGTACACACCAATCGAGACCCGTCTACTACAGGACGCGGCGGCCGCGGGAGCGACGACCGTCGACGGCGCGTGGATGCTCCTGTATCAGGGGGTCGAGGCGTTCGAACTCTGGACCGGCGAAGACGCCCCCGTAGACCGAATGAACAGGCAATTGCGCGAGAGCCTGTAGCGAAACAGCCACCAGCAAGAGATTTGTGTTGGGGATAAATACGTTCATGTATGGGTCTGCTTCAGAAATTGAAATCCGTTTTCGGGCTTGACGGGGCTGGGTCATCCGCGTCGGGGACCAATCGTGACGTGGACGTGACCGTCGAACGAGAGCCCGCTACTGAAGACGAAGACGCCGTCAAAGGAACGAACACCGCGACGACTACCGAGTCCCGAACATCCGATACCGCGGACGGGGCCGGTACTGCATCGGGGGCTGGGAGTGCGACATCCACTAAGACGGACGAGTCGGAGACTGCGGCGTCACCGACCACGACCGACGACGAATCGGCATCTGCGACTGATGATTCTACCACGGAGTCCGAGCCAGAAACAGCGGCCGACGATGAGGACAGCGATTCGGCGGCTACGGCTGCCGAGGAACCGGTCGAGGGTGACGACGAGGAAGCAGCCGAAACTGATGACGAGAGAAGCGCCGCCCCCGTCACGGATATCAAGGGTATCGGACCCGCCTACGCCGACCGACTCGCCGATGTCGGCATCGAGACGGTGGGCGAACTGGCCGCCGCAGACGCGGCCGACATCGCCACGGACACCGACCTCTCCGAAAGCCGCGTTTCGGGCTGGATCGAGCGGGCCGAGGAGTCCTAAGGCAGCTGGCGGTCCCTCTTTTCGAGCCGAGCCGCCGACGGACCGATAGTTCGTCGGACTCGCCGAACCGCAAGGGAATTAGTCGCCGCAGTGCTTTCGTTCTGTAATGCCATCGGTCGAAACGGACCGGACTGCATTCACCGACCTCGCAGCCGACGCGCCCCCGGAGGCACGTATCCCCGTCGAGGTCCGCGTGGATATCGACGACCCGTTTCTCGCCTACCGGCGGGCGCGCGACGAAACTGGCGGCGTGTATCTGGCAACTACCGGCGGACAGTCGGGGTGGGGCTACTTCGGGACGGCCCCGGAGGACTTCCGCGAGGTCGGCCCGGGGACGGGTGAGACGCTCGCCGCACTGACCGAATTCCTCGACGGCGAGCGGCTGGTTCGGGGTGACTGTGACGTGCCGTATCCCTGCGGGGCCGTCGGCTGGCTCTCCTACGACGTGGCGCGAGAGTTGGAGTCACTGCCCGACAGCGCCGACGCCGACCGTGCACTGCCGCGCCTGCAGGTGGCTCGCTACGACCGCTTCGCCGCTTGGGAGGAACCCCGCGGTGACTCGGTGACGATGCGCGTGACGGCCTGCCCGCGACTCGGCGGCTTCGAGACGCCCGAGTTGGCCTACGAGTTCGGTAAGCAACACGCTTTGGACCTCGCACGCGCGGCCACCGAGGGCGACCCAGCCGTCGACGATCCGCCCGTCGAGGCCGACGAAGCGACCTTCGAGAGCGATTGCACGCGCGAGGCCTTCGCCGACCGGGTCCGGACGGTCAAACAGTACATCCGCGACGGCGACACGTTTCAGGCGAACGTCTCACAGCGCCTCCGTGCCCCCGCGGCAGTCCACCCCGTCGAGGCATTCGACGCCCTCCGGGCGGTCAACCCCGCGCCGTACTCCGCCCTGCTTGAGTTCCCCGGCGTCGACCTCGTCAGCGCCAGCCCAGAACTGCTGTTGCACCGCGACGGCGACCGAATCGAGACCGAACCCATCGCTGGCACCCGCCCGCGGGGCGAAACGCCCGAAGCCGACGACCAACTGGAAGCGGACCTGCTCGACGACGAGAAGGAGCGGGCCGAACACGCGATGCTCGTCGACCTCGAACGCAACGACCTCGGAAAAGTGAGCAAATTTGGGAGCGTCGAGGTGTCAGACTACCGGCGCGTCGACCGCTACTCCGAAGTGATGCATCTGGTCTCGGTCGTCGAGGGCAGACTCCGCGACGGCGCGACCCTGCAGGACGCCATCGCCGCGGTGTTCCCCGGCGGGACGATAACCGGCGCGCCCAAGCCCCGGACGATGGAGATAATCGACGAGGTTGAGGCCACGCGACGCGGGCCCTACACCGGCTCCATCGGCCTGTTCGGCTTCGACGGCCGGGCGACGCTGAATATCGTTATCAGGACTTTAGTCCGCTACGCCGAGGAGTACCACCTCCGCGTGGGGGCCGGCATCGTCCACGATTCCGACCCCGACAGCGAGTATCAGGAGACGCTGGACAAGGGCCGCGCACTCGTCAACGCTGTCGACGAGGCGCTGGGGCGGCGCGTCGACCTATCGATGGAGGACCAGCAATGAGCGGTCACCGTGACAGCGGTCACGGCGGCGAAAACGGCGTTGGTGGCCCGGCGACGGACTCGCTGGCTCCGACCGTGCTGGTCGTGGATAACTACGACTCCTTCGCGTACAACCTCGTTCAGTACGTCGGCGAGGTGGTCCTCCGACTCGGTGGAACAGCAGACAACGTGGTCGTCCGGCGAAACGACGCCATCGATGTCGAAGGCATCCGCGAACTGGACCCTGACGGCATCGTCGTCTCGCCGGGGCCGGGGACGCCTGAAGAGGCGGGCGTCTCGATGCCGATATTCGAGGAACTGCGGTATCCGACGCTCGGGGTCTGTCTCGGCCATCAGGCGCTGTGTGCGGCCAACGGTGCGCCCGTCGGCCACGCCGAGGCGGTTGTCCACGGCAAGTCCTCGCCGGTTACCCACGACGGCACCGGCGTGTTCGAGGACCTGCCGGAACCCGTTGAAGTCGGCCGCTACCACTCGCTGGCGGTCGACCGCGGGACTCTCCCCGACGTGCTGACCGAGACGGCGTACACCGTCAGTGACGACGGGACCGAAAACACTGATTCGACGCCAGACTCAGCCGAGTCTGCCACCGCTGACGGCACCGGCGAATCGCAGGTCGTCATGGGTGTCCGCCACAGCAACCGTCCGCACATCGGCGTCCAGTTCCATCCCGAGAGCATTCTGACCGACCACGGCAAGACCATGATCGAGAACTTCTGCCTGCTATGCAATACCACGTAGACGGGACGCTCGTCCCCGAAGACGAGGCGACGGTATCGGTTCGCGACCGCGGATTCATGTACGGCGACGCGGCCTTTGAAACACTCCGGGCCTACGGGGGCGAGCCGTTCCGCTGGGACGCCCACCGCGAACGCCTCCAGCGGACGGCGGAGACGCTGGGCTTCGCCGACGCCGTGCCCGAAGACCTCCGCGAGCGCGTCGACGAGACGCTTGCGGCCAACGACTTAGCGGAGGCGTACGTCCGGCTGTCGGTCACGCGGGGCGTCCAGCCCGGGAAGCTCACGCCGGGTGCCGATGTTGACCCGACGGTAGTTGTCATCTGCAAGGGACTGCAGCGGGGCGGACTCGACGGCGAGCGCGTCTGGGACGGACCGGCGTCGGTCCAGACCGTCCGGACCCGGCGGATCCCAAGCGAGGCCGTCCCGGCGGACGCGAAGACCCACAACTACCTCAACGGGATTCTCGGCCGGCTCGAACTCCGGAAAGCCGCCGCCGGCGGTGAACCGGCCGACGAGTGTCTTATCCGGGACACGGACGGCAATCTGGCCGAGGGCGCGACGAGCAACCTCTTTTTCGTCACGGACAACGGCCTCCGGACGCCGAGTGCGGACCTCGACCTGCTGCCGGGGGTCACCCGCGACGTGGTGCTGGACATCGCCCGCGGCGAAGATTTTCCCGTCGAAACCGGCCACTACTCGCTCGATGCGCTGCGTGACGCCGACGAGGCGTTTCTCACGAACTCAACATGGGAAATCCGGCCGATTGAGACCGTCGACGGCATCTCCGTTGGGAGCGGGCCGATGACGAAACTCCTTCAGCGGCTGTTCGACGAGCGAATCGAGAAGCGGCACTACTGATCGCGCTGAAGGGGTGGAAAGCAAGCCAGCGCGGGTCGCTGGCGTACCAGCTGATGGTGCCCGCGTCCGCTGCCTATTCGGGTGCGTAGCAGACCCAGCTTGTCGCGGGAACAGCGATTTGGACCCAGCTGTCACTGTTGGTCGAGATGTTGCCTGCGTTACCGCTGTAATCGTTGAGTGTCTGGTTCGTCCAGCTCGTGGGGACCCATTTGCTCCGCTGGCTGCTCGCACGGTTCAGGCCGACGAGGAGGTTCCCTTGGCGCTCGTAGACGTACAGGTCTTGATCGACGTGGCGGGTCTGAGTACCGCCGCTTGCGAGGTTGTTTCGTATCCAGAGGAGGTTCCGGATATCGTCGTCATCGACGCTGATACGGTTGCTGTACACGCGCGGATACCCCTCGTATGTCAAGAGATACGCGTACGCGAGTTTCTCGTATTCCGGCGGCCCGCTGTCGTGGTTTGAAACGAACGTAAACGCTTGGAACGGCGACTGATTAACCATGCCGGCGCCGTCGAGCGCCTGCATATCACCGCCGCTGTGGAACACCTCCTCTTTCATCGTGTAATAGAGCGGGTAGTCGGTGACAGACATCCCCGTGTCGGCGTACCCCTGACAGACGCTGACATCGCCGTCGAGCACCTCACCCACTGTCCAGAGATCGAGGTCGTCGGCCCACTGATTCGCGTAGTCGGCGAAAAACGACTCTGGGACGTGTTTGGCGGCGTCCCAGCGAATGCCGTCGACGCCGAGGTCCGCGTACTTCTGGACGTAGGTCTGTAACTCGCCGCGGACGTACTCGGACTCCTGTTTCAGGTCCTTCAGCCCGACGAGCCAGTCGTCCTCGACCGATTCTGGGTCGTCGTAGTTAATGTCGTCTTTCGGGTGGAAGTCGCGTTCGCTGAACCGAGGGAGGTCCTCGAACGTAATGCCCAGTGCGTCCCGGAAGTCGTCGTTTGCGGCCATGTGGTTGATGACTGCGTCGGCGACGACGTCGAGGCCCTGATTGTGGGCCTCCTGAACCATCGCCTCGTACTCGGCCTCTGTGCCGAACACGCTGTTGAAATCCGTCAGGTCGACGGGCTGATAGCCAAGCGGGGGGTCGGTGACGCCGTTTTGATGGCTTCGGTCGAGGCGGCTCCGTTGGGCCGGTGGGACCTGAACCGCGTCGTAGCCCTGTTGTGCGACTGTTTCCAGCGTCGCTGTGATCTCTGTCCAGTCTGTATGGTAGTACTGGTACACCGCGCTATCGCCGACGGCCGCGCTATTGCCGACTGAGGCGGCGGTGCCGAATACTGCGGCACCGAGCGCTCCGATCCCTTTCAGAACGGTTCGCCGAGACGCCTGCTTACTGCCGGTAATTCGGGTTCGGTTCATCTGCTCTCGGAAGTGTGTTCTATGTTATCTATCATGCCGTTCTACAAATAATGATGAGATTCTACATCATAATAAAGAGTTGGTGTGTATGGATTACTATATATCAGGTAGTGGGTATACCTGAACAGTAATATGGAGCTGATACGGGGTCTGAGACACTATTTCTACCGCGCTTCCGGCTCCCGGAAGACACACTTCTGTCTATCTATTTGATTTTTGATAGCTGTCTGCCTTTCTCACCAACCCCGAAGTAGTCCGTTCACACCACGTCTTCGCGCTCGACACCGTCGACAGCGAGAATCAGGTCGGGGCCGTACGCGCCGGCGGGCGTCTGAAACCCGGCGGGCGCGTCACCGCTCAGGACCCGCTCGGTGATTTCGACCGCCGTCGCCGCCGTGAGGTCGTAGGTGTGTGGCCCTCGCAGTCGGGACTCGACGCGGTCCCCGTCGTCAGTTCTGGCTTCGCCCCAGACGAAACTGGGCACACTTGCGCGCTCTTCATCGTCGGGTCCCTCGGTCGTCTGCTCGATGAACCACTTGAGCGTGGCTTTCACCGGCGGGAGGCCGAGTACGGGCGCGAACAGCCCCGCAACCCGCTGCTGTCGGGCCGCCGACGGCGGCATCGACATATACACCGTGACGTTCGGTATGCCGGTTGTGTGGTACGCCGTCGACACGTCGCCCCACGGGATCGAGACGGTGTTCATACCATCGTGTCCCCAGCCGAAGTCTATCTCGCGCGATTCGCTCCCGACGGTCACTCGCTCTATGCGGCCGTCGCGGCGCACCGCCCCGCCTGCGTCGATGTGTTCGACCATCGTCTTCGCGGTTCCCTTCGAGACGCCCATCTCCGCGTGAAACGCCAGCTCCAGCGTGTCGGCATCGGGCAGCCGGTCGGCGAGATGGGCGGCGAGGCAGTCCGTCGGGACCACGTCGAACCCGACGCCGGGGAGCAACATGACCCCGGCCTCCTGTGCCTCGCTGTCCCGTTCGTGGATGGCCTCGAACACGTCGAGTTCCCCGGTGATATCCAGATAGTGTGTCTCGGTTCGCAGGCAGGCATCGACCATCGGCTCCCACGTCCGGCTGAACGGGCCGGCACAGTGGATGACGGCTTCGGCATCATCGAGGAGCATATCGAGCACCTTCGGTTCGTCCAGCGCGACGACCTCGGACTCACAGCCCAGTTCGATGGCCTGTGTCGAGAGTTCGTCCTGATTCCGGCCGGCCAGCACGGGGTCCAGCCCCCGGTCGATGGCCGCCTGTGCGATGAGATTGCCGGTGTAGCCGTACGAGCCGTAGATGACGAGGTCGCCCATGGCGGCGCGTTCACACCCCGGCCCGATAACAGTTGACGCCGTACTGATTGGTCACGATGAACCCCAGATGGTACTGACGAACTGGGATTCGACGGAATCCTCGCCGGCACCGGCGGTTTGAAACGCCTGACTGCCGTACCGCTGTGTACCATGGACGAGGACAGCCGTATCGTCGCGCTGGAGGAAGTGCCCGATGACGGAACGTTCCTGTTTACTGTTCGCGACGGCTTCGACACGAAGGAAGCGATTATCGTTGAATTGTCCGACGCTGTCGTCGCGTTCGAGAACTACTGTCCACACTGGACAGATGTCCGACTGGACAAGGGCAGTGGAGCGACGGTCCGCAACGGGGAACTGGTATGTGAGAAACACGGGGCGACGTTCGAATCTGATTCGGGGCTGTGCAATTACGGCCCCTGTGAGGGGGCGGTTCTGGAGGAAGTCTCGATTACCACCGAAGACGGCGTCGTCTACCTGACCGACGAGCGCTACGAGTTCGAAAATCAGGGACCGTCAGGCGACCACGACCTCTCTTCACGCGGCCGGATTGGCTTCTCCGGGAACTGAACGGACAGAATCAGTGCGGCCGGGAATCGTATCTGTGTCAGCTGATTCGGTATGCCGGCTCGGAGACGGCTTCGCATTTACACTCCGGACACCGACTCGGTCGGTTCGTCAGGTCGTCGAAATCCGTGAAACCACACTCCTCGCACTCCGGCGGCGCAACGAGAAGTTCCTCGTCGGTCGATTCCAGAGATTTCGCGATGTGCTCTACGTGTGTGAGCGCGTCGCTGGTCTGTATTTCGAACGCGTTCGCGATTGTCCCGGCGGCCATCGCGTCGTCGCGTAGTTGGTCAGCGATGCGCTGGCGCGTCGTCCGACTTGCCTCGCGCATGGGAGGAGTTCGCATCCGACTGTTATAGGCTTTGTTCTGTTCTCGTGGCGCCGCAGTGGTGCTCTCTCATGCTGTTCCTGTCTCAGCCACGATACTTTATCACTGACGGCAATAAATAGCGACATCCGATGTTCGACAGACTCCTCGTTCCAACCGACGGCAGCCCCGGCTCCGAGCGCGCCTTTGAGGTCGCCGCGACGCTTGCTAGCACCCACGATGCAGTTGTCCATGTCCTCTCAGTCGTCGACGAACACGGACCCACGGATGACGACTGGGACTACGACGGTGACTCTCCGGCAGAGGCCTTCATCGAATCGCAGGCCGACCACGTCGACACCGATGGCCTGTCCGTCACCGCCGCAGTCCGTGAGGGTGTCGTCCACGACGCGGTGCTCGACTACGGCGACGAGAACGACATCGACCTCATCGTCATGGGAACCCACGGCCGCACTGGCGTCCGGCGGTTCCTCCTCGGCAGCGTTACGGAAAAGGTCGTCCGCCTCGCCGATGTGCCTGTGCTCTCGGTCAAAGCCGACGCCGAGCCGGGAACCGTCTCGTTCGACGATATTCTGCTCCCAACTGACGGCAGTAGCGGCGCAGAGGCAGCTATCGAGCCGACGGGCGCGCTCGCCAGCGCAACCGACGCAACGGTCCATCTCGTCTCGGTCGTCGACACGCGGTCGCTCGGTATCGATGTCGGCTCCACTGTTATCATCGATGAACTGGAGTCAGTCGCGACGGATGCCGTCGGGGATGCGTCCGACCGGCTGTCAGAGATGGGGGTTGAGACCGTCGAGACAGCCATCACCCATGGTGTCCCGTATCAAGCAATTCTCGACGCCATTGCAGATGCTGATGCTGACCTCGTTGTGATCGGGACCCACGGTCGCACAGGCATCGACCGCTACCTACTGGGCAGCGTCGCCGAAAAACTGGTCCGAACCTCGCCGGTGCCGGTGATGACTGTTCGAGCGTCGGATGCCGGTGACGAGAGCTAACATCGCTCCCAGCGGTCTATCATGGCGATATTACCAGCCGGCGAGACGCCACTCGAACGGTGCTCGACCGACCTATCCGAAGTTTTCGACTTTCGCGTCGTCGGTACTGACGCCGGCAGCTTCGAGCGCTTCCGTCGCGGCATCAAGGAAGTCCGCGAAGCCGTAAATGAACACCTGACCGCCGTCCTCGACGGCCTCAGCGACTGGGTCAGTCAGGGACACCTCGCCGTCAATAACTGAGACGAGCGCCCCGGCCTCGGCGAGCGCGTCCAGTCGGTCCTCGTGGACCGGTGCGTCGTCCTGATACACGACTGCGGCCTCGTTCCCGTCGTCAAGCGCCCGCTCGGCGATACCCACCGCTGGACCGACGCCGGGACCGCCAGCGAGAACGACAACACGACTCTCGCCTTCATAGTAATCCGAGCCGAACGGGCCGGCGATGCGGACACCGTCGCCCGCTTCGAGCGCGCCGAGCTGTGGGGCCAGCTCGCCGTCGGGGTCGATGCCGACGGTGATCTCGAACGACTCTTCCACCGTCGGCGAAGAGATCGTGTAGAACCGCGAGATGTCTTCCCCATCAACAGTCAAGGTCAGCTTGACGAACTGACCCGGCTGTGCGTCGAAGGCGTCCGGGGTCTCGAAGTCAATCGCCACGGTGTCCGGTCCGACATCTCGGACGGCAACCACGTCGAGGACTCGTTCATCCATACCTGAGCGTTACCGTGGCCGGGCAAGGGGGTTACGGTCGCGGAGTTTCATGGTAGGCGGTAGTAATTGCCGGTGTTTTCCCACATACGGGGGATTATGCCGGTATTCACTCGAAACTACACCGGTATTCACTCGAAACCGAGTAGTGCGCGCGCGGGCGGTTACGGAAGGCTTTTCCTACCACGCTGGCTACCCGAGGGATATAATGCCAGAGGACCTGAACTGGGCCATCGGCGGCGAAGCCGGCGATGGAATCGACTCCACCGGGAAGATTTTCGCGCAGGCACTCTCCCGGGCTGGTCGACACGTCTTCACCTCAAAGGACTTCGCCTCCCGCATCCGCGGCGGGTACACTGCCTACAAGGTACGGACGTCAGTCGACAGGGTTGAGAGTGTCGTCGACCGCCTCGACATCCTGATCGCACTCACCGAGCGCACGATCCACGAGAACGAGGACGAACTCCACGAGGATTCCGTCATCATCTACGACGGCGAGCGCTCGACGATGCAGGATGTGGAGGTACCCGGCGATGCGACGGCACTCGAAGTACCGCTGAAACGACTCGCCGAGGACGCGGGTGGGGCTATCATGCTCAACGTCGTCGCCCTCGGTGCGGCGTGTGAAGTCACCGGCTTCCCCATCGAGAACCTCGACGAAAGCCTCGAAAAGCGCTTCGGCGACAAGGGAGAGGCCATCGTCGAGAACAACAAGGAAGCCGCCCGGAAGGGACAGCACTACGTTCAAGAGGAGTACGGTGAGTTCGACTACGACATGGAGACGACCGACGAGGACTACGTGCTCCTCAACGGCGACGAGGCCATCGGCATGGGCGCTATCGCCGCCGGCTGTCGCTTCTACGCCGGCTATCCCATCACGCCGGCGACGGATGTGATGGAGTACATGACCGGCCGCGTCGACCAGTTCGGCGGCAAGGTCGTTCAGGCAGAGGACGAACTCTCCGCGATCAACATGGCGCTCGGCGCGGCTCGCGCCGGTGCCCGAGCCATGACCGCCACGTCCGGACCGGGTATCGACCTGATGACCGAGACGTTCGGGCTGGTCGCCACGAGCGAGACGCCGCTGGTCATCTGTGACGTGATGCGCTCCGGTCCCTCGACCGGGATGCCGACCAAACAGGAGCAGGGCGACCTCAACATGACGCTGTACGGCGGCCACGGCGAGATTCCGCGGTTCGTCGTCGCGCCGACGACCGTCTCGGAGTGCTTCTGGAAGACCGTCGAGGCGTTCAATCTCGCCGAGAAGTACCAGACACCGGTGTTCCTCGTCTCGGACCTCGCGATGGCCGTCACCGAACAGACCTTCTCCCCCGAGACCTTCGACATGGACGAAGTCGAGATCGACCGCGGGAAGGTCGTCGACGAGAACGACATCGACGCGTGGCTGGACGAGAAGGGCCGCTTCCAAGCCCACTTCGCGGCCGCCGACGGCGTCTCACCGCGCGCGTTCCCCGGGACGACCGACGGCGCACACATGACGACCGGCCTCGAACACGACGAACTCGGTCGCCGGACCGAGGATACGGACGTGCGCATCGAGCAGGTCGACAAGCGCCAGCGGAAAGTCGAGACCGCCCGCGAACAGGAGGACTTCGACTACCGCGAGTTCGGTGACCCCGACGCTGACACGCTGGTCATCTCGTGGGGCTCCAACGAAGGAGCCCTGCGCGAGAGCCTGACACTACTGGAGGAGGACGGCTACGACGTGCGATTCCTCTCGGTGCCGTATATCTTCCCGCGGCCGGACCTCTCAGCGGAAATCGAAGCCGCAGAGGACGTCATCGTCGTCGAGTGTAACGCCACGGGACAGTTCGCAGACGTCATCGAACACGACGTCCTCGAACGGGTCCAGCGCATCAACAAGTACAACGGCGTCCGGTTCAAGGCAGACGAACTGGCGACAGATATCAAGGAAACGCTTGACGCACCCGCGGAGGCAACACAATGAGTTCCGACGTTCGCTTCACAGACTTCAAATCCGACAAGCAACCGACCTGGTGTCCCGGCTGCGGTGACTTCGGGACGATGAACGGCATGATGAAGGCGCTGGCGGAGACGGGCAACGACCCCGACAACACCTTCATCGTCGCCGGTATCGGCTGTTCCGGTAAGATCGGGACGTACATGCACAGCTACGCGCTCCACGGCGTCCACGGCCGCGCCCTGCCGGTGGGCATCGGCGTGAAGATGGCCAACCCGGACCTCGAAGTGATGGTCTCGGGTGGCGACGGTGACGGCTACTCCATCGGTGCCGGCCACTTCATCCACGCCGTTCGCCGGAACGTCGACATGAGCTACGTCGTGATGGACAACCGCATCTACGGCCTCACCAAGGGGCAGGCCTCGCCGACCTCGCGCGAGGACTTCGAGACCTCGACCTCGCCCGACGGCCCGAACCAGCCGCCGGTCAACCCCAAGGCGCTCGCACTGGCCTCCGGTGCCACGTTCATCGCACAGTCGTTCTCCTCGAACGCACAGCGCCACGCCGAAATCGTCCAGAAGGCCGTCGAACACGACGGCTTCGGCTTCGTCAACGTCTATTCGCCGTGTGTGACGTTCAACGACGTCGACACCTACGACTACTTCCGCGACGCCATCGTGGACCTCGACGAGACCGACCACGACCCGTCGGACCGCGACCAAGCCAAGGACAAGATCCTCGAAAGCGACAAGGAGTACATGGGCGTCCTCTATCAGGACGAGGACTCCGTCCCCTTCGAGGAACGCGAAGGCGTCGAGGGCTCGATGGCCGAGATCCCTGACGGCGCACCCGAGGGCGCGATGGATCTCGTCCGCGAGTTCTACTAGTACCTTTTTCCGCCTCGGGTGCGCTTCGCGCACCGCTCGGCGCAAAAATCTACGCTAAAAAGGCCGGAATCGAGGCTGAACCTCGATTCCGGTGAAACGGCGGCCTTCGGCCGCCGTACGATGACCGCAGTGATTTCTCGTCTCGCCGATCACCCGAGAAGCGGCATCAGCCGGACCGTTTGGTACACAATAGAATCGGGTTCGGAACCATATGCGGGCATCCCTAACAGCAGGTATGAACATCTTCTGGCACCAGCGGGATCTCCGGATACCGGACAACCGTGGGCTGACTGCCGCCGCCGCGGACGACGAAGTGCTGCCGGTGTACGTTCTCGACACAGACCTCCTGTCAGCTATCGGCAAGCGCCAGCGGGCGTTCCTGCTCGCCGGTGTGCAAGCGCTGAAAGAGGCCTACCGGGATCACGGCGGGGACCTGCTCGTCAGGAACGGTACTGCCGTCGGTGTGCTTTCAGAGGTCGTCGACGAGTACGACGCCGACCGGGTGTACTACAACGAGCACTACCGGCCCGCACGGCGGAACCGACAGCGCCGCGTCGACGAGGCGCTCCCGACGAAATCGCTGACCGACCTCGTACTCGTCGACCCCGCTGGGCTCGATAGCCGGTACGAGAACCACAGTCGCTTCTACGACGACTGGCAGGCTCACCACAAGCGACCGCCTGTCGACCGGCCCGAAGCCGACTCGCTCGCCGACGCCTCGGACCCGACGACGGCTCCGAGTATCGAGACCGACATCGACCTGCCGACGCCCGGCTACGAGGGCGCACGGCAGCGGTACGATGACTTTCTCAGCGGTGGTATCGAAACGTACAGCGACACCCGCGACGATATGCAGGCCGCCGTCGAGCGGCCCACCAGCGCCGTCTCGCGTATGTCGCCGTACCTCGCCGCGGGGATGATCGGTATCCGTGAGATGTGGCGCGACGCGTCAGAGCGCCACACCGAAGCCACCGGGGACGCCCAGCGGAACATCCAGAAGTACCGGTACGAACTCTCTTGGCGCGAACAGAGCTACCACCTGCTGTACTACAACCCCACGCTGCTGTCGGAGAACTACACGTCGTTCCCGAACCCAATCGAATGGGAAAACGACGAAGGCAACCTTGAAGCTTGGACGCGCGGCGAAACCGGCTATCCGCTCGTCGACGCCGGGATGCGCCAGCTCGAACAGGAGGGGTACATCCACAACCGGCCGCGCCAGAACGTCGCTTCCTTTCTCACGAAGCATCTCCTCGTCGACTGGCGCGAGGGGGCGCGCCATTTCCGCCGGAAGCTCGTCGACCACGACCCCGCAAACAACGCCGCCAGCTGGCAGTGGACGGCTTCGACCGGCACCGACTCCGTAGACGTGCGTATCTTCGACCCGGTCGCACAGATGAGCAAGTACGACAGCGGCGCGGACTACGTCACCGAGTACGTGCCGGAGCTTCGCGACGTTCCGGCGAACAAAATCGTCGACTGGCCGACGCTGTCGGACAGCGAACGTGAGGAACTGGCCCCGGACTACTGCCATCCAATCGTCGACCGGAACGCCGCCTACGAGCGGGCCCAGCGCGTGTTCGAGACAGCGCTCGGGAAGCGTTGAGGCGGTTGGGTCCGGGCGACGCTACGCCCTGTACTGCACGAAGAGGTAAGTCGCCACTGCAACGGAACCAGTGACGCCGGTGAGCCAGATATCCGTACTCAGGTACAGTCCCGGCGTCGGCGGGTGGTACTGCGTCAGCGGCCACAGCACTTCGTAGGACCGTCCAGCAGCCTTCAGCAGGAGCGCATCGGCAAACAGGTGACTGGCCGCCCCGAGCGACAGCAGGCCGAACACGCGCCGCCGGTCGGCGCGGTTCACGACGACCGTTCCCACAAGGACAGCGACGAGTGCGCCGCCGAGCGTGTGGACGCCGAGCCAGTCGAACGGGATGTCCAGCGCCGCCTCGACGGCCGCGGCGTCGACGAGAAGCTTGATTTTCGCCATATCCGGGATGAATGCGCCAGCCATCCCCACGGTGACGTACTCCCCAGAGAGCCAGTCGTACCGCAGTGACAGGAGGGTACAGATGGTGAACGCGATGAATGCATGTGAGAGCAGGTCCGGCATCAGGCACGTACCTCCTGTACCCTTGTGAGAAGCGCCTGTATCGGCCTGAGTGGCTCGTCACGGCGACACAGCGCTCCAGTCTGCCAGTTCACCCGCCAGCCACGGACCAATCGCCCGAGAGTCCACAGGCCAGCGAGGGCGGACACGAGGTACATCGCAGCGTAGTTCATTGCTGGCACGCTCACGCTGTTCTCTGCCGTGATAGTCCGGTCCGGGCCGAGCGTCCCGTACACCTGCAGCGAGTCGCCTTCGGTGACGGCAGTCTCGACATTCTGGACCGTAATCGCGAGCGTCCCGCTGTGGCGCTCGCCGTTGGCAGCGTACTCGTATTCGACAGCGATTTCGACGGGGTCGGTCCCAACGACCGTGCCGGTCACCTGTATGGACTCGCCGACATATCTCTCGTGGTCCTCTGCCATCGCGTCTCCGCCGGGGTAGTCACCCAGCGCGGGGTCAGGCGTGGCCGTCCCGAACCCGACCATGAGTGCGAACAGTAAACCCAGTAGTCCACAGATAGCGACGACCCTGCCCACCCACGAATGAAGCATTCAAATTCCGGTGCGGGCGGCGGGATATAAACACTGGCGCTTGGATCGAGTCGCTGTCGTTCGTACGCCTACTCGGGCTTGCCGGGCAGGACATCTGGGTCGCCGGAGCGGTAGATGTACTCAACAGCGACACCGGTCAGCGGCGAGTCGGCGGCGGTCGCGTACGACTTCGCGAGGTCGAGGTACTGTTCGGTCACATCGACGACGCGCCGGTAGGCGGCTTCGTCGTCCGGCGCGAGCAAGTACTCAGCGGTGACGGGCGTCAACTGCCCCTCCTCGCGGTCATCGGCGTAGTCGTCAACGTCATCAAGCCACACCTGTGCGCCGATGATGGCGAGGACGATGGATTTCGCGAACTCGTCGTCGATATCGAGGCCAGCGAGTCGGTAGAGGTCCAGCATACCGTCGTAGAGGACGCCCACGCGGGCGTACTGGGTCTTGCTGTAGGGGAGTTCCTTCTCCGTCTCGGTGAGGGTCGCCGGCTCCTCGTCGTATTCGGCGAATTTGTACTCCTCGCGGATAGCAGTCAGCGCATCGGCGTCACCGTCCTCGGCCGCGGTCATCAGCTCTCGGAAGTGGTCGTCACGGTCCTGATGTGCCTCGCTGTAGTCGACAGCCCACTGATAGGCGTTCTCGACCACGGGTGGCATGTCCTCCAGCAGTTCGTTGAGGTGGGACTGGAGCGCGGACTGGGCGACCTCGGCGACGCGACGGCGGTCGGCTTCAGTTGCGTCAAAGTCAACCTCGAAATCCTCGAACTCGTCGTCGTTGATGGCGTCGCGCATGTCGCCGTCGATGAGCGCCTCGATTGAGAGGCGGGTCATCTGCTCGGCTCGGACGACCATCTCGCGGGGTGCAAGGTCCTGCGCAGGCCCCTGTTCCAGCGCCGTCTCATCAACAGTCGGAACGCCGTCGGCGATAGCATCGATGACAGGGTCGCCGGGTGCCTGCTGACGGGCGTTACGGTAGACGTAGCCAAGCGTCAGCTGTGCTGGCAGGATGAGCTTGGTGTCATAGGAGAACTCGACCGGACAGCCGAACTCGTCTTCCAGCGCGTCCTCGATACGGTCGGTCACGTCCTCGACCATCGCCTCGGTGCGGTCGTCGATCTCGGATTTCAGTGAGAGGCTACCGGCGTCGAATACGCCGGTGTCCGCGTAGTATCCCAGCACCGCCCGTAGTGCCGTGGGAAGCCGCCGCCTGTCCGCGAGCACGCCCGCGCCTGTCTTGAGAACCATTGTATGTCGCCCCGGGTGTTCCCGTCATGGTAGTGGGGTCGTCTTTACCCTTTCGAGAGCGCCCTCGGTGTATTCGGAAAGACTGATTACCGACAGGGAACACCCACAACCATGCGCGAGCGCTTTGACGTGGTGATAGCCGGAGCCGGGCCTGCAGGGGCGCAGTGTGCCCGTGATCTAGCGGAGCGAAACTACGAGGTGCTCGTTCTCGAAACCGAGTCAGAAGACGGGTTCCCGCGTCAGAGCAACAAGTCCACCGCCGGGACGTTCATGTCGGCGATGACGGGCTTTGCGATTCCCGATGACGTGGTGATGAACTACACGGACAACGTCGTTCTGGAGTCACCCAACGACCACTACGTCCGCAACCAGACCGGGGCCGTTCTGGAGTTCGCAGAGTTCAAGCAGTGGCTCGTCTCGGAGGGGCGGGACAAGGGCGCGACCTACCGCTTTGACTCCCGCGTCTCGGCCCCCATCATGGAGAACGGGGAGATAGTCGGCGTCCGCTACGACGGCGACAAAGAGGTGTACGCGGACATCGTCATCGACGCCACCGGTCCCGCCGCGCCGCTGGCGAAGAAACTCGACGTGTGTAACCTCAAGCGGAATCATCAGGCTATCGGCGTCGAGTACGAGTTCGAGGGCGTTGAAGTCGACCACGACGACTACGCCGACCTCCGGGACGCAATGATGCTCCGTCTGGATCACGACCTCGCCCCGGGTGGCTACTCTTGGATTTTCCACACCGGCGAAGACACGGCGAAGGTCGGTCTCTGTTACATCCAGAACGGCTCCCACGATAAGTACGCGAAAGACGGGATGGGCATCGACGACTATCTGGAGTACTGGCTCGACTCGGACCCCAGATTCGACGACGCCGAAAAGATCGAAGGCACGCAGGCCCACCGCGGCTCGGCCCACATCCAGCCACCCGATTCGATGAGCACAGACAACTTCATGGCTATCGGCGACACCGTCCCGACCGTCGACCCGCTGTGGGGCGAGGGCATCCACAAAGGGATGAAGTCAGCCCGTGCCGCCGCCGCAACAGCCGATTCAGCGCTCAAGCCTGACGAGCCCGACACCTCGGCGGAGAACCTCTCTGTCTACGACCAGCTCTGGCACAGCGAGGTGGCCCCGAAACACAACGCCCGTCTGATGATGACGGAACTGCTGTATCTCGCCCCCAACGAGCGGTACGATCGACTGATGGATGACCTCCGGAGTACCGGACAGGACACCCTCAGGCAGATCAACGGCGGCGACCGTCGGGCGATTGCGAAGCTAACCCATCTCTCCGACTTGCCGATTCTCGTGAACTACGCGCGCCGCCGGCTCGACATCTGAACACGAATACACGACGAAGTGCGGCAGGTTTTTTTCCGCCGGCCCGGACGTTTTGATGATGGGAATCCCCGTTGGTGTGGTCGGTGACGACGGCCTAGCAGACGTGCTTCAAGACGCCGGGGTGGCTGTTGAACGGGGCAGCGACCGCGCCGTTCCGAAGACTGACCGGGTAATCGCTGTCGGTGAAGACGCCGTCGCCGCTGTGGCGCGGGCTGACAGTGACCCGCTCGTGTTGCCGGTCGCGGCTGGCCGCGGCGTCCGGTCAGTACCGAGAGACGACGTTGCCGCCGCTGTGTCGGGATTTGCTGACGCCCGGATTGAGACACATCCAGTTCTCCGTGTGACGCTGCCTGACGGCACCGTCGAAGAAGCGTTCTGGGACGTAACTCTCGTCACTGCCGACGCTGCCCGCATCTCCGAGTTCACTATCGCGTCGACGGCCGACCGAATCGGCCAGTTCCGAGCCGACGGCGTCGTAATCGCAACGGCCGCTGGCTCACCGGGCTACGCCCACCGCGTCGGCGGTCCGATTCTGGCACCCTCCGATCAGGCCGTGGTGGCACCAATCGCGCCGTTTGCAACTGACCCGGACCACTGGGTGTTGCCGGTCGCCGGGCTCAATGCCTCGGTCGAGCGCGATGAGGCGACTGTCGAATTGTTGGTCGATGACCGTGTATCGCGGCCCGTCAGCTATCAAGATGGTATCACGATCTCGCTCGGGTCCGCTGTTCGGATCGCCGTCGTCGACGAGAGCCAGTCCAGATTCGAGTGAGATTGGAAAGACACTAATGGACGGTGGACAGAGATTTGCATATGCAGCCATCCGTAACGTTCTTTGGGCCACTGGATACCATTCTGGGGAGCCCCACAGTCGGCGGTGCGCTCCTCATCGAATACATCATCTTCGGAGTGGTGGTTGCCAACTTCCTGACCCGGCAGCTCGCCCACAGAAGTCACGTCAAACAGTACAAAAGCGATGGCGCGGATGCGGTTAGCCGCCACCCGGCACACACGTTCACCAATATCGCACTGGTCGTGCTGTCGTTTTTCTACATGACGCTCCATCACCACGGTGGGATGGTTCTGTCCGTGCTCGTGCTCGGCGCAGTCATCACTGACTTCTTCGAGTTCGAGTCTCGAAAGGTCGAAGCACGCCGCGACATTCCGCTGGAGCGGCCGAAGGGAGCCATCGTCGCCGCCCTCGTGGTGTTCATGTACGCTGGCTACCAGAGCTTGTTCTGGGTCATCAAGGGCCCTTGGAGCGCCATCGTCTGAATACCGTTTCTCGTTCTACCGACTTCGAGTACCTGCCACTTGCCAGCTGCGCCTATCGATTGCCTTCCGTGCACAGCTGACAACCTCCCCATCTTCCCGGAATACCACATTTGCGCAGTTCTAGAACAATATACTTCTTATACGCTCAATCCTATTCGGCTTCGCCGACGGATTGGCCTATAAACCGCCGGAATGGTTTAATACTGACAACTCATTAGTGTCGGTGTAGACGAAAATGTCACACAGGTCCCTCACTACGGCGCTGACACTGTATCGCGGGGAAACATTCACACTCGAAGAAGCGGCGACGTACAGCGGAGTATCACCGACAAAGTTCGCGACGGCGCTTCGCTCGCGCGGGATTCAGATACGTGATGAGGACGGCACGCCAATCGATCAGACTGCGAACTGAGAGTTGCGGCAGTCTCAGTAATAACGGCCCAGCTACCGCGAACTATTACGCTGACCGCTCGTTGAGGTACGTCTGAAGTTCACTGATCAGCGGGAGCACGACCCAGAAGGTCAGTGCACCCAATACCGCGAACCAGAAGAACGCATCGCCCATGAACAGGGCAATCTGGTCGAACGTGGTCGGTTCCTCGATAGTAAGTTCGCCAGTGAGCTGTGCGCCCTCGAAGCTCGGCGTGTTATACCAGCCCTTGATGGTCATCCAACCCAGTCCGCCGACCATGAGGCACGCGAACCCCTTCATGAACTCGTCAGCCATTATCCGAACGTTAGGTAGCGTCGTCTTTAGACTTTCCCATTTCCTCGGTACGGAACCGTGTCGAGAACGCATAGACGACTGTGCCAGCGAGGATGCACGCGATCCCAGCGATGCCGACCGGAACGTCAATCTCTGAGGCAGGTGCCGACGCCCGCTGTGTCGCCACGTCGACGAGGATGAATCCGGCGACGACGCTGGCGACAGCAAACAGCGTTGAAAACACCGTCACAGCCTTGTACACGCGCAGCGGCACCACAACGTCCCGCCGCTCCGAACCGTCTTCAGTCCCCGCTGGCTGGTCCTCTGTCATCGTCATTACTAGGGACGGGAGCCACTTTACTGCGGCGAGACAAGGTCACAACGCTTGCGATAGCAACAGGCAGTGAATATGAGAACCAACAGAGAAACCGACTGATCGGGTTACTTCGGCGGCCGTAGTCGGTAGTACCGACGGTTGAGATCGAACATGTATCCCTCGCGCATCGTCTTGAGCACCGCATAGGTGATCGTCGCGCTGATGATGGGGACGAGGAACGTCAGGTCGAACAGCAGGTGCGAGTCCATCGGGACGAGGTTCTTGATAGACAGCGCGGCGACGGTCAGGCTGAAGATGACGCCGGACATCCCGACCGCAGCCCAGAAGGGCTGCTCAACGGGACGGCGGGCCGACCCCTTGTTCAGGAAGGGGACGATGGCGACGAAACCGACGACCACGACGTTTGCCAACACACCGTAGGTTCGATCAGCCATGAGCTTCGAACCGCCAAGGATACTCAGCTCGGGGTTCAGCGGGCCGAGCTTGAGCAGGCCAAAGGACCAGTAGAGATACCAGTCCGGTAGGATAATCGCTGGTGTCACGCTGGAGTTGGCCGGGTTCGGCATCTCTGGTGGCAGTGTCGCCGAGACGAACAGGATCATGCCCACGAAGAAGGACGTCAGCGCGATGTTGCGCATCATTTCGTGGGGCCAAGCCGGGAACGCGAGCACGTCACGCTCGACGTAGTCCGACTGCTGGCGAAGGTCTTGATCCTCGCGGCGCGCCCGCTCGAAGTACTCGTAAGTCAGCCGGGAGAGACCTTGGGTCCGCTCCTTGCGTTCGGACCATGCGGGGGTCTCGTCGTCCGGCGAGACGATGCCGGTACCGGAACCGTCCGTGCGAACGTCGTCTGTGTCGTTGTCGCTCATAGTATTAGTGTGGCTCAGCGATCCCCTGCATCCAGACGATGCCGATGTGGACCGCGATGATGGCAGTCGTGATGAACGGCAGGAAGAACACGTGCAGGATGTACATCCGTTGTAGCGTGGCCTGCGAGAGCGTGAACCCGCCGAACATTAGCTGTGCAACCCACTCACCGATGAGCGGGATGGAGAGAGACATCTCGACGCCGATCTGGCCGGCCCAGAACGACAGCTGGCTCCACGGCAGCAGGTAGCCGGTGTATCCGAACACCAGCGTCAGCGAGATCAGGACGATGCCGATGAGCCAGTTCAGCTCGCGCGGTTCCTTGTAGGCCCCGGTGAAGTACACGCGGAGCATGTGGAGGAACACGGCGGCGACCATGATCTGCGCGGCCCAGCGGTGGACTGAGCGCAGGAAGTAGCCGAGGTTGAGCTGACCCATGATGAGCATCACTGAGTCGTAGGCGACCGTCGGCGACCCGTCGGCAGCGGCGGCGGCCGGCGCGTAGTAGAAGCCCAGTAGCGCACCGGATATCGCGGCGACGACGTATGCGACTGTCGAGAATGACCCGAGTGCGTACAGTGGGTACCAGTACCAGAACTTGTTGTCGAGGTTGTACTGTTCCGTGTGGCTCTTCGGCATCTGCATGTTGACCTTGTAGTAGAGATCTTCGAGGATCTCCAGATAGTCAACGACGCGCAGCCGCCTGTCGAGCCAGATGAGCACGGTCAGGTACACCGATTCTATCGGCGTCAGCTCGCGCGATTCCATCCAGCCTTTGTGATCGTGTTCGTCTTTGCGTTCGAGACTCATTGATTACTCCGTCTGTGGTGGACGTGGCAGCGCCACGAACGTCGATTGCACCGGGCTGAACGGGTCATACACCGACTGGTGGCACTGACAGTAAATGTCGTTCGCCGCGTTGAAGCTCGCGCTCCCCGACTGCGTCTTGAATCCGGGCACACAGCAGAAGTGCGTGCACTTGTTCAGCCAGGCGATGAAGCCCTGATCGGTCGCCTCGGAGACGAACGACTGGACGTTTCCGGGGAGGTCAGCGTACTCTCCTTCGCCGTTGGCCATCTTCTCGACCTCGACCGATCTGATTATCTGGACCGGAGCGCCGTTCTTGCCGTCGCTGTTGGTCCGCCAGACGACGCTTGCGGGCTTCCCGACGCCGGGGTCGCCGATGCCGTTGCCCCAGTCCTCGTAGTCGTCGAACATATCGACTGTGAGCGGTTTGCCGGACTCGTACTCTCCCTGCCAAGAGAACGTTCCAGTGTCGTTGAGGAACGTATTGTTCCGCTCGGACTGCGGGTAGATGGCTGCAGTGCTCTGGATACCGCAGTACTGGAACCACTGCGAAGAGTAGTCGATTCCGCTCCCGCCGAAGTCCGACGCGACTGCTGCACCGGCGTTCTCGTCGTACTCAGGCCAGAAACCGCTGATTTCGCCGCCATTAATCTCGATAGGGATGATCGGCATTCCCCGCGGAGCCGGTCCGTCAGTGTTCTCGACGGCGACGAACGGGGTCGTCCCGCCACCTTCGCCGGCGGCGTCTGTCGTCGCGTCGACGGCTGCGGCGCCACCGACACCGACGCTGGAGAGCGCTGCACTCCCGACGACGCCCTTTACGAAGCGACGACGGCCTGTCTCAGCCGGATATTTGTCTTCATCAAGTGGCATATTATTTCTTGTAGTATGGGTACACTGCGCGTTTGAATGTCTCTGCGAACTCCTCGCCGTCCGCCACCGTCTCGCCGTCGACGTCTTCCTGACGGATGTAGAGGTCTTCCCACTTGCGACGGCGCTTCTTGACGATCATCACGTCGGGGAGGAACTCCTTGCGGTACAGCAGCATGATGAACGCCAAGTCGATGAAGATAGCCGTCAGGACGCCGCCCATGAACATGTTAGCCTCGATGAGGCGGACGGTCAACGTCGTCCCGATACCCGATGCCCACCCAGCAATCATACCGTAGGTGAACAGGCCGACGAGGCCGACCTGAATAACCGTCAGGAGTACGATGCCGACAGCTGCTGCTGTACTCTCGCGCGGCGGTTCGTACCGGTGGATATCACCGTAGGTGGAGCCTTCGGAGGCCATTAGTTGTTCCCTCCGCTAGTGTGGGGCGATTCGCCGTACTTCAGCTGGAAGAACGTGAATATCAGCGGGATGATGACTGCGAGCCCAGCGCCGAACCCGACAAAGTGGGGCTGGATGGGGACACCGGCGTAGTGAGGGTCGACCTCGACCGGGCCGCCGCCACCGATCGTTTGGGTCGGGTACTCCTCGCCGACGACGACAGCGCCCTTCATGTTGAGCCCTTCGTGGGGGACACAGAGGTACGGGTAAATGCCGTCCTCCTCGAAGGTGTGCTCGTAGTTGACGCCGGCACTGGAAGCCGTACTACCGGAGTCCAGCGGCCCGTCGCCGTCCGAGACGACGTTGTGGCCGCCGCCGTTGCCCGTCCATTCGAACTGGACGGTCGCGCCGTTGTCCACGTGAACGGCTGGCGGACCGAACCCGTACGCGCCGCCGTTGGCCTGCACGCCGACCTCGACAGTTACTGTGTCCTGCCCGGTCGCGTCGACGGTCGATCCGTCGAAATTCCCGACCGAATCCAGGAAACCGCCGTAGTCCGGGACGGTTTTGCCACCGTCACCGCCTTCCTCCTGTGCGGCGGCTGCGCCGGTGGCGCTGAGGGTCGCCGCAGCACCGGCGGCCCCCCCTGCTGTCCGGACGAACTCCCGTCTGTTCATATACACTCTGGAATCAGGACTGAGTTTGTATAAACCCACCGAATACCACCCGCAGGAACCGTCATTACCCGGCTTCGTCAGTCTCGCTGCCCCCGTCGGGAGACCCCGAATTCTCCGGGTCGAGCTCTGGGACGAACTCCGGTCGTTCGCCGTCCTCGAGTCCGATAGCCCGCAGTCTGTCTCTGTACTCCTCGGAGCGGAACGTATCCGAGAGTCGTGCGTTTGCGACGGTGAAAAAGAGGACGAGCGACACACCGAGGAAGGCAACGCCGGCCACGACTAGCAGCGCGATGCTGGTCCCTCTGTTGCCGATGACGCCAGCGGTCGCAAGTACTGCGCCCCCCAGCAGTGCAATCCCGGCTAAAAACTGTGCCCCGGCAATCGCCTGCAGCATCCAGTTCCCGAGTTCACCGCCTCCTTCGGGCACCTCTTCCGGCTGGGGAAGGGGCCTGTCGGGGACGTTTTCGGGCACGTCGTAGGAATCCATGGAACACAGCGCGACCGTGGGCTTTACGTCACGCATGACGGTCCCCTCGCCTTCGAGGCTGCCATCGGGATAGACGACAGCGTATCCCTCGTCGGAGTACGCAAGCACCCGCGGCGGGTCCCGGTGGCGCTCGATACGGGCGAACACGTCGCGGTTTGCGACGCGGTTTCGGAGGTCTCGCGTGACTCGGTCAAGCAGGTCGTCGCCGGTAATCCAAGACTCCTCGTCGAAGGCGACGTCCCACTCCTCGGCGGTCATCTCGGCCATGTCCGCCGGGCCGAAGTTGTCGAAGTCGTACTTCTCTTCGACCTGCTTTCGGAGCGCTTCGGTATCGAGTTCCTCGCCTGACTCGCCGCCATCGTCCGCCACAGTGCTGTCGTCCTCAGCTCCGTGTTTGCCGGGCTCGGTTTCGGCAGTTACCGCGTCCGCAGAGGTGTTCCCGCGCTCGTCCTCCGTGGGAGACGTCGAGTCCGGGTCGGCCATTGCCCGACTGTACGGACCGCGACGGCTTACAAGTTCTGACCTGCTGCATCCGGCAGTCTTTAGCGAGCACTGTCCCTAGGTCGGCCCATGGTGTCGGACGGCCTCGTGGCCACAGTCGTGTTGCTGTCGGTGACGCTTAGCCTCCCCTGTTTCCTGTACGGCGCGTACTACATCATCGAGACAGAGCCGGTCACTTGGGACGTGCTCGTACATCATCTGAAGTTCGTCACAACAGGGCTCGTGTTGACGACTGTCCCGATGGTGTTCTGGATGATCCCGCGCCTGCCGGACCAACTCGGCGGCCTGTCCGCTGTCCACGCGATGCTCGGCCTGCAGGCCTACGCGCTGCTCGCCTTCGGCGGGACAGGGATCGTTCGTATCTTCCGTGCAAAACGGGAGCACGACCTCTACAACGAGTACGACGAAGACCTGTTGCTAGACGAAATCGGCGATGAGACGTTCAGCCACTGGCGGTCTCGACTCCGTATCGGCGTGTTCGGATACGTCATCTTCTGGCTGCTGGCGTATCTGGTCGGTATCGCCCGGTATGCACTCCGGTACGTGGCGTAAGCGCCGCTGACAGCGGGTCTGATTCTCGGAATCTGCGA
This sequence comes from Haloarcula sp. CBA1129, assembly GCF_008729015.1. Classification (NCBI taxonomy): domain Archaea; kingdom Methanobacteriati; phylum Methanobacteriota; class Halobacteria; order Halobacteriales; family Haloarculaceae; genus Haloarcula; species Haloarcula sp. CBA1129. The sequence goes on from NZ_RKSM01000001.1 coordinate 624,912, forward strand.
ACAGCCTCTATGTTTCATTAGTCTTGCATGTCTATCGCTAGCTGTGGTTCCAATGTACGAACGCATCCTCTTTCCAACGGACGGTAGCGACGGAGCAGCAGCCGCACTGGCACACGCACGGGGTCTTGCCGAGACGCACAACGCGGCGTTACACATTATGACTGTCCTCGATACGTCGTCACCGCATATCGGGATGACCAGCGCAGGCCCGGAAGGAGCGACGACCGGCATGATTGCGGAGGAGCACGACGAATCAGAGCCGGGTATGGTCGGCGAGGAACACGATATCGACTCGTCGCTGCAGAAGCGGTCACAGGCTATCGTCGACGCGGCGGCAGACGAGATCGACACAGTCGACACTGTCACTGCTGTTGAACGCGGCCCACCACACAGCGCAATCCTCGACTACAGCGACGAAAACGACATCGACCTCGTCGTCATGGGGACCCACGGTCGAACGGGGGTCGAACGGTATCTACTCGGCAGCGTCGCCGAAAAAGTCGTTAGAACGTCTGATGTGCCTGTTCTCACTGTTCGCCTCGGTGAGGACGACAACTGAAGTGCGCGGGGCTACCACGCCTCGCCGCTGGCGAGGTCGACGTCGCTGTCCCCTTTCTCGGAGGGACAGATGTCTGCGAGCACGCACGCCTCGCAGTCCGCGGATCGTGCGCCACACACCGCTCGTCCGTGGTCGATGAGCAGATGCGTGAACTGTTGCCACTCATCGCTGGGAACCACGTCGAGCAGGTCCTGCTCGATAGCCTCCGGCCGCTCTTCCTCAGTGAGTCCCAGTCGCCGCGACAGGCGCTGGACGTGTGTATCGACGACGATGCCTTCGACGATGTCATGGCCGTGCTGAAGGACGACGTTTGCCGTCTTGCGACCGACGCCCGGCAGGTCGGTTAGCGCCGACATCGTGTCAGGTACCTCGCCGTCGTGTTCCTCGGCCAGAATCTCACCGATTCCCTGCAGATAGCCGCCCTTGTTGTTGTGGAACGTGATCCCGTAGATATCCTCGGCGAGTTGCTCCTCGGTGGCCGCGGCGTAGTCCTCGGCACTCTGGTACTTCTCGAACAGGTCTGCCGTGACCTCGTTGACTCGCTCGTCGGTACATTGTGCGGAGAGGACGACGGCAATCAGCAGTTCCAGACGATTACTGTAGGTCAGTGAAATAGTCGAATCGGGGTATTCCTCGTGCAGTCGGTCGACGACTTCCGTTGCCTGTTCCTCACGTGACTCCAACGGCGTTCCCATACCCCAGAGCAGTGCTGGGTTCCCTTTGACGTGTCGTTCTGCACTGTCTGGTACTCTGTGCTACCGTCACTCATACTACAACAACACCCTTGTATCAACTGTGAATGGGTTCAGGCGTGTCAGGACCAGTGTTCAGCCACGGCGAGCGGGTGACGCTCCACCCGCAGCAAGCAGCCGATAGCGACCTGCTACAGCGGTTATTAAACGACCCGCAGGTCCGGCATAATATCGGCTTCAACGAGCCACTCTCCGAGTCTGCCGCCGAAGACCTCGACAGTCGCGACGCCGACACGCACTTCGTCGTCTGTGTGGACGATGAGCCGGTGGGGACGTGTCTGCTTCACGAAGACCACCACCCGTGGGGATTTGGTGTGCTCGGGTACTCGATCTGTCCGGATCACTGGGGCAACGGCTACGCGACCGATGCTGTGGACTGTCTCGCACAGTATGCGTTTCAGGAACTGCGACTGAACAAACTCGGTGCGGACTGCTACGCCACCAACCCGGCTTCCGCGCGTGTGCTCGAAAAAGTGGGATTCCAACAGGAGGGACGACGCCGCGACCACGCCTTCGTCAACGGCGAATACGTCGACCTGCTGGAGTATGGCCTCCTCGCTACTGAGTGGACTCCCTGAAAGGGTTTCACACACTTCCCGAAGCTTCTTTCAGTATCCCCTCGTCGGCTTGTGTATGCCCGGACCAGCGTTCCTCCGGGGCGAGACAATAACGCTCCGAACGGTCGAAGACGAAGACGTGTCGTTCCTGCAAGAGACGGTCAACAACCCGGAAGTCAGACACGGCCTCTCAGCCACGGAGCCGATTTCCGAACGGGCTGAACGTGAGTGGGTCGAGTCCGTCACCAGCGGTGAGACCGATGATGTCCACCTGCTCGTCTGTGTCGACGGCGAGGCGGTCGGCATCATCGGGCTGAACGACGTCACAGACCGGATCGGAATGGCCGAGCTCGGCTACTGGCTCGCGCCGGACGCGTGGGACAACGGCTACGCGACCGACGCCGCTCGGACGCTCACCGAGTACGCCTTTCAAGAGCGACGGTTCCACCGGGTGTACGCGAAAGTCTTCGCCGGCAACGAGGGCTCTCAACGCGTGCTCGAAAAGGCGGGGTTCCAGCGGGAGGGGACGATGCGGGACCACTGGTTCCGCGATGGCCGCTACGAGGACGTGTACATCTACGGGCTGCTAGAGAGCGAACTGGACCGCGGTGAGTAGCTACAACTCGGCAAGGCCGCGCAGAACCGTGTCGAGGCCCGGCACGGTCCCGTCGATGTCGTCGAACGCTGTCGCCACCCGAACACGACAGCGCTGGTCAACGACAAACGCCGCTCGCTGCACGGTCCTGCCCTGTTTTCGGACGCCGAACTGGGTAGCGACGCCGTGGGTGTCGGCCAGCAGCGGGTAGGGAAGCGACAACGCCGCCGCGAGCGACCGACAGTCGTCGATACCCGCCGGGAGAACGCCAAAGACTGCGACAGCGTCCGATACGCTCGCCCAGTCCGTCTGGGCTAACTCCGTGAGAAGGGTCCGCGAATCGGGATCCTCGCCGGGGAGGAAGGCCACGACTGCCGGCGCACGGTTCGTTGCGGCCGACAGCCGATAGGCACCAACACCGCCGTCCGTGGTCCCCTGCAGGTCGAAGTCCGGGGCGGGGTCGCCGGGACTGAGCATACCGAGCGAACGGGGAAGCGGAACAAAAGTCCCGCGACCCAGACAGGCGACTGCTATTTACGCGGAGATACCGATAGCGGTGTCGGCATGAGCCCAGCGGTCCTTGGCCGGGAGTGCCACGTGGCATTTATTCTACCGAATTGGAGACGTTTCAGTCGCAAAGAAGCTTTATAAGCCGTCCGACCAACCACCGTCGTATGGGAATGGAGAATCTGCCACAGGAGATTACAGCCCTCGTTGGTCGCGAGGTGTATTCGAAAAACGGTGTGTTCGTCGGTGAAGTCGAGGACCTTCGGCTGGAACTCGACCGCAAGGAAGTGACAGGGTTGGCACTCCACCAGCTCAACACGGAGCTGTTCGACGAGGAAGTGAACGCAGCACGGGGCGTCATCATTCCGTACCGGTGGGTGCAGGCTGTCGGCGATGTCGTCATCGTCAGCGATATCGTCGAGCGGCTCCGCCAGCCCGAGGCCAGCGACGAAGAAGAAGAAGTCCCCGCCTAGTTCCCGTTCGAACTCTCGCTACTGGAGCTGTCGACGCCCATTGCCTCGAACAGTTTCCGTTTGACCGCTTCTTCAGTGAGTTCAAGCAGTGTATCTCTGTTGTCGTCGCTCGTATCCAGTCCGGTGAAGATGCCGAGCGGTATCTCCACACTGGCGTCGGTGGAGTGGCCCGCCGTCTCGCCCATCCCCCCGAACGCGTCCGATAGTACCTTGCCGATGTTCATCCGGATGTCCTTCGAGCGTGCAGCGAGGTAGATAGTGTCGTCGGCGATGGCGAACACTGCCGTCGTGGTGATTCCCTCCAGATTGAGGAGATGCTGGGCTGCCTGCGCCAGCGCGTCGCGGTCCCGGATGAACCCGGCGTTGGAGACGAGATGGCTTCCCTGCACCTCGCGGTTTCGGATTGCCTCGGCGAGCACGTCAAGCGTTTCCGGACTCATCGACGGCGATTCGACCTGTTCGAGCGTGTCGTGGTCGGCAAAGGGGTACAGGTACGCCGCGGCGGTCAGGTCCGCCGGCGTCGTGTCCCGCTTGAAATCCAGCGTCTCGGCGCGGATGCCGTACAGCAGTGCCGTAGCGACGCTCTGGTCGAGGTTGAGGTCCAACTCCTGAATGTACTTCGTCAGAATCGTCGACGTGGCCGAGATATTCGGCCGGATATCGGAGAAGGCAGCGTCGTGTTCGAGTTCGTGTTCGTGCTCGTAGTGGTCGATGACGATGTCTACCGTGTCGATAGCCGGTTCGCCGCCCTTGGCAACGTCTACGAGCGCGAACGTGTCGTACTCTTTGAGGTCGACATCCTCGTTCGAGGTCAGTTCGATACCGAGGAGGTTGACGAACGCGCGGTTCTCCTGATGGCCGATTTCGCCCTCGTAGATGATATCGGCCTCTACGTCGCGGCTCGCGGCGATGGACCGTAGCGCGGCCGCCGATGCGATGGAATCGGGGTCCGGCGACCGGTGGATGAGTATCGCCATGCGTTCCTCGGTCCCGTCGATGACATCCCCGAGCTGTGAGGCCTTGTACTCCAGTTCGCCGGTTTCTAGCGCTCGAAGCGCCGAGTCCGCGATGACCGCGGAGGGGTTGATGACCACGTCCGCGCCGAGTTCGGTCAGGTCGTCGGCCGACACCGGGTCGTCGGCGCGTGCGACGATGAACTGCTCGCCGCCGGACTCGCGGATGTTCTGGACTGCCTCGGCGTTGGCGTTTACGTCCGGGGACATGATGAGGACCACATCACGGTCGGCAACCGTCTGGGCGACGTTAGTCTCGCAGATATCGGCTTGCTGTGCGTTGAGGTCCTGATCACGGAGCGCCTCGACCCGTCCCTCGTCCGCGTCGAGGATGAGTACGTCTTTCCCCTCCTCGACGAGTTCTTCCGCCACGGCGTGGCCAACACTCCCACACCCGAGGATGGCGTAGGTCGACATAGAGGCCATCGTGATGCCGCTGGCTGTACTCATTAGTGTCTGTATCGCTTGGCGTCAAGCCTCTTTAATGCCAGCTATTTCTCCACCAACTGGGAACGGCCTCCTGTGAGAGCGACTCGAGAGGCGGTCAAACGTCGCCCAAGACGGTAATCGTCGCGCCTCGCACGGTTCTTATGCCAGTCCATCGCTGCTAGCCGACTGTGTGTGCAAGAGTCGTGAGACCGACCGACACGAGGCGTCCGAATGAAAACCTATTTTACCGGGCCGTCCAGAGAAATGAGTGCACTGGGCCGGTAGCTCAGTCTGGCAGAGCGACGGCCTCTTAAGCCGTCGGTCGAGGGTTCAAATCCCTTCCGGCCCGTTTTCCGGCGAACGAACGTGAGCAGTGAAAACGCTCGAAGGGTTTGAGCTAGGGAGGTCGCGCACAGCGGAACGAGCACGTCCGACCGTGGTTCAAATCCCTTCCGGCCCGCTTTTGCGCTGACTCATCCGTGAGGAGCGAAGCGGATATCGAGCGAAAGTGAACTGCGAAGGCCGACCGCTTGGCTCGTTGATCGACGTACAGTCAGCTCAGCCGTTCAGTTGCTTCCGCATCTCGACGTGTGGGATACCGGCCTCCTCGAACTCGTCGCTGACCGTCTCATAGCCGAGCTGCTGATAAAACGGCTCGACATGGGTCTGTGCGTGGAGTTTGAGCTTCGTCGCGCCGTCGTCACGCGCGGCGTCTTCGGCGGCTCGCATCAGCGCTGCGCCGACGCCATCCCCCCGATGAGGTTCCCTGACTGCGACCCGCTCGACCTTGCCGACCGTGGACTCGGGGAACCGGAGTCGAGCCGTGCCGACGGGCTGTTCGCCGTCACTGGCCAGAAACTGGACGGCATCCGAGTCGTTCCCGTCGAGTTCTTCGTCCTCGGAAACGCCCTGTTCCTCGACAAACACCGCTGTTCGGACGGCTGTTGCCGCCTCTTCGAACTCCTCCCACGTCCCAACTTCGACAGTGTAGTCGCTCATGCCAGTCGCTTTGGGTGGGCCCCCTGTATGTGCTGTTACTGAGAATCGCCGAAAGCATCAACACAACTGGGAGTGTAGCGGGCACGTATGACGTACGACTACGCTCGCAACCACGAGCACGAACTGTCGGCGGAGTATCTGTACGCCTCTGACGCGGAGGTTCTGGGAATCTACGACTCCGGTGACTCTCTACAGGTTGACGTGGCGGCCATCTGCCCCGAATGCAGCGAGACACTCCGTCTGGAGGCGACCGTCGACAAAGTCACGTCGTCCGGGACAGAACTGCCGCTGGACGAAGACTACTACGACTGAACGACAATCCCGAAATAATTTTTTCCGCGGCGCGAGTATGGTAGTCCGCTATGTCCGACTTCGACACGTTCGAGTGTTCGAGCTGTGGTGAGTCGTTCAAAGCGTATCCCGACGCGAACGCAGCGGAGAAAGAAGCGTGTAGTCCGGCCTGCGAAACCGCGTTATAATCGGTTTCGGCTCTTTTCGTCCCTGCCAGTCGTCAGCGTTTAGCTGTCGGGGCTGTAGTTGGGTGCTTCGTCCGTAATCATCACGTCGTGTGGGTGGCTCTCCTGCTGTCCCGCGGCAGAGACCCGCACGAACTCTGCACGTTGCTTGAACTCGGGAATCGTCTCGGCCCCGACATAGCCCATGCCGGACTGCATCCCACCGACAAGCTGGTGGAGTTCGGAGGCCAGCGAGCCCTTGTACGGCGTCGCGGCTTCGACGCCCTCGGGGACGAACTCCTCGCCCTCCTCGTCGTCTTTGAGGTATCGCTCGCCGCCGCCCTCGTTCATCGCGCCGACGCTGCCCATCCCGCGGTACTGCTTGTACTTCTTGCCGTTCATCGTGATGACACGGCCCGGAGCCTCGTCAGTCCCAGCGAAGTACGAGCCCAGCATCACCGCGTCCGCACCGGCAGCGATGGCCTTGATGGCGTCGCCGGAGTACCGGATGCCGCCGTCGGCGATGACCGGCACATCGTGCTGGCTCGCCACGTCGGCGACCTGCGCGACGGCGGTGATCTGGGGCATTCCTGCACCGGTGACCACGCGGGTCGTACAGATGGAGCCGGGACCGATACCGACC